>CAZEAQ010000088.1:0-7095 GCA_964510145.1 uncultured Bordetella sp.
TGATCCTCAGATTTTTTTACAGCAAAACAAATAGCAAATTTCAAAAGAATAGGCTTCTTGCAACTGGGTGGACAAGTCGCTAAAGAGATGTTGGTTGATATGCACAATGAAAAACGCCCCGAGAGGGGCGTCTTTGCTTAATATCTGGCGGAAGCTGTGAGATTCGAACTCACGGAGGGCTCACACCCTCGCCGGTTTTCAAGACCGGTGCATTCAACCGCTCTGCCAAGCTTCCATGTTGAATTTGAGGGCACATTGTAATGTGCCTTTTGACTATTTTGAGTCAATCTGGCAAAAACAACGATTGCAAATCGCTCAAAAAGTCAAAGCCCCGCTCCGTTGGCGCCACACGCTGAAAGTCGCGGGTTATAAGGCCCTTGCTCTCAGCTTGTTCTAACGCTTTTTGAATAGCCGTCACAGGCAGCCCTGTACGTTCAGAAAAGTCGGCCAAAGAGAAGCCGTGTCGCAACCTTAATGCGTTCAGCATGAACTCAAACGGCAACTCGCTTCGCGTGACTTCGGTGCTTTGCGCTACCGCTTTATCGTCAAGTTTTGCGTCTAACGCATGCGCCATATACAAGCGTGGATCGCGATTTCGCACCTGCCTTAACACTCTATGTGCAAAGCTCAATTTGCTGTGTGCGCCAGCACCAATACCCAGGTAGTCGCCAAACTGCCAGTAGTTCAAGTTATGCCAACAACGGTGGTTGTCCTTGGCATAGGCGGACACTTCATAACGATGCAAACCTGCTGCTGCAGTTCTCTCGGTAATGCGGTCAAGCATGGCGTAGGCCTCGTCATCCACTGGCACTTGAGGAGGAAATTTGGCAAACACCGTATTGGGCTCAATGGTCAAGTGATAGACCGACAAATGTGGCGGTTGCAGAGACAAAGCCATGTCAAGGTCGTCGTCTAACTGATCTAACGTTTGACCGGGCAAGGCGTACATCAAGTCGAGGTTGAAGGTGTCAAAAGCATCTCTAGCTTCCTCAACTGCAGCAATGGCTTGCTCTCGGTTATGCACACGCCCAAGCGCTTGCAAATGGGCATCGTTAAAGCTTTGTACGCCTATTGACAGTCGGGTAACGCCGGCAGATCGAAAGGCTTTAAATCGGTCTTTTTCGAAAGTGCCTGGGTTGGCTTCAAGCGTAATTTCGCAATCAGCCTCTAAACGAAGCCTTGCACGCAAGTCGCTAATTAAGCGGTCGATTGCAGCAGGCGAAAACAAACTGGGTGTGCCACCGCCAATAAAAATACTGTGAACGCCTCGGCCCCAAATCATCGGCAGACTGTGCTCTAGATCCGCGCAGAGGGCATCTAGATAGCGTTGCTCAGGCAACTCGCCAGCAATGCTGCTTTGCCATTCGTGGGAGTTGAAGTCGCAATAAGGACATTTTTTTAAGCACCACGGCAAGTGCACATACAAAGACAACGGAGGCAATGTACCCAACGACAAAGTGCCCGGCCGCATAAGGTGCTGAATATCTTGGCTCACACGTTTGCTTTCAAGAGAACCAACGCTCACGCATGAGTGAAAGCATGAGTTGTGCTGCCTGACCGCGATGACTGTTTGCGTTTTTCACCTCAACAGGAAGCTCTGCAAATGTTTTGCCAAAGCGAGGAATAAACATCACAGGGTCAAATCCAAAGCCATTCGCACCAACGGGTGTGCGAGTTATTTCGCCTACGGCACGCCCCACTGCAATTAAAGGCTCAGGATCATCCGGATGCCTCACCGCCACCAGTGTGCTGACCAAAGCTGCACGACGGTTTTCGATATTGGCCATTTGTTCAAGTAATGCCCGCACGTTGTTGTCGTCACTTTTTTCATATCCAAACTGAGTGGCGTAGTAAGCGGTTTGCACACCGGGCAGTCCGCCAAAAGCATCGACGCAAAGCCCTGCGTCGTCAGCCAAAGCTGGAAGTCCACTGCCCTTCGCCGCATGACGCGCCTTAGCTAAAGCGTTTTCAACAAACGTGTGAAAGGGCTCTTCGGCCTCCCCAATTTTCAAATCGCCTTGACGCAATAGCTCAACCCCCAAAGGCGCAAACATGGCTTGTAATTCAGCCAATTTACCTTGGTTGTTTGACGCCAAAACAATTTGATTTAGTCCGGAGGCCATCGATTTAGGCCTTCAATGCTTGTTGTTGCATGGCAATCAATTCACGCACACCTTTTTCGGCTAACCCTAGCAATGCATTCATCTGGTCGCGAGTAAACGGCAACCCCTCTGCGGTGCCTTGCACCTCTACATAGTGGCCTGCGCTGGTCATGACCACGTTCATGTCGGTGTCACAGGCCGAGTCTTCGGTGTATTCCAAGTCAAGCAAAGGTAAGTCGCCCAGCATTCCCACCGAGATAGCGGCTACGCCTTGTGTAATCGGGCTTTGCGTTAACTTGCCAGCAGCAATCAGTTGGTTCACCGCATCTTGGGCCGCCACAAAAGCACCAGTAATACTGGCTGTTCGCGTGCCGCCATCTGCTTGCAACACGTCACAGTCCAGATGAATGGTGCGTTCGCCCAGTTTTTTTAAATCAAACACAGCACGCATGGAACGCCCAATGAGGCGTTGAATTTCTTGAGTACGCCCAGACTGTTTGCCCCGCGCTGCTTCGCGATCGCTTCGTGTGTGCGTTGCACGCGGCAGCATGCCGTATTCGGCAGTCACCCAGCCCTCACCTGAACCTTTTTTGTGGCCCGGCACTTTTTCTTCAACCGACGCCGTACACAAAACTTTGGTGTTACCAAATTCGATTAATACCGATCCTTCAGCGTGCATGGTGTAGTGTCGGGTGATGCGAACGGGGCGCAGCTCATCGGCAGCGCGAGTTTGGCGTGAGGCGGGCAGAGATGTGGTCATTTTTAGCTTCAAGAAATCAATAAAACGCTGATTGTCGGGCAATCTAAACGGCTCCCCAAGTGGGTGCAGAGCCCTGAGATAATCTTTTCTTTGACACGAAACGCCTAAAAGATGCCCATTTACAGCATGACCGGTTATGCCAGCGCGCAAACCGAGCTGCAGCCCGATTCGGCTAACCCAACGAGCAGCCCAGCCTTGCGTTTGGGCTTAGAGATACGCTCGGTCAATAGCCGCTTTCTAGACCTCACCTTCAAAATGCCGGAGGAGCTGCGCCAGCATGAGGCAGCCATTCGTGAACTGGTGATGAAGCATTTAAAGCGCGGCAAAGTGGAAGTACGCGCTCACCTAGAAACCACTCACGACGCTAGCTTTACCCCCCCTTCGCCCGATTTATTGCAACGTTTATCTACGCTGCAAGAGCTGGTTCAACAACAGCTCCCCAAAGCCAACGGCCTGTCAGTGGCCGATGTTCTGAGGCTAACTGCCTCGCAAACATCAGCGCCCGCAGACATTGGCCCAGCCCTAATTCAACTTGCCCAAAGCACGCTTCAACAACTCAGCGACGCCCGCGAGCGCGAGGGAGCCCGGCTCGCACAGACCTTACAGGACCGACTCGGCCAACTAAGATCACTCGCCAATCAAGCCGCCCCTTTGGTACCCCAATTGGTCGAACAACAAAGACAGCGCTTTTTAGATCGTTGGCGTGAAGCCATGGCCCTCACCGAGGGCGCTACCTTGCCCGAAGCTGCCCAAGACAGGGCATTGACCGAAGCCACAGCATTTGCGATTCGCATTGACGTGGCAGAAGAGCTAACCCGATTGGTTTCTCACTTCGAAGAAATGGATAATTTGTTGGCCAAAGGCGGCAAAACTGAGGGCATCGGTAAGCGCCTAGACTTTCTAATTCAAGAGCTGCACCGAGAGGCCAACACCTTGGGCTCAAAGTCGGCCACCATGGAGATGACCCGCATTTCAGTGGATATGAAAGTGTTGATCGAACAACTCCGCGAACAAGTACAAAACATCGAATAATGGAACACTTCCCAGGCAACCTCTTTGTAGTCGCAGCTCCCAGCGGGGCTGGCAAATCTAGCCTCGTCAAAGCCCTCATGGAGCTCGACGCCAAAGTGAGCCCCTCGGTTTCGCACACCACGCGTGCACCCAGAGGTCAGGAAAAGCATGGACGCGAGTATTTTTTTGTTTCCCCTACCGAATTTGACCAAATGGTCAATGCCAACGCCTTTTTGGAGTGGGCAAATGTCCACGGGCATCGATACGGCACATCGCGTAAAGCCATAGAAGACCGAATCGCCCAGGGATCAGATGTAATTTTAGAAATTGACTTTCAAGGCGCTCTGCAAGTTAAACGACTATTTACCAATGCCGTGCTAATTTTTATATTGCCGCCAAGTTGGGACGAACTGAAGTCAAGGCTGCACAACCGAGGCGAGGACGAACCCGACGTGATTGCACTGCGATTGCAGAACGCAGCAGACGAAATGGCACAAGCCAGAGAATTTGACTACGTTATAATCAACGAGTTGTTTGAACGCGCTTTATTCGACTTAAAAGCGATCGTTCATGCACAGCGACTCAAATATTTAGCGCAGCGCCGCGCAAGGGCTGATATCTTTCAAGCCCTGAACCTCACCTGAATTCTGGAGTACCTAAATGGCCCGCATCACTGTTGAAGATTGCCTTGAAAAAATTCCTAACCGCTTCCAGTTGGTTTTGTGTGCCACTTACCGCGCTCGTATGTTGAGCCAAGGTCACGCCGCCAAAGTGGAGAGCAAAAACAAACCTGGCGTCACAGCCTTGCGAGAAATAGCAGCTGGCCAAATCGGCGTTGAAATGCTAAAAAAAGTACCCGGTTAATTCAATTTGGCCCCTCAAAAAGCACCGCTGAGTCGGTGCTTTTTTTATTGCGGGTAAAGTATTAGCTATGTCCGTCACCAACCCCTCGTCAAAGCCTGCCGCACCTGCGGTTAGCAATGCTGCAGCCAACGCTGCTGGGGCAAGTTTTGCAGCTTTAACCGAGAAACTTGGCTATCTATCGCCCGAAGGCTTGGATATGGTTCGCCGCGCCTATCGATATGCGGACGAAGCCCACTTGGGTCAACTTAGAAATAGCGGCGAACCTTACATTACTCATCCCATTGCAGTGGCTGCGCAATGTGCGGAGTGGAAGCTTGACGCTCAAGCGCTCTCTGCCGCGCTTTTACACGATGCGATGGAGGACTGCGGCATTACCAAAGTCGACTTGATTGAGCGCTTTGGCATTCAAGTGGCTGAATTGGTGGATGGCCTGACAAAGCTAGACAAGCTTGAATTCAACACACGAGAAGAAAATCAAGCTGAGTCGTTCCGAAAAATGCTGTTAGCCATGGCGCGTGATGTACGCGTCATTCTTGTAAAGCTGGCCGACCGCAGTCACAACATGCGCACCATGGGTGACATGCCTCGCTCGAAATGGGGGCGAATCTCCAGTGAAACGCTTGAAATTTATGCGCCAATTGCCCACCGCTTAGGCCTGAATCAAACTTACCGCGAATTACAAGAGCTAGCGTTTGAGCATCTTTGGCCTTGGCGTTACAAGGTGCTGAGTAAGGCGATTAAAAAAGCGCGTCATCGCCGACGAGACTTGATGCAAAAAGTTGAACAAGAGGTAGAAACTGCTTTTGCAAAAGCAGGCCTCAAAGTGCGAATTTCAGGACGCGAGAAAACACTTTATTCAATTTACAAAAAAATGGATGGCAAACACTTGAGCTTTGCACAAGTGACAGACATTTATGGCTTCCGATTGATACTGCCCGAAGTGGTCGACTGCTACACCGCGTTGGGCGTTTTGCATCAAATGTACAAACCTGTACCGGGTAAATTTAAAGATCACATTGCTATCGCTAAGCTCAACGGTTATCAGTCGCTGCACACCACATTGGTCGGACCTTCTGGTTTGAATGTTGAGTTTCAAATGCGCACAGAAGCCATGCACTTTGTGGCGGAAACAGGTGTTGCTGCGCATTGGCTTTACAAAAATCAAAGCTCACCCAATGAAGCCACGCAAAACTTGGGTAACAAATGGTTGCAATCTCTCTTAGATATACAAGACGAAACTCGCGACGCCACTGAGTTTTGGGATCATGTCAAGGTCGACCTTTTCCCAGATGCTGTGTATGTTTTCACGCCCAAAAGTCGCATCATGGCGATGCCTCGCGGCGCAACCGTGGTCGACTTTGCTTATGCTGTTCATAGCGATGTGGGCGATCGCACCATGGCCGCCAAAGTCAATGGCGAGCAAGTTCCGCTTCGCACCGAATTGCGCAATGGTGACGTGGTGGAAGTCGTGACATCAGCTGTCGCTTCGCCCAATCCTGCTTGGCTCGGTTTTGTGCGCACGGGTCGTGCAAGATCGAAGATTCGCCATTACCTCAAGACGATGGCGCATACAGAGTCGCAAGACTTAGGACACAAATTATTGGCTCAAGCTTTGCGAGCTGAAGGTATCGAAAAGATGCCAGAACTTGACAACGAATACACCGCACTTTGGGAGCGTCTGCTTCGTTTTACAGGAAGCAAAACGCAAGCCGAATTGTTGATCGACATAGGCTTGGGTAAACGAGTCGCAAGCATTGTGGCCAAGCGTTTAGCAACTCTGCTTTCTGAAACCGGACTCAAACCAGATGCTGTTTTGATGAGCCGCGAACGATTCACAGCGCACGAAAATGTGTCGCAGGGTAGCGTCATCGTGGATGGCAGCGAAAACGCCTCGGTCCAATACGCCCCTTGCTGCCGCCCCGTTCCGGGAGATGCCATCGTTGGTTATTTAGGACGCGGCGAAGGCTTAGTTGTTCACACCACGCAATGCGGCGTTGCTCAGCGTTTAAAACACAAAGACAGTGAGCGCTTTATTGCAGTTGAATGGAGCGATGAACCCACGCGCTCGTTTGAAGTCTCTTTAGTGGTCACTGTGAGCAACGGAAAAGGGGTATTGGCAAGAGTTGCATCGGCCATCACCTCCGCAGAGGCAGACATTACGCTAGTGAACATGGCCGACGAAGTCAGCGGTCAAGAAGCGACTGATCTTCGCTTCGTTTGTTCGGTGCAAAATTTAGAGCACCTAGAGACCGTTCTCCGCAACTTGCGTCGTGTGCCGTCGGTGTTACAAGCGCAACGCATCGTGTCTGGCGTTGGACGAGAGAGCTAAAACTAACTCTGCGCCAGTTCTGGCGCTGG
>CAZEAQ010000089.1:0-5103 GCA_964510145.1 uncultured Bordetella sp.
TTGAGCGGGTTTTTTGTTGGCCGGCTTGAACGTTAACTTTTAGGCGGATGCTCTGGCAATAAACACGCTTCGATCACCTGCAGGCCATTGTCTTTGGCGAAATTCATCACAAAGCTCCAAGCCATCGGCTCCTCTTCGCGTAGGTCTGTGTGAACAATGACACATTTATTGCCATCTAACGTGTTGGGAACACACCAAGGCGAATAACTCAAATGGCTACCCGGAACAGCCCCGCCCGGCCTGAATTGACTCATCACGCCTGCCAAGCGCTCGGCCCAGTCACTCGGGCGGAACGTGCGTCCTTCATGGGTAATCCCAAGGATGAAAACTTCTTTGGAGGAGGGTGAAACCATCTGGTAGAGGCTGAAAACTTAAGCTTAGGTGACGGGGGATCTCCCTCTGTCACTTGGGGTCTGGGTATTCTATCTTATATAAGACTTAACCGACTCTTCAGTTCACAAAGCACGCCCTCTAAAATCTCGTTTCAACGGCTCAACCTTCGTTGGGTCGTTTTTATTTTGGAGTTGATATGACCACTGCTGCATCGCCTCACACCATGAACACCTATGGACGTTTGCCCGTAGCTTTGTCGCATGGACGAGGTTTGCGCGTGTGGGACACCCAAGGTAAGAGCTACATCGATGGTTTGGCTGGTATCGCGGTGAATACGCTTGGGCACGCACACCCCAAACTCACGCCCGCCTTGCAAGATCAAATTGGCAAGATGATTCACAGTTGCAATTACTACCACATCCCTTTGCAAGAGGAGCTGGCGGCCAAGTTGGTGGAACTGTCTGGCATGACCAACGCTTTTTTCTGCAACAGCGGCTTAGAAGCCAATGAGGCTGCACTTAAGTTGGCACGTAAATTTGGTCACAACAAAGGCATTGAAAACCCCGAAATCGTTGTGTATGAAAAGTCATTCCATGGCCGCTCACTCGCCACGTTGGCTGCAACAGGTAACGAGAAAATAAAAGAAGGCTTTGGCCCCATGATGGGCGGCTTCATTCGCGTGCCGGTGAATGACATTGAATCCCTTAAAAAGGCCACCGCAAACAATCCCAATGTCGTCGCTGTATTTTTTGAAACGATTCAGGGCGAGGGTGGCGTTCAACCCATGTTTGCCCAATACCTTCAACAAGTGCGTCAACTTTGTGATGAGCGCGACTGGTTGCTCATGATTGACGAAGTTCAATGTGGCATGGGCAGAACTGGCAAGTGGTTTGCGCATCAATGGGCTGAGATCGTTCCTGACGTCATGCCACTCGCGAAGGGCTTAGGTTCAGGCGTCCCGATTGGTGCCGTCGTTGCAGGCCCTAAGGCAGCCGCAATTTTTCAGCCCGGTAACCACGGAACTACGTTTGGCGGTAACCCGCTTGCCATGCGCGCGGGCGTGGAAACTATTCGCATCATGCAAGAGGATGACTTGCTGTCAAACGCGGCCAAAGTAGGGGCTCATTTACGCGCATCTTTGGAGCGCGAATTAGCCGGAGTGAAAGGCGTGAAAGAAATTCGCGGTCAAGGCCTCATGCTCGGCATCGATCTCGATCGGCCCTGTGGCGCACTGATGCAAAAAGCCTTGGATGCAGGACTGCTTCTGAGCGTGACTGCGGACAGCGTCGTGCGACTCGTCCCTCCTCTCATCATTACAGAGGCCGAGGCGGACGAAATCGTCTCCATCCTTGTGCCGCTGATTCAAAACTTCCTCTCCGAAACGGTATGACACACGCGTTGAAACACTACTTGCAATTCACCGACTTATCGGTGGATGAATACGCTTATGTCTTTCAGCGTGCAGCGTTGATCAAGAAAAAGTTCAAGGCCTACGAAAAACATCACTCCTTGAGTGATCGCACTTTGGCCATGATTTTCGAGAAAGCCTCTACGCGAACTCGCGTGAGCTTTGAGGCGGGCATGTACCAGCTCGGCGGCTCCGTGGTTCATCTAACCACGGGCGACAGTCAACTAGGGCGTTCTGAGCCAATTGAAGACAGCGCCAAAGTCATTAGCCGCATGGTCGATTTGGTCATGATTCGCACCTATGGACAAGACAAGATCAACAGCTTTGCCGCCAATTCGCGTGTGCCTGTCATTAACGGATTGACCAACGAATTTCACCCTTGCCAAATCATGGCCGACTTGTTCACTTACATCGAACATCGCGGACACACGACGCACCCACTCGAATGCCTCAAGAACAAAGTTGTGGCTTGGGTGGGCGACGGCAACAACATGGCCAACACTTGGCTACAGGCCGCCGACATGCTTGGGTTTACCGTGCATGTCAGTACACCCAGCGGGTACGAAGTAAACCCAGCCATCGCCGGTCTAGCTAACCACAACTGTTTCAAAGTGTTCAAAGATCCGATGAAGGCCTGTGAAGGCGCCGATTTAGTCACGACCGATGTATGGACAAGCATGGGCTACGAGGCTGAAAACGAAGCCCGTAAAAAAGCATTTGCAGATTGGTGCGTTGACGCAGAAATGATGCAGCAAGCCAAGCCAGACGCCATCTTTATGCATTGCCTGCCCGCACACAGAGGCGAAGAGGTTACCGGCGAGGTCATTGATGGCCCGCAAAGCGTGGTCTGGGACGAAGCCGAGAATCGCATGCATGTTCAAAAAGCTCTGATGGAGTATTTGCTACTCGGGCGCCAATAAATATGTCGGCTTGCACAACGTGTGGGGCCTGCTGCGCCAGTTTTCGAGTTGATTTCTCTGTGCACGAAACTGATGAAATGGGGGGGCAAGTTCCCTCTGGTCTCGCCGCTGAATTGAACTCTCAACTTTGCAGAATGCGAGGCACCGATCACAGCCCTCCTCGCTGCGCAGCCCTTTCGGGCACTTTAGGCGAAAAGGTGAAATGCGGCATCTACGAATGGCGTCCATCGCCCTGCCGCGAGTTTGAAGAAGGCAGTGAAGCCTGCCAAAAAGCGAGGCTACGGCATCGAATGACGTAAAAAAAGCCACCCTAAGGGTGGCTTTTTTGTATTCACAAAATTGTGATTATTTGGCGCTCACAGTGCCCACAACTTCAATCTCAACGCGGCGGTTTTTAGCACGGCCTTGTTCAGTTTTGTTGTCAGCGATAGGGGCCTTCTCGCCTTTACCTTCGGTGTAGATGCGATTCTTTTCAACACCTTTAGACACCAAATAAGCCTTCACAGACTCAGCGCGGCGGACAGAGAGTTTTTGGTTGTAAGCGTCTGAACCCACTGAATCAGTGTGACCGATAGCGATGATCACTTCCAAGTTCAAACCTTTAATCTTGCCGAGCAAGTCATCCAACTTAGCCTTGCCAGCTGGCTTGACAACAGCTTTGTCAAAATCGAAGAATGCGTCAGCGGCATAAGTCATTTTGGTCGCTGCTTGTGCAGGCGCCGCAGCAACTGCGGCCTTAGGAGCAGCGGTAGCTGGGGTTTCAGTCACTGTGCTACAGGCTGACAAAAGGCCAGCTGCGGCCACGACCAAAGGCAAAAACTTGTTAACTTTCATGAGATCTCCTGAGTGAAATGACAAAACTGATTGACTATCAATTCATTGAAAATATTATGACTGTAAAAAAACAGTAACTCGGAAGTTTTTACATTTTTACAACATAAAGCGCACACCATTTTAGCCATATAGATCGCTTGATTTTTAGCTTAATGCGCATAAAGCCACGGCAAGTCCATGAACTGCGGGCCGCGCAGACGCAATGCAATATCTCGCCCCCATTGCAACGGCCCGGAGGCATGAAAAATCTGCCCATTCCTCTGGGCACGCGCTTGAACCCTTGCGTTGCGACGCCACCGCGCTTGTGCATAAGCCCGAAAAGCATTGGCGATGCCTACTTCGGGCGACGAGGCCAGTTGAATACCTAAGTTTTCAGCATCTTCAATCGCCATGCCTGCGCCTTGCGCCAAATAAGGCAGCATGGGGTGCGCCGCATCCCCCAATAAAGCAACACAGCCACGCGCATGCTCGTGAGCGCCTCGCATCGGAGGCCTTGCATACAAAGGCCACAAAGTCCACTTGGGCACGACATTCAACAAATCAATCAGCTCGGCATAAGCCCCTCGCTTCGCTTGCTCCAAGTTGTCATGGGTTTCGTGCACCAAGCAAACCACATTCAAATAGTCGCCCCCTCGCACGGGGTAAGCCACCACATGCGACTGCCGCCCCATCCAAACTGTCACGTCTTGAGATCTCAAATAGGCGGGTAATTCGCTTTGAACCAGCAGTGCCCGATAGGCGGTTTGACCTGAAAACTTAGGCGGGTCGTCATTTAAAAGCGTTTGACGCAACTCGCTCCAAACGCCGTCGGCGACTACCAGCGCGCTTGCATCTGCCCACGCCTCGGCATCAGCCATACCCAATTGCAATCGAACGCTCTCAGGCTCAATCGACACCTTTTTCACAGCGCGACCCAAGTGCACATTTACACCTTGTTGTTGCGCAGCTTTAAGCAATAGACCGTGCAAATCTGCGCGATGAACCGTGACATAAGGTGCGCCGTATCGGGTTTGCATATCAGCCCCCAAAGGCAGAGAGCCCAACACTTCACCTGATTTCATGCTGCGAGCCTTTAAGCAAGACGGAAATGCAGCCACATCGCGTAACGCCTCGGACAAACCCCATCGATGCAAAACACGCGTGACATTCGGCCCCAATTGGACACCTGCACCGACTTCTGAAAACTCCGCTGTTTGTTCGTAAACATTGACCGAAAAATGCGTCAATCGCGATGCAGCCACACTGGCGGCCAAACCCCCTATTCCTGCGCCAGCGATACATAAATTTTCAGACATAGCCACCATTGTGCCGCGCGACCTAGGTACTTATGATGCTGAGCATTTCTTCATCATTTGAAAGTCACATGAAACGCCGTTCACTTCTACAAGCCTCAGCCGTTGTTTTGCCATTTTTCGCCAATGCGCAAGACAAATATCCAAGTAAAAACATCATCTGGGTCTGCCCATACGCCGCAGGCGGCAACGCTGACAGCCGTTCACGGCAAGTTGCCAAAGCCATGAGCAGCATCTTGGGGCAAACCATCGTTATCGATAACAAAGCAGGTGCTGGCGGAAACATCGGGACCGAAGCCATTGCTCGCGCCAAGCC
>CAZEAQ010000089.1:5203-7032 GCA_964510145.1 uncultured Bordetella sp.
CCATTCAAGGCGGACGCATGCGAGCGCTGGCCATCACCAGCAAAAAACGCTCGCCCTTGTTGCCCGATCTGCCAACTATGGCCGAGCAAGGCTTCCCCGCCGTTGAGGTTCTCAACTGGCAAGGTTTGATTGGCCCCAAAGGCATGCCCGCTGACATGGTGAAGCAACTCAACGCCGTGTGTAACCAAGCGTTACAAACCGCTGAAGTGAAAGAAAAAATCTTGAGCCAAGGCAACGAAGTGGGCGGCGGAACACCCGAGCAATTTGCGGCGCTGATTAAGGCAGAAGCCCCACGATGGGCAAAAGTTGTGCGTGATGCGAAAATTGATCCTGAATAAATTTTCAGATGCCCTGTAAGCATCCAACAACATGACCACACTCAAAGCCCCCGAATTGCTATTGCCGGCTGGCTCGCTCGACAAAATGCGAGCCGCCTACGACTTTGGCGCCGATGCCATCTACGCTGGACAACCCCGTTACAGCCTACGCGCCCGTAACAACGACTTCCGACTGGAGCAAATCGGAATCGGTATCGCCGAAGCGCATCAGCGGGGTAAAAAGTTCTTTGTCACCAGCAATTTGCTGCCCCACAACGACAAAGTACGCACTTACATGCGAGACATTGAACCCGTCATTGCCATGAAACCCGATGGGCTCATCATGGCCGACCCCGGGCTTATTTCCATGGTGCGCGAAAAGTGGCCAGAGGTGCCCATTCACCTCTCCGTTCAAGCCAATACCGTGAACTGGGCGGCCGTTAAGTTCTGGCAAAAAGTGGGCGTGACACGCATCATTTTGTCGCGCGAACTAAGCTTGGACGAAATCGAAAAAATTCGCCAAGAGTGTCCCGACATGGAGCTTGAAGTGTTTGTGCATGGCGCACTTTGCATTGCTTATTCAGGCCGATGCTTGCTGTCGGGCTACTTCAACCGACGCGACCCCAACCAAGGCACTTGCACCAACGCCTGTCGCTGGAGCTATGGCACGCAAGCCAGCGCCACCGACCCCAACACAGGCGAAGCTATGGCCGTTCCGATGGAGGCCGACTTTGACTTCGCCTCTGCCCAACAAGAGGCCGAACAAAGCTTCTCCGCCTGCGGTGACGGCAAGCGCCACCCTGCGGCCGACAACATTTATTTGCTCGAAGAAAAAGGTCGCCCTGGCCAGCTCATGCCCATCATGGAGGACGAGCACGGCACCTACATCATGAACAGCAAAGATTTGCGCGCCGTCGAATATGTCGAGCGCCTGACCAAAATTGGCGTGGACTCGCTGAAGATTGAGGGTCGCACCAAATCGCTTTACTACGTGGCTCGCACCGCACAGGTGTACCGCCGCGCAATTGACGACGCTGTTGCCGGACGCCCCTTTAACCCAGAGCTCATTACTGAACTCGAAGGCTTAGCCAACCGTGGGTACACCGCCGGTTTGATGGACCGCCGCCCTGCCAACGACTATCAAAACTACGAAACCGGTCACTCCATTGCGCACCGCAGCCAATTTGTGGGCGAGGTTCGCGGCGTAGCCGATGGCTGGGCTGAGGTGGAAACCAAAAACAAATTCTCTGTGGGCGACCACATCGAGATCATTCACCCAAGTGGCAACCGCATCGTCAAACTGGAACAGATGAAGGACAAGAACGGCGCCTCTATCGACATCGCCGCAGGCAGCCCCACGCATGTGTGGATTCCTGTGGAAGGCCCGGCTGAGGGCGGTTTGCTAGCGCGAATGCTTTAAATAAAAACCCCCGCAAGGCTCGCACCTTGCGGGGGTTTTTTGTTTGCGCTGAGCAGCTTACGCTGTCACGCCTTTGGCGATTTCAACGTACT
>CAZEAQ010000090.1:0-6977 GCA_964510145.1 uncultured Bordetella sp.
GCCTGAACACCAGACGCCAACAAGCTCAAACTGGCAATTGCCAAGATCATTTTTTTCATTTTTAAAGTTCCATTTGTGAATAAAAGCACGCTTAAATACGCGCTAATTTCATTATCTGAACCTTAATTAAATACTTTTAATGAACGAAAGCAACTGGCTAACGTTTGTACTTGCAACCCCATTAAAAACAACATTAATTGGTGACCGGAAATCGTTTTCCAACGGCAACACCTAAACGCGCGAGTCGATTGCGCATTGTCAACACCGCCTTGTCTTTACTAACAAGCTGCGCAGTGTGGGCCACCGCAAGATCGATAAATTTTTGATCGTCAACGTCTTTGCAAACGTACATCGCTCTGGCTGCAACGGGCATGAGCTTGGCGTATGCATCAAATTGCGCCAACACATCTGCGGCCTCGATCTGACTGAACGTTAAACGTTTAACGATATGCGGATAAGCCAACACTCGCTCAAGCTCGTCACGCATGATTTGTGTCGCCAACCAAGTGACTTTTTGTTGCGCCAGCGCCGCCAACAAATTAGGCGTTGCGGGGTCTTTGTAGAGCCATAAATCGAGCACGATATTGGTGTCTAAAACCACCAAAGCGGGCGTCAAGCTCATGCGTTCTCAGCGTCTTTTTTGCGCATCGAACCGGCGCGTAGATCGAAGCGAAACATGCGGCATTCGATGGGGCCGTTCCACATAGGCACACGGCGCGACTCTTTGAAGCGCATGCGTCCTGGCAACTTCAAATCGGGGGTCAACATCCAAGCACTCCAACCCGCATAGTTTTTCTTCCAATGGCTGGCAAGTTGTGCAAAGAAGTCGCCACCATCTTCGGTTTGTGCAATGTCGCGTGCGCCGAATCTTGGCACCCCTTCGGGCGCTGCGGTGTCGTCCTCATAAAACGCATCTTCATTGAACGCATCGTCTGCCGATGGCGTGGCGTATCGCGCACGACGTGCAGCGCCAGCCACGCCGGCGGCTTCTATTCGTTCGCCATAGGGCGGATTCACCAGCATGACCCCCGGGGTTTCAGAGGGCGGCAGGCGTTGCAAAGCGTCACCGCCACGCAGCTGCACAACATGTGCAACGCCAGCGCGCTCGGCATTGCGCTGCGCAAAGTCGACCATTCGAAAAGCTACATCACTCCCAAACACAGGCGCACGCGGTGCGCACTCCTGAGCTCGCGCGGCGTCTAACAAGCCGTGCCACACATGCTCTTGATAGGGGATGAGTTTTTGAAAACCAAATTTACGCATCGAGCCAGCGGCGATGTTGCAAGCAATTTGGGCCGCCTCAACCGCAATCGTGCCGCTGCCACAACACGGGTCGTACAGCGGCACACCTTGCGCCACCCAACCGTTTGGATTGGCCTGCGTGCCGTCACCTTGGCTCCACCCACTGGCGGCCAACATGGCAGCAGCCAGCGTTTCTTTGAGCGGCGCATCGCCTTTGTCCGCTCGCCAGCCTCGCTTAAAAAGAGGCTCGCCTGAAGTGTCGATGTAGAGCGTGCAGTAATCGGTCGTCAAATGCGCGTAGATACGCGCATCGGGCCATTGCGTGTTGACATCAGGACGAACGCCAAATTTGTGACGAAACCTATCCGCCACCGCATCTTTAATTTTGAGCGCTGCAAAATTCAAACTCTTCAACGGGCTGTGCTGCGCAGTGACTTCAATCTTAAAAGTCTCACGCGGCGAGAACCACAACTCCCATGCCACCTCGCAAGCGGCTTTGTAGAGGTCTTGCTCTTGTCTGTACATCGTGTGCGACAACTCAACCAACACGCGCTGCGCCAAACGACTGTGCAAGTTCAGTAGCAACACATCGCGCCATGATGTGCGCACCATCACGCCTGCACGGAATGTGCGCAAATCTTCATCACCCACGCCGGTAATGCGACGAACTTCGTCTGCCAAATAGGATTCAACGCCTGCCGCACAGGGCAAGAAAAGATGTAATTGATTCATAGTGTTTTAAAGCGCTTTGCGCAAAGTCGTGGGCGCAATACGCAGCGCCTCACGGTATTTCGCCACAGTTCGGCGGGCACATTCAATGCCTTGCTCTTTCAGCATTTCTGAGAGCTGGTTGTCTGAGAGTGGCTTTTTGGGGTTCTCGCTTGCCACAAACTGCTTGATTAACGCGCGTACCGCCGTGCTCGAAGCGTTGTTGCCACTCTCGGTCTCTAAACCTGAGCCAAAGAAATACTTGAGCTCGAATGTGCCATACGGTGTGCTCATGTACTTGTTGGTGGTGACGCGACTGATGGTGGATTCGTGCAAACCCAACTCTTCAGCAATCTCACGCAACACCATCGGACGCATGGCTAATTCGCCATGGATAAAGAAGTTTTTCTGACGCTCAGCAATCGCGTTGCTCACTCGCAATATAGTGTCGAAGCGCTGCTGAATGTTCTTGATAAACCAACGCGCCTCTTGCAGCCGTTGTTGAAGCCCGGCATGCGCCTCACCTTTGCCACCCTTTAAAGCGTTGGCATAAATATCATGCACACGCAAACGAGGCATCACGTCGGGGTTGAGCGTCACACGAAACTTAGGCGCACTGGACGATTTACCGACACGCGTGACCAACACATCGGGCACCACCACATGGCGTTCAACATCGGCAAAGCGTCGGCCCGGCTTGGGCTCTAAGCGACCAATCAGTGCGATTGCAACTTTGACATTCATTTCGCTGTCGCCCACCAGAACCGCCAAGCGCTTGAAGTCACGCTTGGCGAGCATTTCCATGGGTTGCTTGCACATCTTGATGGCCACGTCGCGCACTTGCAGCGCTTCCTCGCCTCGGGGCTCGAGCGCTTTGAGCTGAAGAATCAAACACTCAGCCAAATCGCGGGCACCCACACCGACCGGCTCCAAGCTTTGTAGCAGCGACAACGCCACTTGAAAGCGATGTTCGAGCTCTTCAATTTGCTCTTCGTCATCACCGCCCAGACCTTCCGCCAAACTGCGCAACGAGTCTTCCAGATAGCCATCGTCGTTTAGGTTTTCAATTAGGTAACGCAAAGCCGCGCGATCGGTGTCGCTCAAGCGAAGTGCCAGCGCTTGACGGTGCAAATGCGAGGCCAACGACTCTTGCATGCGCGCTAATTCGGTGGCGTCTGCGGTGTCGCTGTCTGCGGTGTTGTTGTTATTGCTGGCGGGCGCATCGCCGCCCCATTCCGAGTCGTCGGCAGAGAACTCCACGCTACCGTCGCCGTCCCAACTCTCGGCCACTCCGTCTACGCTGGGTTCGACGTCGCTGGCGCTGTTGTCCACCGTGATCTCAGACATACCGGCTTCGACGGAGGGCACTTCGCGCACGGGCTCTGAGTCCGAGTCGTCGTCTTTCGCAGGCGTATCGGCTTGGTCTAGTCCAAATTCTTCTCGCGGCGCTTCTTCAAACTCTTTATCGAGAAATGGGTTGTCATCCAACATTTGCTCGATTTCTTGACTTAACTCCAGCGTCGACAACTGAAGCAGTCGGATCGACTGCTGCAACTGGGGCGTGAGCGCCAGATGTTGCGAAACGCGAAGAGATAAACCTTGTTTCATGGCATCACATTCGGAAATGTTCGCCGAGATAAACGCGACGAACGTCGGCGTTCTCAACGATCTCTAAGGGTGTTCCTTGCGCCAACACGCGACCCTCGCTGATGATGCAAGCGTGATCGCAAATACCCAAGGTCTCGCGCACGTTGTGATCCGTAATGAGCACCCCAATGCCACGCGCTTTTAGAAAACCAATGATGCGTTGAATCTCGATCACCGCAATCGGGTCGATACCGGCAAAGGGCTCGTCCAACAAAATAAACCGTGGCTGCGTGGCCAAAGCACGCGCAATCTCAACACGGCGCCGCTCACCCCCCGAGAGCGCCACAGAGGGCGAGTCGCGCAAGTGGTCAACCCGCAACTCTTGCAGCAGTGCCGTTAAACGCGTCTCGATTTCTTCTGCACTCAGTGCGGCGCCTTGCTCGTCGCGTTGCAGCTCGAGCACGGCCCGCACGTTATCTTGCACATTGAGTTTGCGAAAAATAGACGCCTCTTGCGGCAAGTAGCTCAAGCCCAAACGTGAACGACGGTGAATGGGCAAGTGCGTCACTTGCTGGCCATCAATGCTGATGCTGCCCGCGTCAGACCGCACCAAACCCACGATCATGTAGAACGACGTGGTTTTACCCGCACCGTTAGGCCCTAGTAACCCCACCACCTCACCTTTTTGAACAGAAATGGAAACGTCATGCACCACCGTGCGGCTGCCATAAGACTTTTGCAAATGACGTGCTTCTAAGCGGCTAACTGGGGTATTCAAGGTTTTTCCAATGTTTTGCTGCGCGGCGCCAATACAGCGCGCACACGACCACTGCTTGACTTGCCGCCCTCTTCAGAGCGTTGACCATCGATGCTGAAGACGTCGGTTAGGTTTTCGTAAATGATGAGCTTGCCGGTCATCTGATCGCCCAACACAGGGCCTTTGTAACGGCGAACTTCGGCGTTGTCGATGAGCTTGACGCGATCTGCTTTGCCATCGAATTCAATACGAAGGCCTTCGCCTTCCACAAACTCATCCATGCCTTCACGCTTTTGTCGAAAGAATGCACGCTTTCCTGCTTCTGGAAGGATGACGCCATATTGGTAGCCATCGGCGTCTTCTCGAATTTCAATTCGTGAACCCCGCATCACCATCGTGCCTTTGGTGAGCACTGCGCGTCCAGTGAAAACACTGACTTGGCGCAACTCGTCATGCACCAAAGTATCAGCCTCGATATAGGTAGGTTTGTCTCGATCCGCTTTTTCGGCAGACGCTACAGCCGGCAAGAATGCCATCAGTAGGACTAGCGAGAGAGAGGCGAATGGGTTCAAGGCACGAATATTGCTGTGTTTCAGTTGTTTGGCATTCTAACCATGCAACAAACCAAAGTTCCGCCATCACGCATCAGGGTTAACGACCGCGTCGCACTTCCCCGATCAAGTAGTCGGTCACCTGTAAAGCCCGCTCCATGGTTTGCGTCAAACCTGCGTCTGTGTAAAAGCGCCCAGCAACGCCCAGCGCGGGTACGCCTTGAACTTTGAAGGCCTCTTGCAACTGTGTCGCGCGGCGAGCCTTGCTGGCCACACCAAAGCTGTTGAAGGTTTCGATAAATTTCTTTTCAGGCAACCCATTTTTGCCAGCCCAAGCCGCCAAAGCATTGCCCGAGCTAAGTTGCTGACGCTCAACGTGAATCGCATGAAACAACTTGCTGTGCATAGAGTCCAACAGTCCCAAGGACTCGAAGACGTAGTACGCACGTTGCTGCGCTTCAAAGTCGTCGCGGAATCGAACTGGAACACGCACCACCGAGACATCTTTCGGCGCCGCCTTCACCCAAGCCGAGAAACTAGGCTCAAAGGCGTTGCAATGCGGGCAGCTGTACCAAAAAAACTCGATGACTTCAATTTTGCCAACGCCCACGTCCGTGGGAATACGCTTTTCAAGCGCCAAGTAGTCGGTGCCCTCAACCGGCTTTTTAGCTGCAGCGGTTGGACCTTGGGCATAAGACAACTCAGGCAACACAACGGCGCCAGCAGCACCCAATGCAGACAAAGAAAAATCACGACGTTTCATTTAAAGGTCTTCCTTATTCGTTATCGTTGCACACGCACCATGGCTGACTCCAGGTGCGCGGCCTCTAGTTTGGCGCGAACACGTTCGGCCTCCGCTTTATCCATCGGACCCACACGAACGCGATAGACGGTTCGACCGCCTTGATCACGCTCGCTGACTTTCGCATCTAAACCAAGCAAACTTGTTTTAGCGCGCTGTGCCTCCGCCTCTTCAGGACTGCGGTATGCGCCCGCTTGAACGAAGTAAATAAAGGGGTCTACAGGTTTCGCATCTGTGGCTTTGGCATCTGTTGATTTCTCTGGCGCTTTATCGACAGGTTTATCCGTCGCTTTTTCGGTGGCTTTTGGTTCTGCAGGCTTGGGCTCCGCTGGTTTTGCTTCAGCTGATTTCACTTTTGCCAAATCGCCTAATGGATCAGCGCTTTTTGGATCGACTTTGCTGGCTGCATCGGGTTTGGTATCAGTTCGCTTGGTCTCTGCTTTAGGAGCGTCTTTACTCTCTGAATTTTCAGTCTTGTCTGAAGATTTGCCAGCCCCTTTGCCGTACAGCGGCGCATTGGGATCCCAGTCTTTGTTTTTCTTTTCTTCGGCAGCGTCTTGATCGGCTGAACGAAGTTGGCCTTTGTTCATAAATTGAATCGGCACTTTGGTGACATACACCGCCACGCCGAGCGCAATACCCAAGCCCACCACCAATCCGATGATGAAGCCAATTAATGTGCCGCCGCGTTGTTGATTCATGCTCGAACTCTCCAAAATTTTTCGCCTCACATGCTGGCGGGCGCTGACACCCCCAACACAGCTAAACCATTGTGCAATACCTGCGCCGTTGCAGCCACCAAAGCCAACCGGGCTTGTTTAACTTGCAAGTCGTCAACCAAAATGCGCTCGGCATCGTAGTAGCTGTGATAACTGGCAGCCAAATCGCGCAAATAAAACGTCACATCATGGGGCGCAAAATCTGCGGCTGCCGCACTCAACATGGTGGGGTATTTGGCCAATTGCAGCATGAGCGCTTGGGCTTGCGGGCTCTCTAGCGCAGACAAATCGACGTCTTTCAACATCGCCGCATCGCCGCCTTCTTTTTCAGCCCACGCTCGCAACACCGAGCAGATGCGGGCGTGTGCATATTGCACGTAATACACAGGGTTATCGTTGTTCTTTTGCACCGCCAAGTCGACGTCGAAGGTGTACTCGGTGTCGGGCTTACGACTTAACAAGAAGAAACGAACCGCGTCTTTACTGGTCCACTCAATCAAGTCGCGCAGGGTCACGTAGCTGCCTGAGCGTTTAGAAATTTTGACCTCTTCACACCCACGCATCACACGCACCATGGTGTGCAACACGTAATCGGGATAGCCCTCAGGAAT
>CAZEAQ010000091.1:0-2476 GCA_964510145.1 uncultured Bordetella sp.
AATAAACCCGCTTCATCCAGCACTTTGATGCCCAGCTCAATTGCTTTGTCGAGCTTGCTTCCAGCTTCTGCTCCAGCCACCACACAGTGCGTTTTTTTGCTCACGCTGCCTGCCACTTTTGCACCCAGTGCTTCAAGCATGTCTTTGGCTTCATCGCGACTGAGTGTGGGCAAAGTGCCGGTAAGCACAAAGGTTTGCCCTGCCAAAGGCAAGCTCGCGCCCGCAGTCGGTTCGCCTTCCGTCCACGACACACCACATTCACGCAACTGTTGCACCACTTCACGGTTGTGCGTTTGATCAAAAAAAGTGCGAATACTTTGCGCCACGATAGGGCCGACATCGGCGACTTGCAACAACTGGTCAAGCGTGGCGTTCATGATGGCATCCATCTTGCCAAAGTGACGCACCAACTCTTTTGCTGTGGCTTCGCCAACATGGCGAATACCTAAGCCAAAAAGAAACCGTGGCAAGGTGGTTTGCTTCGATTTTTCGATACTTGCCAAGACGTTGTTAGCCGATTTTTCAGCCATTCGATCGAGCGCAGCTAATGCAGAAAATTCCAAGCGATAAATATCAGGCAAGGTCTTCACAACACCGGCATCAACCAATTGCTCGACCAACTTGTCGCCAAGGTCTTCAATTTCAACAGCACGACGATGCGCAAAATGCAAGATGGCTTGCTTGCGTTGTGCGCCACAAAAAAGTCCACCTGTGCAGCGGTAATCAGCCTCGCCCTCTTCACGAATCGCTGCACTGCCACAAACGGGGCAAATGTGCGGCATGGTGAAAATTTGCGACTCATGCAGACGCTTTTCAACCACCACAGAAACCACTTCTGGAATCACGTCGCCCGCGCGACGAACCACCACGGTGTCGCCGACTCGCACATCTTTACGGCGTGCTTCATCTTCGTTATGTAGCGTTGCATTTGTAACAGTCACGCCTCCGACAAAAACAGGCGCCAACTTGGCAACAGGCGTGAGCTTGCCAGTGCGTCCCACCTGCACCTCTATGGCATGAACCGTGGTTAATTGTTCTTGTGCTGGATATTTATGCGCAACAGCCCAACGAGGTTCACGCGTTACAAATCCGAGTTGTCGCTGCCAGTCGAGGCGATTGACTTTGTAAACCACACCATCAATATCAAACGCAAGTGCATCACGCGCTTGGCCAATCTGCTGATGGAATGTCACCAGTCCTTCAGCACCACTGACACATGCAGTTTGCGAAGCAACCGGAAAGCCCCAAGTTTTAAGCGCCATTAACAATTGGTAATGCGTGTCAAACACCGGTCCACCTTGTTCGACGGGCGTGATATCGCCCAAGCCATAGGCAAAAAAACTCAGCGGGCGTTGCGCTGCAATTTGTGGGTCAAGTTGTCGCACGGCACCGGCAGCAGCGTTACGCGGGTTGACAAAAGTTTTCTCGCCCTTTTCTCCAGCCGCAATGCGTTGGCGCTGTCTTTCGTTCAGCGCTTCAAAGTCGGCTCGTGCCATGTAAACCTCACCACGCACTTCAAGCACTGCGGGTATGGGTAACTCCGCAGAGTCGTGCAATCGAAGTGGAATTTGCCCAATGGTGCGAATGTTTTGCGTGACGTCTTCGCCCATTTCGCCATCGCCTCGCGTGGCAGCTTGAACCAACACGCCCTCTTCGTATCGAAGGCTCATGGCCAAGCCATCAAATTTAAGCTCGGCCACATACTCCACTGGGGCATCTGTGTCGTTCAACGAAAGTTCTTTGCGAATGCGTGTGTCAAAGCTTTGTGCACCACTGGCCTCGGTATCGGTCTCAGTGCGAATGCTCAACATGGGCACTGCATGACGAACGCTCACAAAACTATCCAGCGGTTTTGCGCCCACACGCTGCGTGGGAGAGTCTGGTGTGATGAGCTCTGGGTGCTGTGCTTCTAACTGTTGAAGCGCTTGAAACAATCGGTCGTATTCAGCATCAGGAATACTCGGCGCATCAAGCACGTAATACTGATGCGCATAGTGATGAAGTTCTTTGCGCAACGCTGCGGCTTGCAATGCAACGCTCATGTGGCGAGCACCCTCAACTAACTAAACAAGCGACGCGCTTGTGGCGAACCAGCAGAGAGATCGCGAGAGTCAAGCGTGTCATACAACGCCAATAAATCGCGCGCAATCGCACCAATCGCTGCTTCTGACAAAGCTTGCCCGTTGTCGTCCGTCACAACGCCATCCATCACGCGCGCGAGTTCGTGAGCAATTTGAATCATGCGTGCATAAGGCTCTTCTTTTCGGTCGACTTGCGGCACATCGAGCGACAAGGTGAGTTCGCGAATAGCAGACTGCGCAGGATCTTCAGACAAAGCAGCTTGTGTGTCGAACGTCAACCCCAAAATAGGTGGCAAGCCGTGGGTGCCAGAAGGCACCACCATTCGACCGGGAATCACACCGGCAATAAAGCCAAGTCGTGCCGCGTTTTGATGCACATAACCGGGGCTCCATGC
>CAZEAQ010000091.1:2576-6788 GCA_964510145.1 uncultured Bordetella sp.
CGGCAATAAAGCCAAGTCGTGCCGCGTTTTGATGCACATAACCGGGGCTCCATGCTGCTTTGGTCGCTTTGAGCGTGAAGCTGAGTTGCGCATCGTGCGCACTTGCAAAGTGATCGAGTTCACGCGCATGAGCAACAGCCTCCAGCATGTCTGGAAACTCTGAGGCAGCACCCATTGCATCTGCAAAAGCTTGTGTTTTAGCCACAAATTCTGAGAATTCAATTTCGTTCAGTGGCCCTGTGCGATTAGCCAACTGCACGCCCGTTTGAAAAGCGCTGTAACGCTGGCCATTGCGCGGGTGTTCCCACAAACCTGTCTCAGCATTGAGTCCTTCTATGCTGAACAACTTGCTACCCACACGCCGTGTGGCTGGCATAGCCGCTAAGGTGGCTTCGCCTGAAACGGGGGCATCTATTTCAACCGCCGCGATTACGTCAATCAAAGCATCCAAATTGGGACGCTTTTCGGGCTGAGGCAAATCTGTGGATGGGGTGTTGTCCATGACCTTGGCAATCATGGGCTCCATCGCAGGGCTCGGCTGCGCTGCCACATGCTCAGCGGCACGCGCTGCAGCCAACTTAGCTGCGGCTGCTTTTTGCTCTGCAATGCGGGCTAATTCGGCTTCGTCAGGCACACGCTGCGCGTGCAAGGTGGCTTCTTCCATCATGCTGCGAGCGATGTCGGATACGGGGTCTAAACCACCACTGGTTTCGTACTTAGGCGCTAAATTTTCAGAGCGCTCAAGCGTGGGCTCAGTGGCTGCGACATAAGCATCATGAGGCGCTTCGTAGCCGGGTTCAACCGGCTCGCTGGCTTGCTCTGGCAGTAAGGGTTCGGCTTGGCGCGGTTTGTTTTTGCGCGATGTCCAAGTGCTGTGGGCGACAACGCCAGCGAGGACCACACCGCCCGCGATTGCTAAACCAATTTGAAGATTGCTCATGTTGTTATTTTGAAATCAAACGGCATCAGCCATCGAAACAGCCGACTCCATATCCACAGCAACGATGCGGGAAACACCTTGCTCTTGCATGGTGACGCCAATCAGTTGCTCTGCCATTTCCATGGCGATTTTATTGTGTGAAATAAAGAGGAACTGCGTCTCTTTGGACATGCTCGACACGAGTTTTGCATAACGCTCGGTGTTGGCATCGTCGAGTGGCGCATCCACTTCGTCGAGCAAACAAAACGGTGCCGGGTTGAGTTGGAAGATGGCAAACACCAAAGCAATTGCAGTCAGCGCTTTTTCGCCACCCGACAACAAATGAATGGTTTGATTTTTCTTGCCCGGCGGTTGCGCCATGACCTGAACGCCAGAGTCCAAAATTTCTTCGCCCGTCATGACCAAACGTGCATTTCCGCCGCCGAATAATTCGGGGAACATGCGGCCAAAGTGTTCGTTGACGCTCTTGAATGTGCCACCCAAGAGTTCGCGGGTTTCACCATCAATTTTGCGAATCGCATCTTCAAGCGTGTTCATCGCTTCAGTTAAGTCTTGTGTTTGTGCGTCTAAGAATTGTTTGCGTTCTGTGGCGCTGGCTAACTCTTCAAGCGCCGCCAAGTTCACTGCGCCAAGCGCCGCTATTTCGCGGTGCAGACGATCAATCTCACCTTGCAGTCCTGTTAAGCGCACGTTGTTCGCTTGCACAGAGGCCGCAACAGCCTCTAAATCGGCTTGAGCATCGGTGAGTAACTGTGTGTATTGCTCCAAGCCCAAACGAGCGGCTTGCTCTTTAAGTTGGAATTCGGTGATGCGTTGGCGCATGGGCTCCAACTCGCGCTCAAGCTGCAATCTGCGCTCGTCGCTGGCACGTAGCTTGGTGGTTAAGTCGTCGTACTCGCTGCGCTTTGCGCCCAATGTGGCTTCGCGCTCCATCTTCACGTTCAGTGCGTTTTGCAAGCCAGCTTGCGCAGCCGCATCGGTGAGACGGGCTAAGTCTTCGCGAACGCGTTGTTCTTCGCTGGCCACAGAAGCGGCTTGTTGCGTGGCGGTTTCGATGATGCGTTTAAGTTCGGCTTCGCGTGTCGCCAGGCTTCTTTGCGCGAACTGCGCCTCTTGCGCTTGTCGCTCCAAACTGCGTTGTTGCTCGCGGCTGTCGTTCAGACGGCGCTCTGCGTTGATCACCGCTTCGTCGAGTTGCGCATGTCGCTCTTGACTATCGGCGAGTTGCATATCGAGTTCTTCGAAACGAGCTTCCGCTGCTGCACGGCGCTCTTGCAAGTCGGCCAGTTGCGCTTCGACTTCGGACAAGTCGCCACTAATTTGCTCACTGCGTGCACGCGTTTGTTCAGCCAATTGCGACAAACGCAATGTTTCGACTTGTAACTCATGCGCACGCGATTGCGCAGCCGTCGCTTCGGCTTGAATGCTGACTAAGCGCTGCGATGCATCGCTGTAAGCGGCCTCGGCACGAACCAGTGTGTTGCGTGCTTCGTCGCTGATGAAAGCTTGCGCTTTGGTGCTTTTGTCGAGGTTTTCAATTTCTTGCGCACGCGCCAATAAACCAGCTTGTTCGCTGTCTTGCGCATAAAAACTCACGCTGTGCGCACTGATGGCATGGCCGCTTGGCACATAAATTACTTGACCGGGTTGCAGGCTATCGCGCTTGGCGAGGGCTTCATCTAAATTAGCTGCGGTAAAACAACCATGCAACCAATCGGTGAGCAATGCTTTTTGTCCTGCATCGTTCAAGCGCAGCAAATCAGAGAGTCGTGGCAACGCGCCATTCGCCTCTGGAACTGAAGCATTGGGCGGTGTGTAGAAAGCGAGTTTTGCTGGGGGTGCGTCTGTTTGAAAAGCACGAACAATGTCAAGACGGCTTACTTCAAGCGAAGCCATGCGCTCGCGCAAAGCTGCTTCGAGTGCGTTTTCCCATCCCGGCTCAATGTGAATGCGACTCCACAAAGCCTGCAAACCCTCTAGTCCATGCTTGGCAAGCCATGGCTTTAGCTTGTCGTCGGTTTGCACTTTTTCTTGTAAGGCTTTCAGCGCTTCTAAGCGTGCAGATAAATCGGCCTGCTTAGTTTGTTCTGCATTCACCGCTTGTTGCGCCGTGCGACGTGCTTCGTCGAGCATAGGCACGTTGGCTTGCAATTCTTCGAGCTGAGCGGCTGTGACGTCTGCGTGTGATTGCGCCTCTTGCAGTTGCTCTTTTAAGTTATTGAGGCGAACTTCATCGGGTGCAGCCAGCGCATTTTTGTCAGCACTCAAACGCTCTTGTCGTGCATTCAACGAACGGGCTTGCTCTTCAATGTTGCGTTGATCGGCAGCCAGCACTTGAATTTGTTGCTGAACTTGCGCCACGCTAGTGCGTTGCTCGTTGCTGCGCTGCTGTGCCACGCGCAGCGCTTCTTCAAGCTCCGGCAATTGCATGGCTTGTTCTTCGACTTGCGCTGCCAACAAGACCGATTTTTCTTCGCCATCGACAGCCATCGATGCCAAGTTTTCTATCTCTTGTTGCGCCTGTTCGCTTTGCGCAGCCCAGTGCGTGGTTTGTTCTTTAATTTGAATCAAACGTGCTTCAGCACGCTGACGCCCTTCCACCACAAAACGAATTTCAGCTTCTAAGCGCCCAACCTCAGCACTGGCTTCATACAAAGCACCTTGCGCTTGGTTGACCTGATCGCCAGCGGCGTAGTGCGCTTGACGCACGGTTTCTAGGTCGGCCTCAATGTGGCGCAAATCGGCAATACGCGCTTCTAAATCGTTCACCGCTTTGTCTGCTTGCGTCTTAATCGCACTCTGATCTGCCTCGGCCTCCGCGCGGCGCAAATACCAAAACTGATGCTGCTTGAGCGTCACATCTGCCTGCAATGCGTGATAGCGCTGCGCGACTTCGGCTTGTTTTTCAAGCTTTTCTAAATTGGCGTTTAGCTCGCGCAAGATGTCTTCAACACGCGTCAGGTTTTCGCGGGTGTCGCTCAAGCGGTTTTCAGTCTCACGTCGACGTTCTTTGTATTTAGAGACGCCCGCTGCTTCTTCTAAAAACAGTCGCAGTTCTTCTGGCTTTGATTCAATGATTCGGCTAATCGTGCCCTGACCAATGATGGCGTAGGCGCGTGGCCCTAAACCGGTACCTAAAAATACGTCTTGCACGTCACGACGACGCACGGGTTGGTTGTTGATGTAGTAGCTGCTGGTGCCGTCGCGGGTGAGCACACGTTTGACCGCGATTTCGGTGAACTGGCTCCATTGGCCACCGGCGCGGTGGTCGG
>CAZEAQ010000092.1:0-6711 GCA_964510145.1 uncultured Bordetella sp.
TTGCCAATTAAATATAGACTAAAAAATTATCATAAATTCGGTAGCGTAAAATCTGCGATTACAACGACACTGCCCGAGTGGTGAAATTGGTAGACACAAGAGACTTAAAATCTCTCGCTTTCCGCAAGGGGCGTACCGGTTCGATTCCGGTCTCGGGCACCATTGAATTGGCACAGAGAAGGAGTTTCTGTCATGGCACGTTTTAACGCCGCGTATGAAATTCATGTGCATGGGCAAGTCCCACTGCGAGCCGAAGTTGGACTTGATCAACTTCAAGAAGCGCTTCGTCCGCTCTGGCAATACGCTGGCGCCCTATCGCTAGAAGACGGCGCGACAAGCACCTACCCCGAAGAGCCCGGTATTCGTTTTAATCCCGAAGAACACATGCTTCAACTGTGCTGGACTGTGCCCGGGGATGAGGATTTCCGTCAAAGCCTTGATGAAATGTGCATGAGCTTGAATGAGCTCACCTCCGCTGGAGCGCCCATCGAAGTCACTTTTTATGACAACGACTTTGACGATGAGGAAGAAGTCCGAGAGCAAGACTCGCGTGACGACTTTCTGATGCTATTTGTCGGCCCTACGCCCGCAGACATCATGCAAGCTCAGCGCGATATGCTGGTGAATGACGTGATCCATCTGATGGAGCGCCACTTTGATGGCGCTGAGTTAGGCGGCGTTGTCAACGAAATTGACAAGCTTTTCTCGGAGCGCTTTGACAATTTGGTGAACTCTCTCGACTTGGGCCGTTCACCCAGAGGCCCAGGTGGACACGGAAGCGGGGGGCATGGCGGGCGTAAGCCGCGCCATTTGCACTAGTCTCAGTTGGCTTTAATGCCAATTCCCTTGAACTCGCCGGTTGCAATTCGTTTTTCCCATTCGGCCGGGCCAGTAATGTGAGCGCTCGTTCCACCAGAGTCAACGGCAACGGTCACGGGCATATCGACCACATCGAACTCATAAATCGCTTCCATTCCGAGGTCTGCAAAGCCAACCACTTTGGCATGCTTAATGGCTTTGGATACGAGGTAAGCAGCACCACCCACGGCCATTAAATAAGCGGATTTGTGCTTTTTAATGGCCTCAATGGCGGTAGGGCCGCGCTCGGCTTTACCAACCATGGAAATTAAGCCGGTCTGAGCCAACATCATCTCGGTGAATTTGTCCATGCGTGTGGCAGTTGTGGGGCCAGCAGGACCTACGACCTCTTCGCGAACGGGATCGACGGGGCCAACGTAATAAATGACGCGGTTGGTGAAGTCAACGGGCAACTTCTCGCCCTTAGCCAACATGTCTTGAATGCGCTTATGTGCGGCGTCGCGCCCAGTCAACATCTTGCCGTTCAAGAGCAACGTTTGTCCGGGTTTCCAGCTGGCGACTTCTTCTTTGGTGAGTGTGTTGAGGTCCACTCTTTTGCTCTTTTGTGTGTCGGGCGTCCAATCCACATTGGGCCAAAGATCGAGTGAGGGGGCTTCCAAATAAACGGGGCCAGAGCCATCCATGACAAAGTGTGCGTGCCGAGTGGCGGCGCAGTTGGGAATCATGGCAACAGGTTTGCTGGCTGCGTGTGTGGGGTACATCTTGATTTTGACGTCGAGCACGGTCGTCAAACCGCCCAAGCCCTGCGCCCCAATGCCCAAGGCGTTCACCTTGTGATACAGCTCTAAACGCAACTCTTCCACTTGGCTGAGCTTGTCACCTTTGCTGGATTTATCGAGCAATTGGTACATATCCAAGTCGTCCATGAGGCTTTCTTTGGCCATCAAAACGGCTTTTTCGGCGGTACCGCCAATGCCTATGCCCAACATGCCTGGTGGGCACCATCCGGCACCCATCGTGGGAACCGTTTTGAGCACCCAGTCCACCACGCTATCGCTGGGGTTGAGCATGTACATCTTGGACTTGTTTTCGCTTCCACCGCCTTTGGCGGCAACGGTGACATCCAGCTTATTGCCAGGGACGATTTGAGTAAAGATGACTGCCGGTGTGTTGTCTTTTGTGTTTTTACGGGCAAATTGCGGGTCATCCACCACGGAGGCGCGAAGCATGTTGTCGGGGTGGTTGTAGCCACGGCGAACGCCCTCGTTAATGGCGTCTTCTAAGCTACCCGAGAAACCTTCCAAGCGAACGTCCATGCCAATTTTGAGAAAGACGTTCACGATGCCTGTGTCTTGGCAAATAGGGCGGTGACCGATAGCGCTCATCTTGCTATTCGTCAAGATTTGGGCAATAGCGTCTTTTGCCGCAGGACTTTGTTCGCGCTGATAGGCGTTTGCTAAATGAGAGATGAAGTCAGCTGGGTGGTAGTAACTGATGTATTGGAGGGCTGCGGCGACCGATTCAATCAGGTCGTTTTGGCGGATCGTGGTCATGGATGAAGTCCTAAAAATGCCGGGTAGAAAACAGCGGCTGAGTTTACTCAAACCCCCTGTCAAATTACTTGCAAGGCGACCCCCTATTAACTGAGGGGATTGAGGGCGTGGGCGATAATATTTTTTTAGTTTTCTGACCGGAGCCTCGACTTATGCCCGCTTATCGTTCCAAGACCTCTACCGCTGGCCGCAACATGGCGGGCGCCCGTTCTCTGTGGCGTGCCACGGGAATGAAAGATGACGACTTCAGTAAGCCGATCATTGCAGTCGTGAACTCATTCACGCAGTTCGTGCCCGGTCATGTGCATTTGAAGGACTTAGGCCAACTTGTGGCTCGCGAAATTGAGGCTGCTGGTGGCGTTGCGAAAGAGTTCAACACCATCGCTGTGGACGACGGTATTGCGATGGGGCATGACGGCATGTTGTATTCATTACCAAGCCGCGACATCATTGCCGATTCGGTGGAATACATGGTCAATGCGCATTGCGCCGATGCCATGGTGTGTATTTCAAACTGCGACAAGATCACTCCCGGTATGTTGATGGCTGCGATGCGGTTGAACATTCCCGTTATCTTTGTATCGGGCGGCCCCATGGAGGCTGGCAAGGTGCGATTGGCCAACCCAGAAACGCAAAAGATTGAGTTCAAGAAACTCGACTTAATTGACGCCATGGTCATGGCTGCAGATAGCAAAGTCAGCGATGCAGATTTGGCTGAGGTCGAGAGATCGGCCTGTCCAACCTGCGGGTCATGCTCGGGCATGTTCACTGCTAACTCGATGAACTGTCTGACTGAAGCTTTGGGTTTGTCGCTGCCCGGTAACGGCACCGTGGTGGCGACGCATGCTGATCGCGAGCAGTTGTTTAAACAAGCGGGCCATCGCATCGTGGCGTTGTGCAAAGAATATTACGAGCACGACAACGATTCAGTCTTGCCGCGTTCGGTAGGTTTCAAGGCGTTTGAAAATGCGATTGCACTCGACATTGCCATGGGCGGATCGACCAACACCATCTTGCATTTGTTAGCCATTGCGCAAGAGGCTGAAATTGATTTCACGATGACCGATATCGACCGCATGTCCAAAATCGTGCCGCAGTTGTGCAAGGTCGCACCTAACACCAACAAGTACCACATTGAAGACGTGCATCGCGCAGGCGGAATCATGGCGATCTTGGGTGAGTTAGACCGCGCTGGAAAACTGCACACCGATGTGCCCACTATTTTGGGTAAGCCGTTGAAAGCAGTTTTAAGCGAGTGGGACATTGTCCAAAACCCCAGCGATGCTGTGAAAACTTTCTACATGGCTGGCCCCGCCGGCATTCCTACGCAAGTGGCGTTTAGTCAAAGCACGCGTTGGCCAAGTTTGGACACTGACCGCGCAGAAGGTTGCATTCGGTCTTTTGATCATGCATTTAGCAAGGAAGGCGGTCTTGCCGTTTTAAAAGGGAATATCGCGTTAGACGGATGCGTGGTTAAAACGGCAGGTGTGGACGACAGTTTGTTGGTCTTTGAAGGTCCTGCGCATGTGGTGGAGTCGCAAGATGAAGCGGTCGATCACATTCTGAACGACCAAGTCAAAGCGGGGGACGTTGTGGTCGTGCGATACGAGGGACCCAAGGGTGGCCCCGGCATGCAAGAAATGTTGTACCCAACGAGCTACATCAAATCTAAAGGTTTGGGCAAGGCTTGCGCTTTGTTAACCGATGGACGTTTCTCAGGCGGAACTTCGGGCTTGTCGATTGGGCATTGCTCTCCCGAGGCGGCAGCGGGCGGCAATATCGGGCTGGTTAAAACCGGTGACCGAATTCGCATTGATATTCCAAACCGCACCATCAACGTGTTGGTCAGTGATGAGGAGTTAACCAAACGCCGCGCTGAACAAAACAAGTTGGGTTGGAAGCCTGCAAAAGCCCGCCCACGCAAAGTGTCTGCTGCGTTAAAGGCTTATGCCAAGCTGGCAACATCGGCTGACAAAGGGGCAGTGCGCGACTTATCGCAACTCGACTAACGAAGCGTCAAACACAGTGTTGTTGCATCCACAAATTGACCCTGTTGCTTTGCAATTGGGACCCGTCGCCATTCATTGGTATGGGCTTACGTATCTTGCGGCGTTTGCGCTGTTTTTAGGTTTGGCTCGTCTTCGTTTGTCGCATGCACCTTATGCGGAGCAAGTAGCGAATGGAACGTGGTCTCAGCAAGACATTGATGACATTTTGTTTTACGGAGTCATGGGTGTCGTGCTGGGTGGGCGAATTGGGTATTGCTTGTTTTACAAGCCCGGTTACTACCTCGAGCATCCCCTCGAAGTATTTGCTGTTTGGCAAGGCGGCATGAGTTTTCATGGCGGTATGTTGGGCGTATTTGTCGCGACGGCGGTGTTTGCTTGGCAGCGAAAGCGAGCTTGGTTGTGGGTGACTGACTTCATTGCACCTTGCGTTCCCACAGGGTTGGCTGCGGGAAGAGTGGGCAACTTTATCAATGGCGAGTTATGGGGGCGGGCGGCTGATCCTGACCTGCCGTGGGGCATGATTTTTCCGCAAAGTGGCAGCTTAATACCCAGACATCCGTCGCAGGTTTATCAGTTCTTGGGGGAAGGTCTTTTGTTGTTTGCGGTTCTCTGGCTCTATGCCCGCAAACCCAGACCGGTGGGCGCGGTATCGGGCGTTTTTATGATCGGCTACGGCAGTTTGCGCTTTATGGCTGAGTATTTTCGAGAACCCGATGCGCACTTGGGTTTGCTGGCGCTTGGCATGAGCATGGGGCAGTGGTTGTGCGTGCCAATGGTCTTGGTAGGGTTAGGACTATTGTGGTTTTCGACAATGAGATCTGAGCCAAACATCGCGCATGATTTGAGCTAATGCAAGGGAACTTTAAGAAAGACCAATCGAGTGAACGCATCAACTTGGCTCAGCAGCAAACTTAATTTGTTGCGAAATTCGGCAACTGTCAGCGAGTCGCCGAAAGCTGAGGATCGTTCTACGCGAGAGCGGCTTGGCGCGACACTTCGCCAGCAAAAAGAGGCGCTATCGCCGCGCTCTTTACGCCGCACTTTGTCGCTGTTGCAATCAGTGGTTGATCCGCGTGTGAGTGAGGTAGAAGGTGGGCGTCGTGCGAAAGCCTTGGCAGACTGGTACACACAAGCAGAATTTGCGGAGCGGCAAGATTTGTGGCTGCTCATCAGTGAGCAGTTCGGACCAGACGCAGTCAAAGTTCGCGCAGCACGAGATGACTACGACGCAGCGCTGGGTTCGGCAGATGAAGGGGCGGCAGAAATACGCTTGCGCCGTGCGTTGATATCGCCTCGCACTCGGTTGCTGCAACGTTTTGCAGCCTACCCAGGGGGAATGCGATTTTTGGTTGATTTACGCGCCGAATTACTCCCTCAACTCAAGGGAAACAAGCGTCTTTTAGCGCTAGACGCTGAGCTTGAAAATTTATTTTCCACTTGGTTTGATGTTGCGTTTTTAGAGCTTCGCAGCATCAGCTGGGATTCACCTGCTTCGTTGATTGAAAAACTAATTAAGTACGAAGCCGTTCACGATATTCGGAGTTGGGCTGATTTAAAAAATCGTTTAGACAGCGACAGACGTTGCTATGGTTTTTTTCATCCCAGTTTGCCCAATGAGCCTCTGATTTTTGTTGAGGTTGCGCTGCTACATGACATGGCGGACAACATCATGCCGCTGCTAGATGAGGCGGCAGCACCTGAAGATTTAAAGAAATCGACGGTGGCTATTTTTTATTCCATCAGCAACACACAGACCGGAATGAAAGGCGTTAGTTTTGGCGACTCGCTCATCAAACGAGTCGTTGAAACTTTGCGTGCAGAGTTTCCAAAATTAAAAACATTCGCTACGTTGTCACCTATCCCGGGGCTTCGACCTTGGTTGGCCCGACAAATGCCAGAGCTTCTAGAGCATTTAAATGAAAAAGAAAAATCGGCCCTAGGTCGAGAGCTAAATTTTGATCCTCCTAGCGCATCGCATGTACTTGCTGTGATTGACGATCCGATATTGCTTGGCGCTTTATCTGCCAAGTCTCCCTTGCGACATTTTTTAATTCGCTGCACGGCACACTATTTAGGATGCGCTAAGCAGGGCGATCAAGTGCTCGACCCGGTGGCACGTTTTCATCTGGGGAATGGCGCGCGAATTGAGCGCATTAACTGGTTTGCAGACTCGTCTGCAAAAGGCATGCGTCAATCGCATGGATTCATGGTGAATTATTTGTACGACTTAAAGCGTCTAGACAAACACCGTCAGATGCTCGATAAAGGTACCGTGCCCGCTTCAAGTTTTGTGCAAGATTTGTATTTCGATTAAAAATCATGAAGGAGAC
>CAZEAQ010000093.1:0-6606 GCA_964510145.1 uncultured Bordetella sp.
CAAAGCGACGAGCCCAAGCTGGCGCTCATGGAGCGCTTCAAACTGAGCGAGCGCCAAGCGGAAGACATCTTAGAAATTCGTCTGCGTCAACTCGCACGTTTAGAGGCCATCAAGATTGAGCAAGAGCTTAAAGAACTCCGCGAAGAACAAGCCAAGCTCGAAGAGATTGTGGGAAGCCCGTCTGCACTGCGTCGTTTGATGGTCAAGGAAATTGAAGCAGACGCCAAAGTATTTGCTGACCCCCGCCGCACTCTGATTCAAGAAGAGAAAAAGGCAGTGGCCGAAGTCAAAGTAATCGACGAGCCAGTGACCGTTGTGGTGTCAGAAAAAGGGTGGGTTCGCGCACGGACGGGTCATGGTCATGAGGCTAGTGCTTTTGCCTTTAAATCTGGCGATGGTTTGTATGGCACGTTTGAGTGCCGCACAGTCGACACCTTCCTTGCCTTTGGCTCGAATGGGCGCGTTTATTCCGTTCCTGTCGCCGCTTTACCGGGCGCACGAGGCGATGGGCAACCTGTCACAACATTGATTGACCTTGAGGCAGGCACTCAATTGCTGCACTATGTGGCGGGTCCCAGTGGCGCCACCTATTTGCTCAGTAGCACGGGTGGTTATGGTTTTATGGCCAATATTGAAAACATGATTTCGCGCAACAAGGGCGGCAAGTCGTTCATTACTTTGGGCGACGGTGAAACCGTTTGTCGCCCATCGCCTGTCAGCGGAGGTTCGGGCTCCCAACCTTTAGCTGCAGCGACTCATGTGGCTTGCGCTTCGACGGGCGGGCGAATTTTGACCTTCGAACTGGCTGATCTCAAAGTCATGGAAAAGGGCGGACGCGGTCTCATGCTGATCGACTTAGAAGCCAAAGACACACTGGCTGGCGCTGCGGCTTACACGCGCAGTGTGCGCATTGAAGGCGTAGGTCGGGGGGGCAAAGCGCGTGAAGAAACGCTAGAAATTCGCAGTTTGAACAACGCGAAAAGCGCTCGCGCTAAAAAAGGCAAAGTGGCTGATTTAGGCTTTAAACCCAGCACGCTGCTGCGGGTGGAGTAAACCAATAAAAAAGCGGCTCAATGAGCCGCTTTTTTGTAGGGTGCTGAAAGTTAAGCTTTGACTTTTTCTTTAGCAGCTACAGGTGCCGCAGCTTCTGCCTCTTTCTTTGGCGGGCTGCAGTCAAAGCACACAAACATGGATGAGCCCAAGATGCGCTTGAAGGAGCCGTTGTTGCGGGGTTTGTGAACGCCGCATTTGATGCAGCTCATGGTATCGCCGGTGCGGCCTAAGCCTTCGAAAGGTGAACCGCCTTTTTTAGATTTGTAGCGCAGACCGTCGTTGGATATCTCTGTTTTTTCTGGGCGTGACATTCGTTTTTGTTCTCTCGGGGCAAAAACGATATTTTCGCAAATTTATGCCTCATTTTGCGACATTTGGGTGAAAAATCCCTAAAAATCACCTCATAAAACGCTTAGAAAAGCGTAAAACGCTTGGACCAATTCGCCTTGATATGGCCTGTCGATGCCGTGCAAACAGCACATAGGCGGGTTGAAGCACCGGCATGAGCCACTGCCTAGACAAAATCCAAGCTAAAACAGGTAAGTTGGCAAGCTCATAGGCTCGGGCGAAAACGGGCACTCCCACCAACACATCGCCTTGGGCTGTGCGCCCGTGAATTTGCGCCATGGCTGCGTCGCAAGAAATTTGGTGTTCTGTGGCTTCAAAGTCTGGCGTGGTGACATCGACAAAATCAAGAAAACCATGTGTGTTTCGGGTTTGTAAAAACTCAATTTCTGCCAAGCACAGCGGACACTTCCCATCGTAATAAAGGGTAAGTTCAGGGGCTTTGATGGGGGCGTTGGTCATGTGAAAAGGCTATCACAGCGCGTCGACTCGACAGTCATCGGGCAGAATTAACCGCATGAAAGAACACCCTTTTCCGTCTTGCTCTGACAAAGTCAAACTTGCCTTGCTGGGTGCGAAAGCGCCATCGGCAGAACATGTGTTTACCAATTTATACGAGAAAACCGCACCGCAAGAGGCCTTGAGATGCGACGAAGCTTTAGCTTCGAGTCGATCGCTGGGTAGCTTGCATGGGCTGCTGATTAGCCTCAAAGATAACTTGGATGTGGCGGGCGAAACCACGCTCGCAGGCGGTGTGGTTTGCAAAGGCGAGCCTCCGGCAGCAAGCGACGCCTTGGTGGTGCATCGTCTGCGTGAGGCAGGCGCTGTTTTGCTGGGTAAGACCAACATGAGCGAATTTGCGTTTTCAGGGGTGGGCATCAATCCGCACCACGGCACACCTGTTAATCCCTGCGACGTGAAGCAAGCTCGCGTGCCAGGGGGGTCGTCGTCGGGCGCAGCGGTTTCTGTCGCTTTGGGTTTGGCAGATGCGGGCATCGGCACAGACACGGGTGGCTCTATTCGAATACCGGCTGCTTTGTGCGGTTTGGTTGGTTTTAAAAGTACCCAGTCCCGTATTTCTTTGCGAGGCGTGATGGAGTTGTCTCGCAGTTTGGATACCGTGGGATCAATTTCTAAATCGGTGAACGATTGTTTGCGTGTTGATGCTGCCATGTCGCATCAACCGCTTCCTACAAAGCCGATTGATTTAAAGCAAATGCGTTTTGCCGTTCCGCAAACTTTGTTTTTTGACGACATCGACCCAACGGTCGCACACGCTTTTGAGCGAACGATTTCTTTAATTTCTGCTGCAGGGGCAGAAGTTATTCGCATGCCATTCACTGAGCTGGCCGACATTGCAAGTTTGAGTTCGCCTGCGGGGTTTTCACCCGTTGAAGGATACGCAGCGCACCATCAAAGGCTTGATCGCGGTGAAGCGCAGATTGACCCACGAGTGGTAGCCCGAATGAAACTAGGCGAGCATGTGACTGCGGCTGATTACATTGGCTTGATAGATCGGCGCCGTGCTTGGATAGAAAAAGCGCAATGGGTTTTGCAAGGTTTTGATGCCATGCTTTGCCCCACAGTTCCAATGGTGGCGCCCCTGATTCAGCCCTTGCTGAGTGATGATGAAGCTTTTTTTAGAGCCAATCGTCTGTTGTTGCGAAACCCCTCGGCAATTAACTATCTAGATGGATGCTCCTTTAGCCTGCCATGTCACCAGCCCGATGAAATGCCAGTGGGATTGATGGTCTCCAGCGTCTCGGGTCAAGATGCAGCGTTAGCCCAAATAGCCCTGGCGCTTGAGGCTTTGTTGAGCAAAGTCATCCGGGAACAGAGTTGATGCGTTGTAAGGCTATCTGTCTTTGAAAGAGAGCTTTCTATGAAACGCATTTCTTTGTTGGTCGCAATTCTTCTAGCCTTTGCCAGCGCATTGCCCGCGCATGCACATGGATACGGCCATGGCCGTGAGGCATATCGTGATCGAGGCTACTCACAAGGCGACTATGGGTACCGTTGGGTTCGACCTTGGGTGGGTGCTGCCATTGTGGGTGGCGCTGCGTATGCCGTCATGCCGCCAATTCGCTATGTTCAACCCACACCTGTGCCGCGCACCGCATATTTTTGTGCGGCCTCACAGCAGTTTTATCCCAATGTGCCAACGTGCACAGTGCCTTGGCAAGTGGTGACGTATTAAAAAAGCTCTTTTAAAGAGTGACCACTTCTTTGTGACCTTCGCGGTTGGAGTAACGCACTTTGCCGCCCATAGTCTCGACTTCAACGCGTGCTTTGCGCTCCCCGTACACGCGATGTTTGAGCCACTCAAACTCTTGCGTTTTTTCGACCTCTCCCGACACCACGCGACTCCAACAACGCAGCTCGGGTGACCACCGGTAGCCCCGCGCTTTGAGCATGTCTTTGGTTTCGAAAGGGGAGTTGACGGCGTACACCTTTTGCTGAGGCTTGTTTAATGTTTCTAGCAAAGCCAGCAAAGCCGTTTGCTGGCTTTGGGGAAGCACTTGGTTTAGTAGTTCAAGCAGTGCCCAGCAGTCCGCCTCTGCTCGATGTGCCTCGTAAAAGTAGCCTTGCGTGCTGAGTAAATATTCCAACTTGGCAGAGCCAAAACCCTCTTCGCGCCAATCGATGTCTTTGATGCTGCAGGCCCAATTGAGCGTCTCAAAAAGTGGCCAACGAGCCTCGACAAATGGTCGGTCAAAACTCGCGTTATGAGCAATGACAACGTCAGCGTTTTTTAAAAAATTGGCCACACGCGTATCGTCTATTTTTTGTCCCTTCACCATCTCATCGGTGATGTGGTGAACGGCCACAGAGGCGGGGGGAATTGCAAATCCCGGGTCTTCGAGTTCGTCAAATACGTCTGTCACGCGAAACACAACGCCGCTCACGGGGTCAAACTCGAAGGCCAGCATGCCCAGCTCTATCACGCGGTCGTCCACCACATTAAAGCCTGTGGTTTCGGTGTCAAGAACAATGCCTTTGCAAATTTTTTGACCCGCGACAGGCGTGTTGAAAACGCGACCTGGAACCAGCCGCCTTAAAACTTTGTAGTCGGGGTGTTGTTCAACTTGCTTGGCGAGTGCTTCGATGTTCAAGTTCATAGATTCATTCATAGGCTCAATGTTAAGCGTGGTCTGCTTGGGTAGCGTTGCGCCGAGACACTGCGTGGGCAAAAAACTTACCCAACACAATGACGCCCGTTCCCGCGGCTCCCAGCACATAGCTAGAGTTGAAATGGCTAATTAAAGCGGCCAAGATAAAGACGCCCAATGATTGGCCTAAAAACAAAAAACCTGCAAATAAAGTGACGCCCGTGGCTCGCGCTGTTGGCACCATTTGCGTGACTTTGGCTTGCATGGTGTTGTGGAACATGGCGAAACCAAAGCCCGCAACAAAGCAAGCAGGTAGGGCGAGTTGCCACCAATTTGAAAATGCGATGACCCAAAAAGCCAAACCAAAACTTAACCCGCCATAAAGCGCGAGCCCAATTTCGCCAAAGCGTCGAATTGTTATTTTTGCGCTCGCCATGTAGGCCATGCCACCCAGGCCAAAAAGTGCGGTCGTGCCACCCGCAAGCGTCAGAGATATTTGGTGAACCTGATGTAAGTGCGAGGCCGTTACCGCTAGTAAACCGATGACGCAGGCGCCTTCAATGAGTGCTATTCCTAAAAGTGTGCGTGCCCATGGGTCTTTCGCCACGAGTTTGAGTTGTTCAAAAAATCCAGCCGACTCTGCGCTGCGGTGATCCGTTACTTCAAGGTATTTGAGCTGACGCCACAACAACAAGCAGACAACGCTAAAAACGCAGGCCATCAAGGCGAAAGCCCAACGCCAGCCGAGTGTGTCTGTCAATAGCCCACCCACAGATTGACCTGCGCTAATGCCCAACATCGTGCCCAGACCGACCCGTGCCAAAGTTTCTTGGCGCTGTTGGTAATGCACCGCATCGCCCACCCATGCCAGTGAGAGCGGAATGATGGCAGCACAGGCAATGGCCGTGAATATTCGCGCAGCAACCAACCATTGCAAATTTGCACTCGCAGCAGAAATGATGCAACCCATGCTGCATCCCGCCGTTGCCAAGATCACGACGCGGTATTTGCCCCATCTATCGCCGACGGGCCCATAAAAAAGTTGCATCAGCCCATAAGTAATCGCAAAGAACGAAACAACCTGCGCTGCCTCGCTGATGGGTGCATCAAAGACGCGACTCAACTCCGGAAGCATCGGGTCGCAGACTCTTTGAATGGCCATGCTTGAAAACGTGGCCAAAGACAGCAGAAAAATCGCTTTTTTGGTTGCCGGCGACAAATCGTGCGAAGCCGAGGGGACGGGATGATTGGCGTTCAAAGTGATTTAATTAAAAAAATCTGTAAAAACTACAAATTTGACGTTTGAGGTTTAGCATTTAAGGCATGAAAAAAGCTTTTTCAATTATCTTTTTAGCGCTAGGAGTCTTGGTTTTTGTTGGCGTTCCAGCGCGACAAACAGCGTCCACTTTAACCGGCACAGCCGAGGTGTTGGGGGTTTACTTCACGCCACCGTCTGGTGCTGCGTCAGCAATTGTGCAAGCCATTGACCGAAGCGAGCGCGAGGTGCTTGTGCAAGCTTATGGCTTTACGCACAACGGTATCGCCCAAGCGCTGCTGCGTGCCCAGCAAAGGGGCGTCACGGTGCGGGTTTTGCTCGATAAAAAAAGTGCAAGCACCAATCGTTACGTGATTGATTTATTGAACCAAGCCCAAATTAGTTTGCGACAAGACGGAAAGCACGCCATTGCGCACAACAAGGTCATGATCATTGATGAGTCCGTGCTGATCACAGGTAGTTTTAATTTCACCAACTCGGCGGAGACCAGAAACGCCGAAAACTTTTTAATTTTGAAGTCCGCCGACTTGGCGCAACGCTACAAGACGGAGTGGCAAAACCACTGGTCTCATGGGTCTGACTAGGCGATTTTGTTAAATTTAGTCTTTCAGCTCTAAAAGCGCACCGTTTTGGCGTTAACCCCTTGTTATTGATAGCCCAGAACTTAAAATATGCACCATGCTGCGCTGCAACATAACTTGAGCCTAGGGCGAGTTCAGAGCAGTTTTCGCAGAATCACTTTTAATTTTTGGAGAATTGACATGACATTGACACCTGAACAAGTAATCGCAGCTAACAAAGCTAATTTGGAAACTTTGGTGG
>CAZEAQ010000094.1:0-3292 GCA_964510145.1 uncultured Bordetella sp.
AGCCTCTTTTCATGGACACTTAGTTTATGAATCTACACAGAATTGATTTGGTTTCGCTGTCGTTATTCAACTTGGTCGCCCGAACTGGCAGTATCAGTCAAGGGGCCGAGTTGGCCATGTTGGCTGTAGGTGCAGCCAGCAAGCGAATCACCGACTTAGAAGCTGCGTTTGCTGTCACCTTGCTAGAGCGGCATTCACGGGGCGTTAAGTTGACCCCGGCTGGGGTTGCTTTGCATCGGCATGTGCAACGCATTTTGTCAGATGTCGATCAAATGAGTGCTGATTTGTCAGACCATGCAAAAGGGGTGATAGGGGTTGTGCGGCTGTGGGCCAATACATCGGCTATCACGCAGTTCTTACCGATGGATCTGGCGTCCTTCGCTCGCCAGCAACCTGAAATTCGGATTGAGCTCACTGAGGCAGATAGTCATGAAGTGGTCATGGCCATTTTGGATGGTCGTGCCGATGTCGGCATATTTGCCGATCGCACCCCCGAATTGGGACTGCAGACCATGCCCTACCGACGCGATAGGCTGGTGTTGGTTGTGCCCAAAAACCATCCCTTGGCTAAGCGAAAGCAAGTCACGTTTGCGCAGGCTATGGCGTATGACTTTGTCAGCCTCACACAATCTACTTCGCTGGCTAAAAGGTTGGAACTAGAAAGCGGGCAAATTAGCAAACCACTTCGCATTCGAATTCATGTGCGTAGTTTTGATGCGATGTGTCAAATGGTGGCCGCTGGCTTGGGAATTGCTGTTTTGCCGCAAGTTGCTGCGGAGCCTTTGGTTCGTGCTTTAGATCTCAAGAAAATCGATTTGAACGATGCATGGGTTGATCGTGTCTTGCTGTTAGGCATGCGAGATTTGGGTGCCTTGGCTCGCCCCGTTCGTAGTTTGATCGATCATTTGCAAGCCTGTCAGACCGATTAGCGTGTGTGGGGTTGTTGAGCTTTCGTGAATCACGAAAGCTCGTTTGGCGCATTTGTCATTCCAAGGGCAACCACTTTTTTTTAGACTGCCCGCTATGTTTCTTTTAGGCAGTTCTGATGCAAGCTAAAAATAATCCGCAAACGTTGTTTGAGAAACTTTGGCAAAGTCATTTGGTCGATCAAAACGAAGACGGTGAGTGTTTGATTTACGTGGATCGTCATCTCGTTTACGAGGTCACGAGCCCACAAGCGTTTGAAGGCCTGCGACTCTCGGGGCGCAAACCCTGGCGTCCAGACACGGCGATTGCTGTGGCAGATCACAACGTGCCCACAAAGGCAGCACAGCGCACGTCACTGGATGCGATTGAAGACCCGCTCTCACGCGCACAGGTGAAGCAACTGGCCATCAACAGCCAAGAGTTTGGCATCACGTTTTATGGTCTGGGTCAGCGCGAGCAAGGTGTGATTCATGTGGTGGGGCCTGAGCAAGGTGCCACGCTACCAGGCATGACAGTCGTTGCCGGTGACTCACATACCAGCACGCACGGTGCTTTTGGGGCGTTGGCCTTTGGTGTTGGCACCTCCGATGTGGAGCACGTATTGGCCACTCAATGTTTGGCCATTTCTCCTATGAAACCCATGTTGGTGAAAGTAGAGGGTCAACTGAACGCGGGGGTTTCTGCCAAAGACCTGATCTTGCACATCATCGCTGTATTGGGAACGGCAGGTGCGACAGGCTATGCGATTGAATTTGCGGGCAGTGCCATTCGTGCATTGAGCATGGAGGGGCGCATGACGCTGTGCAATATGGCGATCGAAGCGGGTGCACGCGTGGGCTTGGTAGGTGTGGACCAGATCACCTTGGATTATTTACACCAACGACCCCGCGTGCCCAAAGGGGCGCAATGGGAGGCGGCTGTTGCCAATTGGAAAAATTTAGTCTCAGATGAAAACGCGCGATTTGATCGTGTGCTGACGATAGATGCCAGTGCATTGCAACCGATGGTCACCTGGGGCACTTCACCCGACATGGCGGTGTGCATAGAGGGTGTGGTGCCTGATCCAGCACAAGAGCAAAACGCTGTAAAGCGTGCCAGTATGCAAGCGGCTTTGGACTATATGGATTTGAAACCGGGCACACCCATGCGCAACATTCGGATTGACAAAGTATTCATTGGCTCTTGCACCAACGCACGCATCGAAGATCTGCGCGCTGCAGCTGCCGTCGTCAAGGGGCGTCGAATTGCCAATCATGTGATGCAAGCGCTGGTTGTTCCAGGCTCTGGACTGGTCAAAAGCCAAGCAGAGGCGGAAGGCTTAGATCGAATTTTCACAGACGCAGGTTTGGAATGGCGAGAGCCGGGCTGCTCGATGTGCTTGGGCATGAACGATGACAGGTTGTCACCTGGCGAGCGGTGTGCCTCAACCAGCAATCGAAATTTTGAAGGACGTCAAGGACCTGGAGGGCGCAGCCATTTAATGAGCCCTGTATTGGCTGCCGCTGCTGCCATCGCAGGGCGACTGGCCCGTGTAGAAGACTTGAACTTGATTGAACGTGTTGAAGAGGAGCACGTATGAGAGCGTTTGTTGAACTCCAATCGTTGGTGGTGCCGATTGACCGCGCCAACGTGGATACCGATGCCTTGATTCCCAAACAGTTTATGAAGTCGATCGCGCGTTCTGGCTTCGGAGATAACTTGTTTGACGAGTGGCGGTACCTAGACCGTGGAGAGCCCGGACAAGATGTTTCCAAACGTATGGTCAATCCTAAGTTTTCTCTGAATCAGCCGCGTTATGCGGGCGCTCAAATTTTGTTGGCACGCGAAAATTTTGGTTGTGGCTCAAGCCGAGAACACGCGGTGTGGGCTTTGAATGACTATGGCATTCGCGTTTTGCTAGCGCCACGCTTCGCCGATATTTTCTTCAACAACTGTTTCAAAAACGGCTTACTGCCCATCGTGCTTTCGCCCGACTTGATTGAACAACTTTTTAATGAAGTTGAATACAACCCGGGTTACACCTTGCGCGTTGATTTGCCCTCGCAAACCATCAGCACATCCACCGGCATGTCGATTGCATTTAACGTCGATGCCTCGCGCAAACATCGTTTGCTGGAGGGACTTGATGATATTGGCATGACCCTTAAAAATGCAGATCGCATTCGTGCGTATGAAACCCAGCAGCGCACGCTCACTCCTTGGCTTTTTAATTAACCCTTCTTTAACCGAGAGATAAAACCATGTTGAACCAACGTCGAACCCTCATTGCGCTTGCCTTATCTTTCGCTCTACCGGGCGTTGCAATTGCACAAGACAAGTTTCCCAACAAACCCGTCACCGTAGTGGTGCCACAAGCCGCGGGCGG
>CAZEAQ010000094.1:3392-6599 GCA_964510145.1 uncultured Bordetella sp.
TCTGCGGGCAATGGCACGTTGAACCACTTGATAGGTGAGATGTTGGGCAAAGCTGCGGGTATCGACATGGTGCACGTACCTTACAAAGCATCGGCGGCAGCCGTAACCGATTTGGTGGCAGGGCAGGTGGAAGTGTCGGTACAGAGCTTGCCCTCGTCGATTGCGTTCATTCGTTCTGGCAAAGTCAAGGTGCTCGGCGTGGTCAATACCAAGCGATTACCTGCGTTGCCAGATGCCCCCACCATTGGCGAAACCATCAAGGGTTTTGGCACCACGCCTTGGTACGGCATGTTCGTGCCTGCTGGCACGCCCAAGCAAATCGTTGCGCAACTGAACGCTGAAATTGCCAAGGCACTTGACTCCAAAGAAGTGCAAGAGCGTTTGGCTGCTGTTGGTTGTGAGCCCTATAAGTCCACGCCTGAACAATTTGCAAATTTGGTGCGTGAAGACCTGCCGCGTTGGGCCAAGATTGTCAAAGCCTCTGGTGCCACGATTGATTGATGACCATGACCTCTCTTAATTTAAGCCCGGGTGCGCTTCAAGGCTTGCGCGTGGTTGAAATGGGGCAATTGATTGCAGGCCCCTTTGCCGCCAAAACCTTAGGCGATTTCGGTGCGGATGTGATCAAGATTGAACCCCCCGGTGCTGGTGATCCATTGCGCAATTGGCGCATGTTGCAAGACGGCACATCGGTGTGGTGGCAGGTGCAATCGCGTAACAAAAAATCGATCGCACTCGATCTGCGAAATCCACAAGGGCAAGCAATTGCACGCCAATTGATTGCACAAGCCGATGTGTTGATTGAGAACTTTCGCCCTGGCACGCTCGAAGGTTGGGGCATGGATTACGAATCGCTTTCGCGTGATAACCCCGGCTTGGTGATGTTGCGTATTTCCGGCTATGGACAAACGGGGCCTTACCGTGATTTACCTGGCTTTGGTGCAATTGGCGAAGCCATGGGTGGGTTGCGTCACCTCACGGGGGAGGCGGGCAGGGTGCCGGTGCGCTGTGGCATTTCGATTGGTGACACCTTGGCTGCATTGCACGGCACGATTGGCGTGTTAATGGCGATCTATCACCGCAAAGTCAATGGCGGTAAAGGGCAAGTCATTGATGTGGCTTTGAACGAAGCGGTTTTCAATGTGATGGAAAGCTTGGTGCCTGAATACAGCGCATTTGGTGCTATTCGCGAACCTGCGGGCTCCGCCTTGCCGGGCATTGCCCCTTCTAACGCCTACCGTTGTGCAGACGGTGTGGTGTTGATTGCAGGCAATGGTGACAGTATTTTCAAACGACTGATGCAAGTCATTGGCAGAGACGATTTAGGCAACGATCCTGCTTTATCCAACAACGCTGGACGCGTCGCTCGTGTGACCGAAATAGACCAAGCGATTGAAACCTGGACCCAAACGCGCAGCGTGACTGATGTGCTGTTGGCATTGGGTGAGGCGAAGGTGCCAGCGGGTCGCGTGTACACCGCCCAAGACATTGTGCAAGACCCACACTACCGTGCGCGCGACATGATCTTGAAGCAAACAACGCGTCAAGGCCACGACATTGAAGTGCCGGGAATCGTGCCCAAATTGATGGGCACACCCGGTCAGGTGCGTAGCGCCGCCCCCAACTTAGGGGACGACACCGATGCCGTGTTAACTGAGTTGGGTTTGAGTACTGAAGCCATTGCGCAGTTACGCGAGCAAAAGGTGGTGGCATGAGTTCGCAGGTATGGCTAGGCCAAAACAAACGCATTTATTTGCAAGAAGTGGGCACACGCGATGGCTTGCAGGCTGAAACAGTTTTTGTTCCTACCGAAAACAAAATTGACTTAGTCAATGCCTTGTCAGAGGCGGGTATGGCCAAGATTGAAGTGACGGCCTTTGTGTCCCCCAAAGCGATTCCAGCTTTGCGTGATGCCGAGCAAGTCATGCGTGAAATCAAACGAGTTCCGGGTGTGGTTTACACCGCGCTGGTGCCCAATGTCAGAGGGGCTGAGCGAGCAGTTGAGTCGCAAGCCGATGAATTGAACTTGGTCATGTCGGCAAGCGAGAGCCACAACCTGTCCAACTTACGTATGACGCGAGCGCAATCGTTTGCAGGTTTGACTGAAGTGGCCAAAGCGGTTCGCTCCACGGGCGTTGCCATCAATGTGTCGTTGTCATGCGCTTTTGGTTGTCCGATGGAGGGCGATGTTGCGACTACCGATGTGCTCGACTGGTGTCGTCGCTATGTCGAAGAACTGGGTGCAACTGGTGTCACCTTGTGTGACACCACCGGCATGGCTTACCCCACGCAAGTGGCGGAGTTGACAGCAGCGTTTCGAGCCCGTTGGCCTGAGACCGAGCTGACGCTGCATTTTCACAATACGCGGGGTATGGGGTTGGCCAATGTGCTGGCCGCCATTGATGCGGGAGCCAACCGATTTGATGCCTCGTTTGGTGGCATCGGTGGTTGCCCTTATGCGCCCGGGGCTTCGGGCAATGTTTGCACCGAGGAGGTGGTGCATGCACTCGCTTTGATGGGCTACGATACCGGAGTCGATTTGTCTCGGTTGCTGGCAGCAGCGCACCAATTGCCGGCGCTGATTGGGCATGATGTGCCAAGCCAAATTCTTAAGGCAGGACGCCGTTTGGATTTGCATCCTCGGCCCCACTAGAAAACGACACGTTTGGACCTCTGCATTCACACTTTCTCTTCATCGCGAGACGTCATGAAAACTCTTCTAGACCAACTTTCTAACTACGCCGACTACCACCGAAGTGCACGCAACATTGCGACTCACTTGGTGGGCATTCCACTGATTGTGATGGCGCTATTTGTGTTGCTCTCTAGACCGATGTGGTCGTTCAATGCTTGGCTTGTATCGCCAGCCCTGATCGTGGCGGTTGTCTCAGTTGTGTATTACTTGCGCTTGAATTTAGGGATGGGTTTGATCATGGGAGTTTTGTACGGCTTAGGGCTGGCGCTTGGCGCAGCAGTCGCCGAGTTAGAAACCGCCATTTGGTTAATGGTGGGCGGGGGCGGATTTCTTTTAGGCTGGGTGATTCAATTCGTGGGGCACTATTTCGAAGGAAAAAAGCCTGCGTTTTTTGATGATGTGATGGGCTTAGCCATTGGCCCGTTATTTGTAGTGGCCGAAGTGTTGTTCAAGTTTGGCGCTTACGCTGAGTTGAAGCAACAAGTGGAAGAGCGATCTGGTCCAGTTAGGCC
>CAZEAQ010000095.1:0-6511 GCA_964510145.1 uncultured Bordetella sp.
GTGTGGCGGAGGTGGTGTTGGGCGAGCCGGCTACACCACTGCAAGTAACGCAACAAAAAACGATTCGTTTATGCATGGCGCAAGAGTTTTGGCATTTGCTTTCACCCGAAGTTACAGATGCATTGCAAGTCGGGGTGCATGCGTTGCAAACCGCGGTGCAGAGTATGTTTAAAACAGCATCGACTCAAACGGCTTCAGTTTTAGATGTGCCCTTTGAAGAGTTGACGCTGGCTTTTCGACAAGCGCAAGGCTGGGAGGCTTGGCAAGTGAATGGCGACTTCATTCGACAGCATCAACCGGTTTTGGGGCCAGGCGTTGCCCAACGGTTTGAATGGGCAAGCACAGTCACTGCTGATCAATATGCCCACGCGCAAGCGTTACGTGCACGCCTTAAGCAGCAAGTGTCTGATGGCCTTGGAGATAACGGTTTCTGGGTCATACCCACCATGCCCGATTGCGCACCTCTGATTAGCCAAACAGAGGCAGATCTCGAAGCCTATCGGACCGCTAGCCTGAAGTTATTGTGTGTGTCGGGCTTGACAGGTTTACCCCAAATTAGTTTGCCTTTAGCAAAGCACCAAGGTGTTCCGCTGGGGCTGTCTTTGTTGGGTCCTGCGAACAGTGATGCGTTGCTAATTTCCATTGCGCAACAAGTCGCCAAGGTGGCAGTAAATTCGAGTGCGCATCGCTAGTATTGACACTCATAAATTCCAATAAACAGAGGGCTTGTTATGGACCATTTACTCAGTTCGCGCGCACCTTTTTCCGCCATTGTTGACCGTCCCAAATTGCAGTTACCCGATAACGGGCGCATGCTGGTATGGTTAATTGTGAACGTCGAGCATTGGAGTATTGAGCGAGCCATGCCGCGCACGGTATTGAGTCCGCCGATGGGGCAACCTTTATTGCCTGATTTGCCAAATTGGGCGTGGCATGAATACGGAATGCGAGTGGGGTTTTGGCGCATTTATGACGCATTGAACAAGCGTGGCATTGTTCCCACCATGGCGACCAACGGCATTGTGTGTAACTCGTACCCACGCATTGTTGAGGCTGCGTTGAAGCAAGATTGGGAAATCATGGGGCACGGTTTTGTGCAAGGCCCGATGCACAAACTTGAGAATCAACAAGAGGCCATTCAGTCCACCGTTGACACCATCAAACGCTTCGCAGGTAAGGCGCCTGTGGGTTGGGAAAGCCCGGGCTTGACCGAGAACGATCAGACGCTAGATTGCCTCTCCAAATCGGGCATTGAATATGTCGCCGATTGGGTGCTCGACGATCAGCCAGTTTGGCTAAAGGCTCAACCCAATCCCGTCTTGTCAGTGCCCTACACGGTCGAGTTGAACGATATTCCGATGATGCTGTTGCAACAAAATCGTTCTGAAGAAATGTTGTTACGCGGTATCGATCAATTCGAGCGACTCTGGCAAGAGAGCGAGCAAATTCCCCGCGTCATGGCCATCAGCGTGCACCCTTATGTCACGGGTGTTGCGCACCGCATTGGTTATTTTGAAAAGCTGTTGGATCACATTCAGTCGCGTGCGGGTGTCGTGATTCGTACCGGCGAGCAAATTTCGAATTGGTACCGCGATCAAGTGCCTTATTCAGGCACCTGATCGTTAAGCATTTACTGATTAGGCTTTTATTTAGAAAGTTGTGTTCCAAACAATCCTGTTGGTTTAACCAACAGGATCAAAAGCATCATGGCGAATGGCGCCATCACAGCGAGGGGGGCGTAGATGAGGGAGCCCAACGACACCACTTGCCCCACTAGCAAAGATGAGTAAAGCGTGCCCTTGATGCTTCCGAGTCCGCCGATGATGACCACCATAAAGACGAAGGCCAAAATCTCTAAGCCCATGTGTGGATCGACCATGATCAGCGGCGCGTAAATACCCCCCGCTAAAGCAGACAACGCACCAGCCAACACAAAAGTTATGGTGAACAAGCGTGCGGCATTAATACCAAGGCCTTCTACGTGCTCCATGTCTTCAATGCCCGCGCGAATCGCTTTACCAATGATGGTGCGATTTAAAAACAACCAAATGCCGACATACACCAGTGCAGCCACGACGATAACGAAGAGGCGATACACCGGAATATCCGTTCCCCACAAACTAATTTGATCTTCAAGCGGCATACGAACGGGACGAGGTACAACACCCCATAAACCTTTTACAGCGCCAATGCCTCCGAGTAAGATACCAAAAGAAGTGATCATGCTGAAGGTTAATTCGCGTTCATAGATGCGCTTAAAAACAAGTCGTTCAACAGCAAAAGCAAGCAACGCACCGACTGCAATGCCGCCTAAAACTCCGAGCCATAAATTATCGGTAAGCGCACTGATGCTGTAGGTGATGTAGGCCCCAATGGTGTAGTAGAGCAATTGGTCTAGGCTAATGATGCGCATCAAACCAAAGCACAGTGACAAACCAATGGAAATAAGAAAATAGATGCTGGCGAGACTTAGCCCAAAGATAACGCCAGAAAATAGCAATTGCGAGGTCATACGTTTCCTTTCTGACCCGTTGCGCGGCGCCAAATACTCTTACTCCAATTCTCGAGCGTGCCATACAAGCCCACTGAGTTCGTCATCATGATGAAGACCAAGATGAGGCCCACGATGAGCTCCCAGTTACCAATAAATTTACTCGCCACATCACGCAAGCCCGTGTAGGCCAGAGTGCCCACAATCGGACCCCAGAGAGAACCAACGCCGCCCAAGATGGTGACCACCACTGGATCGGCTGTGCGTGAATGTCCGGCCATTTCTGGGCTGACGAAACCTAAATAAATAGCGTACAAGCTGCCAGCTAAGGCGGTGGTTGTGTTGGCAATGACAAAAGCCGTTAAACGAATTTTGAAGTTGTCGTAACCAATAAACTCAAGTTTGGTTTCGTTAATTTTGGTCGCAAGACAACACGCACCAAAGAGTGTGTCGTCTAAGTATTTATACAAGGCCCAAACCGCCGCACCTACAAAAATACAGAACAAGAAAAACTCTGAAGGCTTTGTGAGATTGAAAACGGGGGTGGCGTCGATATTGGTTAAAAACCAAAGTCCGTTATCACCTTTGGTGATGTCAGCCAATACTTTTTGCAACATATAAAAGATGATGACCGAAAGCGCTAAATTCACCAGCGCAAAGTAGTCACTGCGCAAACGCACAAACAATAAACCGACTATGAAAGCAAACACAAGACCAACGCCCACACCAATGGCTAAGCCAATGTAGGGATTGGTGCCAAAGTAAAACAAATAAAACGCGGTGGCATAAGCCCCTGTTGCCAGATAGGCGGGTTGACCAAACGAGATAAAGCCAACGCGTCCCAGTAAGAAGTTGCAGCCAATGGTGTAGATCGAAAACACCAAGACTTCATTCATGAAAGGCAGAGGCAATACAAACTTTGCGAGCCATAGGGCGATAAAAGTTATGAGAATGCCGCGCCACCAATGCAAGGAGTTCAACATGTTGTTTCCTACAAATAATGTTCACACACATCGGTGCGAATTTGATCGTCTTTGAGCTCTGCAACAAAACGGCCTTCTTTGAGCGCGTAAACGCGTTTGGCGATAGAGCACACCAACGGCAAGTTTTGTTCAACGATCAGGATGGATGCGTTTTTGCTAAGTTCAGTAAACACATGTTTCAAATGCGTAACGATGCTGGGCGCTAAACCCTCTGTGGGTTCGTCAATGAGCAGCACTTTGGGTTGACCCAAAATGGCCCGCCCAATCATGAGCATTTGTCGTTCGCCACCACTTAAATGGCCAGCTTTTCGGTCCATCAAAACTTTCAGCTTTGGGAAGAAGGTGACGACGGGACCCCAGTCATAGTCGCCACTGGCGTAGCTGCCAAGCTCAAGGTTTTCGCGCACCGTCAGGTCTGAGAAAACGCGCTTGTCTTGAGGCACGTATTTAACGCCAAGGCGAGCAATTTCGTAGGGGCGTTGTCCGTTCAGTTCATGCCCGTGGCTTTGAATGTGTCCGCTATCGCTGTGTAGAAATCCAGAAATACTTTTGAGTAAAGTAGATTTGCCAGCGCCATTGCGGCCAACGCAAGCCACAATTTCGTTAGGTGCTAAATGCAGATTGATGTCAAACAAAACATGCGACTCTCCGCGAGAGACATTCAAGTTCGTGACGATGAGGTGATCTTTGTTATCAGCCATTCGCATCTTCCGTTGCTTCAATTTGCCAGTAACTGCGTCTGACTTCGGGATGTTTCAAACATTCTTCATAGCCGCCTTCAGCGATAACACGACCTTCGTGCATCACCACGAGACGTTGAGCGAAGTCTTCAATGTGTGAAATTTTGTGTTCAACAATCAAAATAGTTTGACGACCGATCTGGTTGCGTAAAACTTTAAGAACACCTTTAATCTCTGACTCTGCCAAGCCCGCAAGTGGCTCATCGAGTAGCAGCACTTCAGGATCAGCCAAGATGGCCATGGCAATTTCTAGGCGTCGTTTTTCGCCCAAGCTCAAACTGCGCACAAAGCGCGTTTGAATGGCTTGCAAATCGAAGGTTTCAATCGCTTCGATGATTTTGGGTTCGTGGTGCAAGCTCGCTGTGCGCGTGGTCAGCAAACTCCAAATAGTGCTTTTGCAATGCGACCTGTAATAAGCCAGCACCAAGTTGTCTAAAACCGTGAGCGTGTCAAAGGTCGAGGTCAATTGGAAAGACCTGGTCACACCTTTGGCGACGCGCTCTGCTGGCGTGAGGTGCGTGATGTCTTCACCTTTGTAGTGAATCGTTCCTTCGCTGGGCGGAAACATACCCGTTAACAAATTAAAGAAGGTGGTTTTTCCGGCTCCGTTAGAGCCAAGAATAGCCACCACCTCATGTTTGGTCATCTGAAAATTCACATGGTCGACGGCCACCAAAGCCCCAAAGCGTTTAGTAACGCCTTGGGCTTGGAGCACCGGGGTTGCAGTGCGTTGTTCGGTCATTGTGTGGTCTATTGATAGCCCAAAGATTTCAGAGTTGGCATGACTTGTTCGCCGCCGAGGCCGTTAATCACGTGGAATAAATCCCACTCATGCTTTTGCTCTTTAGGTCCTTTTCCTTTGACCAAGAAGGCTGCATATTTGTATTCAGCTGCGTGGTCTTCACGCCAGCGAGCTGGACCTTTGAGCGTACTGAAATTGCCGTTGTTGTTGCGCATGACTGCTGACACTTTGGCGGGGTCGAAGCTTTTGGCTTCTTCAAATCCGCGGAACATTTCCATGTAAGCGATATAAGAAATGGCTGCGTAGGCATCAGGTGGGCGACCGTACTTGGCGCGATATTGATCGGCAAAATCTTTTGAAGATTTGGCCACTTCTTTATCTGCAAAGTTAGCTAAGTCGTAATAGTAATAGTGCATGGCATACACGTTCTCTAACGCCTCAGGTGGAAGACCTTTGGCTACCACGTTGGTGATGAACGCATTAAAGATGGTGGTTTCTTTGTTCAAGCCCATTTGATGAACTTGTTTTAACAAAGCCACAGCGTCAGCCGCAAATTGCGCAGCGATAAACACATCGGGTTTAGCTGCGCGAACTTTTTGCAGAACAGTTGTGAAGTCGGATGTGCCTAAAGACACTTCGTCGTAACCCACAATTTCAGCGCCGTATTCTTTCGCTGCTGCGTAGACGCCATCGCGAATGTCCCACCCGAAACTGTCGGAGCGTGCCAAGAAAAATATTTTTTTCTTGCCCAATGTTTTTACCGCAGATTGACCGGCCATGTAGCCCACCGTCCATGGGCTGTAGGCCGTTGCGTAAGTGGAGTCAGAGAGTTTTCCTTTTTGGAAAGCTTCTTTAGACATCACGCAAACAGGGTAGTAGGGAAGGGGGTCTTTGCCGACCAACGCGTTGATGGCATAGGCCAAAGGTGCGAATGTTTGACCGCCCAAGCCCTTCACGTTTTGATCGCGCATGTAGCGGTAGCGGCGCACACCAACGTCTTGTTTGGCTTCGTCGTCAGCGACTTCACCTTCGACAAGCACTTTGCCGCCCGGCATGTTTAAACCGCCGCGTTTGTTGATGGTGTCAATCGCGAGTAGCGCACCTTCTTTTTGTGTTTCAGCGACAGCAGCAAAGGTGCCCGTCAGCGGAAGCAAGATACCTACTTTGACTTTGTCGGCCGCATAAGCCTGACTCCCGATGGCACTACAAAGTGCCAAAGTGAGGGTGGAAAGAAGTTTTTTCATGATGGCTGTCTCCTTTGAATGAACTAGCAAAAAGATACTGACAAACTTTTCTCTCAATGTGTCGCGTCACCGCTTTCCACGATCACGTTTTCAACCACGCCAGCGCCGCTTCGACGGAATGCTGCTGCTTCAACATATTCGGGCGATTGAAAACAGTTCACGCCGGCTTCGAGTGTTGGAAACTCAATCACCACAAAGCGTTTAAACGTTTCGGGGCCTTCCATGATTTGGTAACGCCCCCCACGCGCAAGCACCTTGCCGCCATGCTTTTGAATGATGGCGGGAACACGGTCGGTGTATTTTTTGTACTC
>CAZEAQ010000096.1:0-6389 GCA_964510145.1 uncultured Bordetella sp.
GGTTCAGGACGGTGAGGTGTCGCTCACTTACTTTGAGTTCACCACCTTGGCGATTCTGAGTTTGATGGCCGATAAAAAACTAGACGTTGCGATTCTTGAGGTCGGTTTGGGAGGGCGCTTAGACGCCGTCAATGTGATCGACGCCACCTGCGCAGTGGTGACCAGCGTTGATTTAGACCACATGGATTTTTTAGGTGCAGATCGCGAGTCCATTGGTCGCGAGAAAGCCGGAATCATGCGCACGGGCCGACCCGTGATCGTGAGCGATCCAGTGCCACCGCAAAGCGTGTTGGATCACGCATTGGAAATTGGGGCTGAGTTGTGGCAGTTTGGGCGCGACTTTAATTTCACCGGCGATAAACAACAGTGGGGCTGGGCTGGGCGAGGGCGTCGCTACAGCGGCTTGGCCTATCCCGCGCTACGGGGCGCGAATCAATTGGTTAATGCCAGTGGAGTTTTAGCGGTTTTAGAAGCATTGCGAAGTGAAATTCCCGTGACTGCGCAAGCGATACGAAATGGCTTGGCCATGGTTTCTTTGCCCGGACGTTTTCAAATCATTCCTGGGCAGCCAGCGCTAGTTCTCGATGTCGCGCACAACCCGCATGCCGTCGCTGCGTTGACCGAAAACCTAGATGCCATGGGTTTTTATCCGACCACACACGCGATATTTGGAGCAATGGCGGACAAAGATCTTGCGCCCATGTTGTCCCGTGTGGCGCCGTTAATAGATCGTTGGTATTTCACCGATTTACCGACGGAGCGGGCCTCCACTGCACAACATTTATTTGAGGCGTGGCAAGCACTCAACACGCGAAAAGACGTGCAAGCAAGCATTCACGCCGACCCGCAGGCAGCGCTGAATGCGGCTGTGGCCGCGGCTGACCCCGCTGATAGAATCGTTGTCTTCGGATCGTTCTTCACGGTCGGGGGCATTTTGGTGAACGGAATCCCCCGTTTGGATGCCCCACATTTGAGCTCCTGAGACCCCATTTACATGGCTTTTTTTAAGTTTCGATTGCCCGGCCAAGCCGCTGGCGAAATCCAAGGCAACCTCAGTAATACACCGGCGGAGAGTGTCGAGGTCATGCGCCGACGTGCGCGTCATCGCTTGATTGGTGCCTCCGTGTTGGTCACCATCGGAGTCATCGTTTTTCCGTTGCTGTTCGACACACAGCCAAGACCAGTTTCTGTCGATATTGCGGTTGACATTTCTGATCGCGCCAACAGCAAACCGATGGTCGATACCTCGGTTAAAGCGAAACCTTTGTCCGCCGCAGCTGGGTTAGACCCGAAAGAAGAGGTGGTGACACCTGCTGCGCCTGAGACTGCTTTGGAAACGCCTAAGTCAGAAGTGAAAGAAGCCAAAACTGAGGCCCAGACTGAGTCCAAAACAGAGGCGGTCAAGCGTGAAGTGAAGACCGAAGAAGCCAAAGACACGGGGGGGCGTTTTATCGTGCAAGTGGGTGCTTTCTCTGAAGAGTCAAAAGCCAACGAAGTCCGAACCAAGATAGAAAAAGCTGGATTTAAAACCTACACACAAGTGGCCGCCACCAAAGAGGGACCTCGTACCCGTGTAAGGGTGGGGCCTTTTACAAGTCGTGAAGACGCAGACAAAGCAGCGCGCAAGTTAAAGCAGTTGCAGATGCAGCCGCAAGTTTTAACTCTTTGAATTTGAGATGACTATGTTTACAGCCATCGATTGGATCTTGCTGGCTGCTCTAAGCCTTTCAATGTTGCTTGGCTTTTGGCGAGGTCTGGTGCAAGAAGTTCTGTCACTTGCCGGATGGGTTGCGGCATTTTTTATTTCGCAAATTTATGCACCTAAAGCGGCTGATATGTTGCCTTTGCAAGGCAGTAGCGAAATGTTGCGTTACGCCGCTGGTTTTGTCACAGTATTTGTTTTGGTGCTGATTGCAACCATGACGATCAGCTGGCTGGTGAAAAACTTTCTCTCGGTCGTAGGCTTAGGTTTGGTTGACCGCATGTTGGGTAGTTTGTTTGGCTTGCTGCGTGGCATGGTTATTTTGTTGGCAGCAACGGTGTTGATTGGTATGACCCCGATGCGTGAGCATGAAGGTTGGAAGCAAGCTCAGGGCGCGCAATGGTTGCAGCAGCTCCTGCATGTGTTGAAGCCGGTGTTGCCGGCCGAATTTGGAAAGTACATCCCTTAATGTGTGGCATCGTCGGCGTTGCAAGCAACGCACCCGTGAATCAGTTGATTTATGACGCCTTGTTGCTGTTACAGCACCGAGGACAAGATGCTGCGGGCATCGTCACGCAGCTTGACCGTAAATTTTTTATGCACAAAGCCAAAGGCATGGTTCGCGACGTGTTTCGTACGCGAAATATGCGCGCTTTGCCTGGTAATAACGGGTTAGGGCAAGTTCGTTATCCCACAGCTGGAAACGCATTTAGCGAGGAAGAAGCGCAGCCTTTTTACGTGAATGCACCGTTTGGATTGGTGTTGGTACACAACGGTAATTTGACGAATGCGCATGCGCTCAAGGCTGAACTCTTTTCTGAAGATCATCGGCACATCAACACCGAAAGTGATTCAGAAGTTTTGTTGAACGTTTTGGCCCATGAGATCGATAAAACGACGCGTGGTTTAACTTTAAAGCCAGATGATGTTTTTGAAGCCGTGCGTCGTGTGCATCGGCGCATTCAGGGCTCTTACGCTGTTGTTTCAATGATTGCGGGCCACGGTTTATTGGCTTTTCGTGACCCGTTTGGCATTCGGCCTTTGTGTATTGGTCGGGGCAAAGACGGCACCTACATGGTGGCCAGCGAATCTGTGGCTTTAGAGGGAACGGGCCATGTGTTTGAGCGAGATATTGCTCCAGGTGAAGCAGTCTTTATCGACTTAAACGGACAAGCCTATTTCAAGCAATGCGCAGATTCGCCGCAGCTCAAACCTTGCATCTTCGAATACGTTTATCTGGCGCGCCCAGACTCCACGATGGATGGAATTTCTGTCTATCAAGCGCGTTTGAATTTGGGTGAAACACTGGCGAAACGGGTCATCTCGACTGTGCCTCCTACCGACATTGATGTCATTATTCCGATCCCCGAGTCCAGTCGACCCAGTGCCACGCAGCTTGCGCATTTGTTAGGCGTTCCTTATCGCGAAGGGTTTGTAAAAAACCGCTATGTAGGTCGCACATTCATCATGCCCGGGCAAGGCGTTCGCAAAAAATCGGTGCGTCAAAAGTTAAATGTCATTGCCAGCGAATTCAAGGGGCGCAATGTTTTGCTAGTGGATGACTCCATCGTTCGAGGCACCACCAGCCGCGAAATTGTTCAAATGGCGCGTGATGCTGGCGCTCGCAAAGTATTCATGGCAAGTGCTGCGCCACCGGTCCGTTTTCCGAATGTCTATGGCATCGATATGCCAACGCCTGAGGAGTTGGTGGCACATAACCGAAGCATTGAAGAGGTGCGCGAGTTAATCGGATGCGACGCTTTGATTTATCAAGATGTTGACGCCATGAAACAAGCCGTGAAAAATGCAACAGCAAGTGGGGCTCCTAAATTAGACGGGTTTGATGCTTCATGTTTTGATGGCATCTACGTCACGGGCGATGTGTCTGCGTCTGACATCGTGCGTTTGAATGAAAAACGTGGCGACCAAGAAGAAGGCGCAGAAGATAACTCCCGTCTTGCTTTACCCAATCCATCGGAGTGACCTCGCATGAGTCAACACCCATTACCTGATAACTTGCACCTTGAGACTTTGGCTCTGCGGACAGCTGTAGACAAGAGCCAATACGGCGAAAACTCGGAGGCTTTGTACCTCACCAGTGGTTATGTACAACCCTCGGCTGAGGAATCTGCGCGTCGCTTTGCCGGAGAGGAAGAGGGCTACACCTATGGCCGCTCAGGTAACCCAACGGTGACTAGTTTCGAAATGCGCTTGGCTGCCTTAGAAGGCACTGAAGCGGCGTTAGCTACCAGCAGCGGAATGTCTGCTGTCATGCTGATGATGTTTAGCTTGCTCAAGGCGGGCGATCATGTGGTTTATTCGCAGTCGATGTTTGGCTCCACGATCAAGTTGGTGGGTTCAGAGTTCGCTCGTTTTGGTGTCGAGTCCACGATGGTTTCGCAAACCGAATTGGCTGCATGGCAAGCAGCTATTCGTCCTAACACCAAAATTCTTTTTGCTGAAACGCCTACCAATCCACTGACTGAAGTTTGCGACATTTCCGCATTGGCTAATTTGGCGCATAACGCGGGCGCTTTACTCGCAGTCGATAACTGTTTCGCCACGCCTATCTTGCAGCGTCCGGTTTTGATGGGCGCTGATCTCGTGATGCATTCGGGAACTAAATATCTGGATGGACAAGGCCGTGTCATGGCCGGTGCGTTGTGCGGAAGCGAACAACTCATCACCGAAAAATTTCTTCCCGTGATGAAAAACAGCGGCATGGTTCTTTCACCCTTTAATGCGTGGGTGGTTTTAAAAGGCCTTGAAACGTTGGATATTCGTATGCGAGCACAGAGTGCTCGCGCGCAAGAGCTGGCATCGTGGCTGGAGAGTCATCCGCAAGTTGCGCGTGTTTACTACCCTGGATTAGTCAACCATCCTCAGCATGAGTTGTCCATGAAACAGATGTCTGGTTTGGGTGGTGCGGTTTTGTCTTTTGATGTGAAGGCGAAGGACTTGGCATCTCAACGCGCTCGCGCGTTCCATGTGCTCGACAGTTTGCGCACGCTATCGCTTTGCACTAACTTGGGCGATACCAAAACTTTACTCACTCACCCTGCTAGCACCTCACACGGAAAGCTCTCAGAAGACCAGCGTCAAGCTGCCGGAATTGGCCAAGGACTTGTGCGAGTTGCGGTGGGCTTGGAGCACATAGACGACATAAGAGCAGATTTACTGCACGGGCTAGATACCCTCTAATTTTATTTTTTGCATGACCAAAATTCGTACTCGATTCGCACCGTCACCGACGGGATTTATTCACTTGGGCAATATTCGCTCGGCGTTATATCCCTGGGCGTTTGCCAAAGCCAACGGCGGCGATTTCATTCTTCGAATTGAAGACACTGACTTAGAACGGTCAACACAAGCGTCAGTCGATGTGATCATCGAAGGAATGGCTTGGTTAGGTTTAGATCACGATGAAGGCCCTTTTTATCAAATGCAACGCATGGACCGATACAAGGCTGTGCTTGAAGAGCTAAAAGCGACAGGTCATGTGTACCCCTGCTACATGAGCATGGAAGAGTTAGATGCATTGCGCGAAAAACAAATGGCTGCCAAGCAAAAACCTCGCTATGACGGTACATGGCGACCAGAGGTTGGCAAACTACTGCCTCAAATTCCACAGGGCGTCTTACCTGTTTTGAGATTTAAAAATCCGCAAGGTGGCTCAGTTGTCTGGGAAGACAAAGTAAAAGGACGCATAGAAATTAGCAATGACGAGTTAGACGATTTGGTGATAGCTCGGCCTGATGGCACGCCAACCTATAACTTTTGTGTGGTGGTCGATGACATCGACATGGCGATCACGCATGTCATTCGAGGTGACGATCATGTAAATAACACGCCAAGACAAATAAATATCTTTCAAGCCCTTGGCAAAACGCCACCTGTTTACGCACATTTGCCAACTGTGCTGAATGAGCAGGGTGAAAAAATGAGCAAGCGCAATGGCGCCAAGGCGGTCACGCAATATCGTGATGAAGGATATTTGCCCGATGCCATGGTCAATTACTTGGCGCGTTTGGGATGGAGTCATGGCGATGACGAAATATTCACGCGCACACAATTTCTTGATTGGTTTAATCTTGACCATTTAGGCCGCAGTGCTGCGCAATTTGATGAAGCTAAATTGCGCTGGGTTAACGCTCAACATATGAAGGCAATGCCGGATGACAAGCTTGCGCCTTTGGTTCAGGTTGAATTGGAAAAACGAGGCGTTAAGACCGATGCGCGCTTGCCTGCAATTTGTGGCTTACTCAAAGACCGGTGTGACACCTTGCTGGTTTTGGCAGATTGGGTGACCGCTTTTTATGGCGAAGTAACACCCAAGGCTGATGATGTCTCGCAACACATCACAGAAGCTGTCAAGCCGGCGCTTGTATTGCTGCGTGAAAAACTTGAGTTATGCGACTGGCATAAAGAGTCGATTAGCAACGTTATCAAAGAGGTGTTAACCGCCACAGGATTGAAGATGCCAAGCTTGGCAATGCCTGTTCGAGTCTTGGTTATGGGGACACCGCAAACGCCTTCGCTTGATGCAGTTTTAGCGCTGTGTGAACGTGAAAAAGTTTTACAGCGGTTGATGATTCGGTAAAAATTTAGCTATACTAGCGCTCTCGACACCCGTTGGGGGTATAGCTCAGCTGGGAGAGCGCTTGCATGGCATGCAAGAGGTCAGCGG
>CAZEAQ010000097.1:0-6278 GCA_964510145.1 uncultured Bordetella sp.
GCTCGTTGGGCTCATAACCCAAAGGTCGTAGGTTCAAATCCTACTCGCGCAACCAAATAAATGCCCGCTGAATTTATTCAGTGGGCTTTTTTTATGGACGTTAAGTGATGAATGAGAATTTACAAATACAACTCAGGTCTACACAAATAAATCAGTCATATGACTGGGGAAACGTCGTGTGGCATGTCTGGGGAGAAGCAGAGCATCGGCTTGAAAGTGTAAAAAGTTCCTCTCCTTTAGTACTCTTGCACGGAGGTTCAGGAAGTTGGTCGCATTGGATACGGAACGTTGAATTTTTAGCAAAAAGTAGAAACGTATGGGCATTGGACATACCAGGCTTTGGGGACTCGGAATTGCCACCCAATGTCAGAGACGCAGACGAGCTTGTTTCCTATCTAGAGAAAATATTGAAACGGACTTTTGGACAGCAGCCGCTAGATGTGATTGGTTTTTCATTCGGTGGGATGACAGCGGGTTTAGTGGCAGCTGAGTATCCAAAAACAATTAGAAAATTAATTTTGGTTGGCGTGCCAGGGCTGGGCCTATTCGGTGAAGATTTGCCAATGCGTGGCATATTGGCAAGCATGAGCGAAAAGGAAAAACGTCAAGTTCATCGCCATAACTTGCGAACCATGATGCTTGCTAGTAATGAGTCAATCACTGAAGCTTTGTTAGATTTACAAATAGCTAACGTCTCGAGGGATAGGTTGAGAAGACGCCGAATTGCTCGCACAGATATTTTGCGGGCCGCTCAGAAAAAGTGGCAATGCAGCGTTCACGGAATATGGGGAGAGAATGATGCGCTGTATAAAAACACGTTGAAAGATATACCAAGAGTTTTGACTGAGCTTGACTCATTTACCCTGATACCAAATGCAGGTCATTGGGTGATGTATGAAAATCCCGATGCTTTTCATTCTGTAGTTTTACGATTACTCGAAGAGTAACTTTTAGAAGCGCACAATCAAACAATGCTCTATAAATTTAAATCTAAAGCCACCGGTGATCTCATCATGCTTGAGCCTCAAGGCAGGCAAATCTTGAAAATAATTGGTAAAGATCCTGAGGCCAAGGGGATTATTCTGCCGCGCGAAATGCTAGCGGCTGTGCAAGCATTACAGAATGCCGTTAGCGCCGAAGAGGAAGCCTATCGAGAGGCCACAGAAAACGATGATGAATCAGAAAAAACAGATGGTCCCAAAGGCATCACGTTAAGACAACGCGTCGTTCCTTTTATAGAGATGCTTAAACGGGCGCACAAAGAGGATAAAGATATTGTCTGGGGGGTTTAGTGAACTAACGCCAGCGGTAGTGCTAGATGCACTATCAGAGTTAGGTTTGACAGTTGATGGCCGATTGAGTGCGCTGAGTTCTTATGAAAATCGTGTTTATCAAGTCATGCTCGAAGATGACTCTGCATTAGTTGCTAAGTTTTATCGTCCATCGCGCTGGAGTGATTCGCAAATATTGGAAGAGCATGAGTTCGCTTTGGAACTGATGCAGGAGGAGATTCCGCTCGTAGGACCACTCGTTTTGAATAAAAAAACACTGCACCATGCTGGTGGATTTGCATTCAGTGTGAGTCCAAGGAGAGGAGGCAGAATTCCTGAGCTAGATGATGAAGAGGTCTTGGAGTGGATTGGGCGATTCATAGCGCGAATTCACAACGTAGGATCAAGAAAAACGTTTCATTTCAGGCCTGAACTAAATTATCAAACCTTCGCGATTGATTCGAAAGATTGGTTAATAAAGAATGAACAAGTTGCACCAGATCAACAAACAAGATGGATAGCCGCTTGCAATCAAGCGATTGAATTAGCGATTGAAATCTTTAATAAATATCCGGCCCAAAAAATAAGAATCCATGGAGACTGTCATCCGGGCAACATATTGTGGACGCCCACTGACTTACCAATGGGCGGACCTCACTTCGTTGATCTAGATGACGCTCGAATGGGGCCCGCAATTCAAGACCTTTGGATGTTGATTAGCGGAGATAGAAAACAGCGGGCGCATCAGCTTTCAATTTTGCTCGACGGATACGAACAAATGAGAGAGCTTGATAGAACTGAGCTGGTATTGATTGAGCCACTTAGGACACTAAGATTAATTCACTACAGTGCATGGCTTGCGAAACGCAAGGATGATCCTGCCTTTGCGCAGCACTTTTCATGGTTTGGCACGAGTCACTATTGGGCTGAACAAACTCAAATGTTGATTGAGCAATGCGAGGCAATGCAAGAGCCGCCATTGGTCGTCTAAACCACTAGCAAGATAAAACGCCAGCTAAACCCAATATATCGGACACATGTAAATCATTCGCAGGATGCGGCGTTAGGTCTTTGGGTTGTGAAGGACCGAACTCATACAGTCGTTCAATATAGGCAGTTCTTAATCCACATGACCTTGCGGCTTCGAGGTCGTCGTGGTGCGCAGCGCAAAGCATGACCTCATGTGGTTGCAAATCAAAGATATTGGCAACTCCCAGATAAGTCGCTGGATCAGGCTTGTAAGCTCTAAAAACTTCAGCAGACAAAACGCAATCCCAAGGCAAATTTGCACGCTTTGCCATGTTGGTTAGCAAACCTAAATTGCCATTACTCAGCGAGCAAATAGTGAATTTAGATTTCAGACGATTGAGTCCTGCCACACTGTCTGGCCAAGGGTCTAGCCTATGCCAAACATGGTTGAGATGAATACGTTCGGATTCCGACAGATGAGAAAGCCCAAACTGAGGCAATAAAGAATCAAGGATTAATCGGTGCAATTCATCAATACGCGTCCACCCCAATTCACCAGATCGAACGCGAGCCATTGCAGGCTGATAACCCGCTCGCCAAGCGAGTGCAAAGGCATTGGCATCTACTTGGGGGTAGAGCGATTGCATTTCTCTCACGATGCTGCCGTGCCAGTCGACAACTGTGCCAAAAATATCGAAAGCCAATACTTTGACGCTGTTAGCCAAGGGGGTGTCCATGTGTTGCATGGACACGTTTTTACACCAAATTAGACAAGTAAGGCATTCACACGCTTGACATAGGCCGCAGGGTCTTCTGGTAAACCGCCTTCAGCCAAAAGCGCTTGATCAAACAAGATGTGCGCCAAATCATTGAAATGGGGGTTGGCGTCACCACTCAGTTTCTTGACTAAAGCGTGATCAGCGTTAACTTCCAAAATAGGCTTCACTTCAGGCGCGGTCTGACCGGCTTGCTTCAGCATGCGAGCCAGTTGCGTCGACATGCCGTGGTCTTTAACCACTAAACAAGCAGGCGAGTCCACGAGACGCGTAGTGACACGAACGTCTTCTGCTTTTTCTTTGAGCGCTTCTTTGAGCTTGGCTAGGACTGGCTTAAACGCCTCGGCAGCGTCTTCGGCCGCTTTCTTTTCCGCGTCGTCTTGGAGTTTGCCCAGGTCGACCGCTCCCTTCGCCACAGATTGAAGTGCGGTTCCTTCGAATTCATTTAAGAAGTTCAAGGCCCACTCGTCAACACGGTCGGTCATTAATAAAACTTCAATTCCCTTCTTGCGGAAAACTTCAAGTTGAGGACTATTCTTAGCCGCGCTGAGCGTGTCCGCCGTGATGTAGTAAATGGCTTCTTGGCCATCTTTCATGCGAGCTTTGTAGTCTGCAAAAGAGACGCTAGGTGTATCACTTTGCGTGCTGGCAAAGCGCAGCAACTTCGCAATCTTGTCCTTATTGGCGAAATCTTCTCCGAGTCCTTCTTTCAAGACCGCACCAAACTCAGCGTAGAACTGGGTGTATTTGCCGGCATTCTTTTTGTCTTCATCACTAGCGTCTGTAGCGGGTACGTCATGCTTGGCCAAGTCTTCTAAAACACTTAAGACTCGACGCGTATTGCCTTCGCGAATAGCCTTGACGTCACGACTTTCTTGAAGCAGCTCGCGACTCACGTTTAAAGGTAAATCTGCGGAGTCCACGACGCCTTTGATAAAGCGCAAATAGCTGGGCATTAAAGCTTCAGCATCGTCCATGATGAAGACACGTTTGACGTAAAGCTTCAGTCCAGACTTGCTCTCACGGTTGAAGAGGTCCATCGGTGCTTTGCTTGGAATGTAGAGCAGTTGCGTGTACTCCGTGCTGCCCTCAACGCGGTTGTGACTCCAAGCGAGAGGGGGCTGAAAGTCGTGGCTAATGTGCTTGTAAAACTCAGCGTGTTGTTCATCGGAGACGTCTTTCTTCGGACGTGCCCACAAGGCGTTAGCTTGGTTAACGGTTTCCCATTCATCCGTGACAACCATTTCTCCGGGTTGATCGTCCTTGCCTTCTTTCCACTCTTCTTTGCGCATCCGAATAGGCAAAGAGATGTGGTCTGAATATTTGTTGATGACTGCTTTCAGTTTCCAATTGCTTAAGTACTCCAGCGCATCATCGCGTAAGTGAAGAATAATTTTGGTTCCACGCTCGGCGAGTTTGATGGTTTCTACTTCGAAGTCTCCAGTCCCAGCGCTACTCCAGCGGACACCATCTTTAGGTTTAAGCCCTGCACGGCGCGACTCGACGGTGATGCGGTCAGCCACGATATAGCCTGAATAAAAACCAACGCCGAATTGACCAATCAAGGCGCCTTGGTCTTTGGCATCCGTTTTTTGATCGCCTGTTAATTTGCCCATGAATTCGCGTGTGCCGCTCTTAGCAATCGTGCCCAAGTGGTCGATGGCTTCTTGTTGACTCATGCCAATTCCGTTGTCGGCAATGGTGAGTGTTTTGGCTTCTTTGTCAAAGCTGACACGCACTTCGAGGTCGGCATTGCCTTCAAACAGTGCGTCGTTGTTTAACGCTTCGTAGCGGAGTTTGTCGCAGGCGTCAGATGCGTTAGAAACCAACTCGCGTAAAAAAATCTCTTTGTTTGAATACAGCGAGTGCGTTACCAAATGCAATAGTTGTGAAACTTCGGCTTGGAAGGAGTGAGTTTGCTTGGTCATAGTTCGAAAAGTACAAAAACAAAAAATTAAGCCCCAAGTTGTAGGGCGGTAAAGAAAATTTCAAGAGGGCTAATTGAGCGATTAAAAACGTTCGTGCGCACCCAAATAGCGCCACTTGCCGACGGGCAGATTTCCCAGAACCACGCGCCCCATCCGGATTCTTTTAAGGCCCACCACCAGCAAACCGACTTGCTCGCACATGCGTCGAATTTGTCTTTTTTTGCCCTCGGTCAACACAAAACGGAGTTGTTCGGGGTTCTGCCATTCCACTTTGGCGGGTTGAAGGGGTTTGCCGTCAAGACTCAGGCCGTGTCGCAATTTGGCGAGCAGCTCGGTGGGGAATACTTTTTGCACATTCAAAGCTTCGCCTTGGTAAGTCACACGCACTAGATATTCTTTTTCCATGCGACTGTCTTCACCAATCAACTGGCGAGCCACGCGCCCGTCCTGCGTCAGAACGAGCAAGCCAACAGAGTCAATATCTAGGCGCCCGGCAGGGGCGAGTCCGCGCAGTTGAGACGGTTGAATTCGATTTTTTGATGGGTCTTCACGCCAGTGGTTGCGCCCGTGAATCAGTGTGATGGCGGGCTCATGGCCATCCTCGGCCTGCCCGCTCACATAGCCCATGGGCTTGTTCAAAAGAATGGTCACTTGCGTGGCTTGATGACCCTTGGCGCGTGGGTCAATTTCTACTTTGTCGGACGCGCTGACTTTGACACCCATGGGTGCGGGCTGACCGTTGACTAAAACCCAGCCTTGCTCTATCCAAGCATCTGCTTCGCGACGAGAGCACAAACCGAGCTCGGCCATGCGTTTGTTAAGTCGAATAAATTCTTGGGGCGCTTGGGTCATGAGAGGGAAGAGTTTACGAGAGCTAGGTGCAAAGAAGTTCAGAGCTCTGTGCCACTCGAGCGAAGTGCGCCCAGATTGAGCACTCGCATGCCGCCGTATTCAATGCGAATTGCGCCTTGTTCTTGCAACGTGTTGAGCGCGACGTTCACGCGCTGACGGGAGAGTCCGACCAAGTAAGCCAGTTCTTGCTGAGTGATGCGCAAGACCTCGCCTACGCCTGGAAAGAGTGTTGGATTGAATAGCGCCGCCAAGTTGCGCGCCACCCGGACGTCTGGATCATTAGAGCGGTCAATCTCGCGCGCCTCAATAAATTGAGCCAGTCGCTCGTTGAGTTGATTCATGACGAATCGGTTGAAGCCAATCGAGTTGTCAAGCAGCCAATGAAAAGTGTCTATGGGCAGGCCAGCCACGACGCTTCTTCGCAGCGCCATGATGTTGTAGCGATAGCTCTCGCGTTTGATGGCTGTGCCCTCGCCAAACCA
>CAZEAQ010000098.1:0-6126 GCA_964510145.1 uncultured Bordetella sp.
CATTGCTCAGCCAAACCAGTCCGCTTTGTTCTCGAAATGCACCAAGGATGGTTTGCCAAAAAAGGCCTTCAACCCGGCACTCGCCTCAGAGGTGTCGCGTTCAGACCTTAATTTCGAAATGAGACGAAAAAACAGCCTCTTGAAGAGGCTGTTTTTCATTGACTAAAAGTCAATCTATCGCATGGCGTGTTTGCAATCAGGCAAAGTTGGCTTCAGCAAACGACCAATTCACCAAGTGGTCCAAGAAAGACTCCACAAACTTAGGACGCATGTTGCGGTAGTCGATGTAGTAAGCGTGTTCCCACACATCCACCGTCAACAAGGCTTTATCGCCAGTGGTCAGGGGCGTACCGGCAGCACCCATGTTGACGATGTCGACCGAACCGTCAGCTTTTTTTACCAACCAAGTCCAGCCAGAGCCAAAGTTGCCAACGGCGCTTTTCACAAAAGCTTCTTTGAAAGCTGCATAGCTTCCGAATTTGGCATTGATAGCGGCAGCTAAAGCGCCTGTTGGCTCGCCACCACCGTTAGGCTTCATGCAATTCCAGAAAAAAGTGTGGTTCCAAATTTGAGCTGCGTTGTTGTAGACACCGCCGCTTGACTTCTTGACGATGTCTTCGAGCGCCATGCCTTCGAATTCGGTGCCTTTTTGCAGGTTATTCAAGTTCACCACATAAGCGTTGTGGTGCTTGCCATGATGAAACTCTAAAGTTTCTTTGGAGTAATGGGGGGCTAATGCGTCAATCGCGTATGGCAATGCGGGGAGCGTGTGTTCCATGGAGTCCTCTTGAATAAAAAACGAATTGTAAAAACTAAATGCGCCGATTTGCGACAACCGTTAAATCAACCACGCCGTCAGCAAGGGTTGCTTGTAGGGCTTGCCCTTCATGGGTGTCTGAGACAGAGCTGATAGTCTCGCCCGCCTCGCCGCTGAGCCATGCAAACCCACGCTGCAGGACTAATTTGGGGTCGAGCAGATCGAGTCTGAGGGCCGCACGTTGCAATCTTTCACGCGCTGTCGCCGGTGTTTGTGTGACGCCTCGTGCCAAGGCAAGACTGAGTTGTGTCAGCTCGTTTTGACAACGCTCTGAGCGACGCTGCGCGGCCGCTTTGAGTCTTTGTTGGCACTGAAGCAGCTGCATTTTTTCGGCATTCAGCGCCTCAGAGGGTCGTCCTAACCGCGCTTGAACACGGTCGAGTCTTTGTTCGTGCGTATCAATTTGGCGATAGACGAGGGTTTGCATCGCACTTGTCCAAGCCTGCATGTGCGCCAACAAATCGGCCTGAGGGGTTGCGCAAAGCTCTGCAGCGGCCGTGGGCGTTGGGGCTCGAAGGTCGGCGCAAAAATCGGCGATGGTGAAGTCTGTTTCATGCCCCACGCCGCTGATGACGGGAATTGGGCAATTGACGATCGCTCTAGCGAGAGATTCATCATTAAAAGCCCACAAATCCTCCATTGAACCGCCGCCACGCACTAGCAAAATGACGTCGATATTGGGCAAAGCACACAACTTATGAAGTGATTCCACCAAATTTGCCGCCGCATCTGCACCCTGAACCAACGAGGGCGCGATGGTCACCGGAATATGCGGCACACGTCGCTGAAGCGCAGTCGCTACATCGTGCAAAGCCGCTGCCCCAAGAGATGTGATGACACCAATCGCACGGGGCATCGAATTAATTGGGCGCTTACGCTCCGCAGCAAAAAGCCCCTCAGCCTCCAACTTGGCTTTTAGCTTCAAAAATTGCTCAAACCATGCCCCCTGTCCCGCTTGGCGCATGTGTTCAACCACCAATTGCAATTCACCACGAGGCTCATACACACCCACACGAGCCCGAAGCTCGACGAGCTCGCCATCAGCTGGACGAAAATCGAGCATCTGCGCTGCTCTTTTGAACATCGCGCAGCGCAATTGGCCCGATGAATCCTTCAACGTGAAATAGCAATGCCCGCTGGAGGCTCGCGTAAACCCTGATATCTCTCCGCGAACGGCGACAGGATTAAATCTGGCCTCCAAAGCGTCAGAAATGGCATGGCAAAGAGCCCCAACCGCCCATATTTTTGGCGTCAAATCTAGTGTCTCAGAAGCATTCAAAGGAATATTCATCCACAAAATTAAGTGATCGATGATTTGAAGACATACACCGGCGAGATTGACGAATTTTCGGTCTAAGCTGTTGATTTAATTCAGTTTTTTTACGCTGAAATTTCGATCAATTTATTTAAAACCAGTATTCATGCGGTTTCAAACACGCCCAGACCTTACTTACCCACAAAGTTATCCACAGTTCATGTGAATGAATGGCTGAGCCATAATTGTGCGCACAAATTGCTCGGGAGTTTTGCTTTGTTCTCCATCATACAAGCGGCTGGTTGGCCGATTTGGCCCCTTTTGGCTTGCTCCATTGTGGCGCTAGCTTTGGTCATCGAACGCCTCATGAGTTTGCGCCCTCACTTGATTGCGCCGGAGGGTTTGCTCGAGCAAGCGATCAAAGCCTCGCAAGACAATTTGCCATCTGAAGAGGTCATGGCGCAACTACACGACCACTCTGCGCTGGGCAAAATTTTGGCTAGCGGATGGCTCGCCATGAAAGATGAACCGCTCATCAGCAATGAAGATTTGCGAGCCCAGATCGAATCAGCCGGACGTCAAGCAGCGCATGACCTCGAAAAATATCTGGTCGCCCTCGCCACCATCGCCTCTGCTGCCCCACTGCTCGGATTGTTGGGAACGGTCATTGGCATGATTGACATTTTTGGGTCGCAAGCGCCGGGTACAAGCAACCCCGTTCAATTGGCGCAAGGCATTTCTATTGCGCTCTACAACACCGCTTTTGGCCTCATCATTGCCATTCCGGCGCTCATGTTTTGGCGTTATTTGAGAGCCCAAGTCGATGCCTACGTTTTAGGGTTTGAGCTTGATGCAGAGCGCTTTGTTCGCCACTTGATCGCCATGCGTGCGCGGCTTCGTTGATCTGAAGCACTGACATGAAGTTTCAACGCTCCAACAAACCTGAACCGGAAATCAACCTGATTCCGTTCATCGATATCTTGCTAGTCATTGTTATTTTTCTCATGCTTTCAACGACTTACAGCAAGTTCACCGAAATGCAGCTGAATTTGCCAGTTGCTGAGGCTGCCGCACCACAAGATAAACCGAACGAAGTAGTCGTCGCCATCAGCAGTGACGGTCGTTTTAGTATCAATCGCAACATCATTTCCACCCGAGATGTTCAAGGGCTAAGTCAAGCACTGGCGCAAACCACACAGACCATGGAAAGCCCCATCGTCATCATCAGTGCTGACGCTCAAGCCAGTCATCAGTCGGTCATGATGGTGATGGAGGCCGCCAGACGCAATGGGCTGAATCAGCTCACATTTGCGGCGCAATCTCCGAATGGCAAAGCCGACTAGGCGCGAATTAGCATGACAAAAATTAGCCAAGCCTTATTGCGAGCTTGGGGTCAGCAAACCGACGGGTGGAGCCATTTACTAAGCTTGGCGCTTTGCCCTTTGGCATGGTTGTTTCATGCGTTGGTGTCGGCGCGTTGGTGGCTTTACCGACTCCAAATTCTGAAGCAACGTTCTCTCTCAGTCCCCGTCGTTGTCGTTGGCAACGTGATGGTCGGCGGCGTTGGCAAAACACCGCTGGTTATAGCGCTGGTCAAACATCTACAAGAAAAAGGCTGGCAAGTTGGGGTGCTGTCGCGTGGCTATGGCCGCAAGCAAAATTCACCCCATGCAAGCGCGATAACCGAGGTGACCGCACAAAGCAGCGCTGAAGAAGTAGGCGACGAGCCTTTGCTCATCGCAAAATCTTGCAAAGTGCCAGTGTGGGTAGGCTCGGACCGTTTGCTAGCTGGAGAAGCATTGCTCCAAAAGCACCCCGAAGTTCAAATAGTGATTTGCGACGACGGGCTTCAGCATTGGCCTCTTGCGCGAGATCTCGAGCTTTGTGTTTTTGATGAGCGCGGCATTGGCAACGGCCGTCTTTTACCCGCTGGCCCACTGCGTGAGCCATGGCCTCGTCGGGCATTAAGCAATACCTTGCCATGCCTCAACATCAACACCTCCGGCCGCTCTAAAACGGGGGAATTTGTCGTTGATCGACAGCTCTCAAATTACGCCTTGCAAGCCAGCGGAAAAAAACGTGAACTCACAAGTTGGGGGAATGAACCCATTCAGGCATTAGCCGGCATTGCCAAACCAGAAATGTTCTTTTCCATGCTCAAAGACAAAGGATTGAATTTACAAAAATGCCAGTCACTGCCTGACCATGCTCAGCTAGAAAACGTCCAGATCAACCCAGCCGAAGGTGCCCTGTTTTGTACAGAAAAAGACGCCGTAAAACTATGGCAATACCACCCCAATGCCTGGGCTGTGCCTCTAAAAATAGACTTGCCTGACAACTTAATTGAGGCCATAGACGCTCATCTGGCACCACTGAAAACCAAAAAGATATCATCGAACAATGGATAACAAACTTCTTGAATTGCTGGTATGCCCTGTTACCAAAGGGCCACTTGATTACAACCGCGACAAGCAAGAGCTGATATCTCATAGCGCTCGTCTGGCCTACCCCATTCGCGATGGAATACCAATCTTGCTAGAAAACGAAGCCCGCACTCTGACTGACGCTGAGTTGGAGTCTTAAATGTCGTTCTCGGTGCTGATTCCAGCTCGCATGGCTTCGTCACGTTTGCCCAACAAGCCGTTGGCGGATATCGGCGGCGTTCCGATGGTGGTTCGGGTTGCGCAAAGAGCACAGCTTTCTAAAGCCAAACGTGTAGTAGTTGCAGCCGATGCCCCTGAAATACGGCTTGCCTGTGAAGCACACGGCATTTCGGCTGTATTGACAAGAACAGATCATCCCTCTGGTAGCGACCGATTGGCCGAGGCCTGCGACCTCATCGGACTGACTGATGAAGAGCTTGTTGTGAACGTTCAAGGTGACGAACCACTGATCGATCCAGAGTCCATTAACGCTGCGGCCTTTCTTCTTCAAGAACGAGACGATTGCAGCATGAGCACTTTGGCGCACCCCATCGAATCCATCGAAGATTTCGCCAACCCCAACGTGGTGAAAGTAGTCCTTGATGCTCGGAAAACCGCGCTGTATTTCAGTCGAGCACCCATCGCATGGTGGCGAGATGGGTTTGCAAATGGTGTCCATACGCTGCCTGAACCCGCCCCGCTTCGCCACATCGGGCTTTATGGTTACCGCGTTGGATTTCTCAGAACTTTTCCCAAACTACATCAAGCACCAATTGAAATAACGGAGTCGCTAGAACAACTTCGCGCCATGTGGCATGGCCATCGAATTGCGGTTCATGTCACCGCCCATTCACCGGGCCCCGGCGTTGACACGCCCGAGGATTTGGCCAAAGTGCGTGCTTTATTCAGCTCGGCCACGTAAGACTTTCGAAGGCAAACGCGTGATATTCTCATGCGTTAATAATCACAAAGCTAATTGATCGTTAGGACCAATCCATGAGACTTATTTTGTTGGGCGCACCCGGTGCCGGTAAAGGCACACAGGCAACCTTCATTTGCCAAAAATACGGTATTCCTCAAATTTCAACTGGGGATATGTTGCGGGCCGCTGTCAAGGCAGGTTCTCCCATGGGTTTGGAAGCCAAGAAAGTAATGGACTCAGGTGGCTTGGTCAGCGATGACATCATCATCGGCTTGGTCAAAGAACGAATTACCCAACCCGATTGCGCCAAAGGTTTTTTGTTCGACGGATTCCCCCGCACCATTCCGCAAGCAGATGCCATGAAAGCTGCAGGCGTGAAGCTCGACTACGTGCTTGAGATTGATGTGCCTTTTGACGCGATCATCGAACGCATGAGCGGTCGGCGTGCACACGTTGCGAGCGGCCGTACTTATCACGTTAAATTCAATCCGCCAAAAGTTGAAGGTATCGACGACGTGACGGGTGAACCGCTCATTCAACGTGACGATGACAAAGAAGAAACCGTCAAAAAACGCCTCGACGTTTACAGCGCACAAACAAGACCTTTGGTGGACTATTACTCCACTTGGGCAAAAACCGACGCAACAGCTGCACCGAAATATCGCGCCATCAGTGGCACGGGTTCAGTGGAAGAAATTAAAGACCGCGC
>CAZEAQ010000099.1:0-5943 GCA_964510145.1 uncultured Bordetella sp.
TCGCGCCACACTTGCGGATCGTTTTGACGAAGACCGTAATCGGCTAACGCCCGAATACCCGCAAGCGGTGTTCGTAGCTCGTGCGCGACGTTGCCAGAGAACTCTCGCTGGGCTTGCACACTTGCTGCAATTCGTTTGAGCAATGCATTAATTGCTTGCCCTAGTCGATGTACATCTCTTGTTGTTGCACTTACAGGAACAGGCGTTAGATCACTCGCATCACGCTGTCCTACTAATTTTTCTAGCTCGACCAACGGTACCAAGTCATCGTCAATCGCTCGGTGTAACCAAGCAGCCAATATGCCCAGTAGAAGCAGTTGCGGAATGACGGAAAAAGTGAAAAGCTGTTGCAACATCCGATCGCGACTTGCCGTTGTTTGCGCCATGACCACATAAAAATCTGAGGGGGACTGTCGATGCAGCGTCACGCTTCGTAAGGTTCGCCCATGATATTCAATGGCATCAAATCTAGGCTTAGTCGCTTCGTTTAATTGCATGGGTCTTAAACCAGGGTGCCCCGCGAGCAAGGATCCATCAGATCTTAAAACTGCAAAATATAAAGTTTCGCTTTGATCAAAGAGAACCGTATTCATCTCTTGCGCGGATAGGCTTAAGCTTAAATTTCCTCCACTCGCATCACTTGCTCGTTGTACGTGACTTGCGACCAAATAAGCATCATCAAGCAGCGCGCGGTCAAAAGCTTGTTGCGCAAAATAAAAAGCAATACCAACTACCAACGCCGATCCCAAAAGCCAGGTAGCAGCCAAGGGAATCAACACATGTCGTAGCAGTCTATTGCGCAACGATGGCTTGATACGTTCAATCATCATGCCTGCTCTTCCAAGACATAACCAATGCCTCGCAGGGTTCGAATCACTGCACCACTGTCTGTCAATTTTTTACGCAATCGCGATATAAAAGCTTCTAACGCGTTGTCGCCCAACGCCTCATCAAAATCAGATAATTTCTCAGACAAAACGCGCTTGCTCACGGCTCTGCCTGGCGGAGTCATGAGCTCACACAAAACCTCAAATTCACGGGCAGGCAAAGCTAAATCAGCTTCGCCCACAAAGATGCGACGAAGTTTGCGATGCAACCTTAAACGCCCCACCTGCACCTCGTCGTCTACACCTTGCGTTCGACGAACAAGGGCTCGCAACCGGGCCTCGACCTCTTCTAAATCAAAGGGTTTCCCAAGGTAATCATCAGCGCCTGCGTCAAGGCCGGCAATTCTTTCATCGGTTCGGTTGCGAGCGGTTAGCACCAACACCGGTGTTCGATCCCCCCGAGATCGGGCATCCCGAAGCAACTGCAAACCGCTGCCCTGCTGCGCATAAGGCTGGGCATTGAGCGGTAAATTTAAGTCAAGCAAGACGGCGTCGTAAGTTTGAACTTTCCAAAAATGCGCCCCCTCTTCCATATGGCTTGCAGCGTCAACGCGATGACCCGCATCGCTCAAGCTGCGTAACATCACCGCTTGTAAAACGGCATCATCCTCAATTAACAAAATTCGCACAGGAAAGAATTAAATCAAATTTAAGTCAGGAACTGGTCAGCCACATTGAACGATAAACGTGGCATGAGCATACGACAGAACTTGCAGGAAGCTTGGCTACAAGTCTCGCAAAAATTTCTCCATACGCCGGCCAAACGCTATGGTGCTAGCGCTGCATTGGCCGCATTATTAAGTCTACTTTTCGTCGGGCTAAGCCCTAGTCCTGCCACTAAACCGTCCATCCCCGAACCGATTGTTCAAGGTCAACAACTGCGTTTTCCAGCCGGTCACCCCCAGCTCGCCTTATTGGGTACTGCAGAGGCTAAAACGGCTGAGAGCATCACCGTTGAATTACCGGCGCGTTTGGTATGGAACGAAGAGCGTACACAACGCATTTATCCTGCTTTTGCCGGTCGTGTGTTGAGTCTCAACGCAGATATTGGGCAAGCCGTCAATGCAGGGCAAGTGCTTGCCACTTTAGCGTCGCCAGAATTCGGAGCTGCTCAAGCGGAGACGGCCAAAGCAATGGCCGACGCGCAAGTGGCTGAGCGCGCCCTATCCCGTCATAAAACTCTGTTTGAAGCCGATGTCATTTCGCGCAAAGAACTTGACAGCACTGAAGCCGAAGCAATGCGGTCCAAAGCAGAACTTGCACGAGCGCAAGCACGCACGCGGATGTATGGGAGTCATACGCAACAAGTCAATCAGCAATTGGCTCTTGCAGCCACTGTGCGCGGTGTTGTTGTAGAACGCAATCTAAGCGCTGGTCAGGAAGTACGGCCTGACCAAGGTGGCCCCGGTAACGCCGCATTATTTGTCGTCAGCGACCCGAGTGTTTTGTGGGTGCAAATTGATGCACGGGAAGCAGATATTCCATCACTAAGAGCAGGCACCAAAATCGAGTTGGCTTTGCCTAACTATCCAGACCAAACTTTTGAAGCCAAGATTGCAGCAACTGGCGACTTCATAGATAGCAATACACGCGCTATCAAAGTGCGCGCCGTGGTTGATAACCCTCAACGCCTTCTAAAAGCAGAAATGCTAGGCACGGCTCGTATTCAACGCAAGCTTGCATCTGGCGTTTTAGTGCCCGCAAGTGCTGTTCAATTACGCGGGTCAGAGCATTGGACCTATGTACAAACACAAACCGGCGTTTACGAACCTCGCCTCGTCAAGCTAGGCTACGAGGGAATTAAAGAAGTGCTCATCGTCGATGGCGTTCAAGCCGGCGAACAGGTGGTGAAAGACAACGGTTTACTCTTAGCCCGTGAATTTCGTATTGCACAAGAGAACGCACAAAAGCCAGCGGAAGCCAAATGAAGCGCCTCATTCAATATGCGCTGAATCAGCCGTTGTTCATTTTGTTAGGCACCTTGCTGTTTGTCATGGCGGGTGTCGTTGCATTTAAAAATCTTTCGGTTGAGGCTTTTCCTGACGTCACAGATACACAAGTTACCGTCATCTCACTCTATCCCGGACGCGCCGCAGAGGAAGTTGAAAAGCAAGTCACCTTACCTATTGAAGTTGCACTATCGGGACTGCCAAACTCGATTCGCGTGTTCTCGCACACACAGTTTGGCCTGTCCTTTACCGTCGTGACATACAACGACAACGCGGATGTCAACTTAGTGCGTCAGCAAGTGAATGAACGACTTCGTGGCATTCAATTACCCGAAGGCGTGGAGGCGCAAATTGCACCGAACGCCACACCCGTAGGCGAAATCATGCGCTACCGCTTGCGGGGTGATGGCTTATCCACTACTGAGCTTCGCACGTTGCAAGATTGGACGGTTGAGCGAACGATGCGACAAGTTCCAGGTGTTGCGGATGTGGTGGCCATGGGTGGCTTTATCAAGCAATACGAAGTTCAGCCAGACCTCCAAAAACTCAGTCAATTCAAACTTACTTTGCAAGATCTCGCAGACGCGTTAGGGCGAGGCAATAGCAATGCAGGCGGTAGCTATGTCGCTCAAGGGGCTCAGCAATATGCCATTCGAGGATTGGGGCTCTTGCATTCAGCAGACGACATTGGTCGCGTCGTCGTCACGGCGCGTGGCAACACACCCATTTTGGTTCGCGACGTAGCACGCGTCACCATCGGCGCAGTGCCCCGACTAGGGACAGTAGGGCAGGACTTGGATGACGACGTCGTGACCGGCATCATCATCATGCGCAAAGGCGAAAACCCCAGCGTGGTGCTAAAGGGCGTGAAAGAGCGCATAGAAGATTTGAACTCACGCGTGCTTCCGCAAGGCGTGCAAATTGTGCCGTTTTATGACCGCAGCTGGTTGATGGAAAAAACACTCACCACTGTGTTTAAAAACTTAGTAGAAGGCGCTTTATTGGTGGCGTTGGTTCTGTATTTGTTTTTGTCAAATATGCGTGCTTCGCTGGCTGTTGTGGTGGTGATTCCACTGTCATTGTTAGCCACCTTCATGGGCTTAAAGATCATGGGCGTGCCCGCCAACTTACTAAGCTTAGGAGCGATGGACTTTGGAATCATCGTGGACGGTGCAGTGATCGTGATTGAAAACATCATGCATCGCTTAGCCGAGCGCGGCGAAGGCATGAACGAAAAAGAACGTCGCACACTCATCACCAATGCAGCAAACGAAGTGGGACGTCCTACTTTGTTTTCTATGCTCATCATCATTGCAGCGCACATTCCTATTTTTGCGTTGCAACGACATGAAGGCCGCATCTTCCAACCCATGGCCTTATCGGTGACGACTGCATTAGTCGGTTCGCTTATTTTTTCGCTCACACTTGTTCCTCTACTCGGCTATTGGATGCTCAGGCAAGGCATTCCCCATGGAGACAACGCAGTCGTCGCTTGGGCGAAACGTGTGTATGAGCCCGTACTTGCTTGGGCCATTGCACAACCTAAAAAAGTTGTGAAGATGGCCGTATCAGGCTTTGTAATTTCAATGCTCGTCGCATCGCAATTGGGCTCTGAGTTTTTACCTGAACTCAACGAGGGAACGATTTGGGTGAATGTGCGTTTGCCAGCCAGCATCTCAAACGAAGAAGCTGCGAAGACCATGCACAACGTTCGCAAAGCCCTACTCTCTGTGCCCGAAGTTCGAACGACTGTGTCTAAAGCAGGTCAACCCGAAGATGGCACCGACCCTAAAACTATCAGCATGGCTGAAGTGTTTGTAGACGTTAAGCCACCAGAGCAATGGCGCAAAGGTTTGACGCGCGAACAACTCATTGAAGATATGGACCGAGCGGTCTCCGTTCTGCCCGGCATGCAACCGACCTTCTCACAACCGATTCGCGACAACGTGTTGGAATCGATTTCACAAATTGATGGGCAAATTGTGATCAAGGTCTCTGGCGATGATTTAGACGTGTTGCGCCACACGACTGAAGCGATCGAGAGAGAAGTTCGTCATGTAAGAGGCGTGTATCGCGCAGAAATAGATAGACAAGGCGAATTACCGCAACTTCTGATCGACATTGACCGCGAACGTGCAGCGCGGCTTGGGCTAAATATGGGCGATATCGAAGACGTGATTGAGACAGCCTTAGCCGGAAAAGCCACCACCAATTTATGGGAAGGTGAAAGACGCTTTTCAGTCGCTGTACGTTTAGCAGAAGACCGCCGCGCAATGGTTAATCTAGACAGCATCTTGATTCCCACCCCCAATGGAGGCAGCGCCCCTTTAAGCAGTGTGGCCACCATTCGCGAAAGTAGCGGCGCCATGAATATTGCCCGCGAGGCTGGTCGCCGCACGATGGCCATTGGTATTTTTATTAAAGGCCGCGATATGGGCTCCATCGTGGCTGACATGAAGACTGCAGTCGCCAAAAAAGTAAAAATTCCAAATAACTACGCACTGACATGGTCAGGTGAATTCGAAAACCAAGAGCGTGCTATGCAACGCTTAGCTGTCGTTGTGCCTATTTCATTGCTACTAATTTTTGTATTGTTGTTTGATGCCTTTGGTTCGTTCAAAACAGCAGGGCTGATTTTGATTAACGTGCCCTTGGCATTAATTGGCGGGTTTGTTGCGCTTTGGATTTTTAGTATTCCACTGTCTGTCTCTGCCGCTATCGGCTTTATCGCTTTATCAGGGCAAGCCGTGCTGAATGGCGTGGTGATGCTCTCGGTATTTCAACAACTCCGCAATGCAGGCTACACCGTAATCGATGCCGTCAAAGAAGGTGCTTTGCAACGCCTGCGAACCGTTTTAATGACGGCCATGCTGGCCGCATTGGGCTTGCTGCCTATGGCACTAAGCAGAGACATCGGTTCTGAAACCCAACGTCCCTTGGCGATCGTAGTAATTGGTGGTTTGGTGACCGCAACGCTTTTGACGCTTGTGGTGTTACCTGCTTTATATGTGGCTTGGTTTTCAGGAACATCTAAAACAAGTAGACCGCACTAAAAATATTAAGGCAGTAAATCTGCACCTTTGAGGTAATCCATCTTGCCCACATCC
>CAZEAQ010000100.1:0-5901 GCA_964510145.1 uncultured Bordetella sp.
CGACCTCAACCTTGGCAAGGTTGCGCTCTACCAACTGAGCTATTCCCGCATAAGCCTCAAATTTTAGCCTAATTTAATATGGGCTTTTACCAGCCAACGCAAAAAATTAGTGTTTCACCGCCTCAGTTTTAACTGATTTATCCGCACCAGCCGAAGCATCAACAACAGGCACCTCATCCGGCAAAGGCGTTGGCATTTTCTCTAAGGAGATTTCCAAAACTTTATCAATCCATCGCACTGGAACGATTTCCAGTCCATTCTTGACGTTCTCAGGAATTTCTTGCAAATCTTTGATGTTCTCTTCGGGAATGAGTACTGTTTTTATACCGCCTCGCAAAGCTGCAAGCAGTTTTTCTTTTAAACCACCAATCGCAGTAACTTCTCCACGAAGAGTAATCTCACCTGTCATTGCGACATCAGCGCGAACAGGTATTCCAGTTAAAGCTGATACCAAAGCAGTGGTCATGGCAGCGCCAGCGCTTGGTCCGTCTTTAGGTGTCGCACCATCGGGAACGTGAATATGAATGTCACGTTTCTCCAACAAATCCTCTGAAATACCAAGCCTGCGAGCGCGACTACGAACAACAGTTCTAGCGGCCTCTACAGACTCCTTCATGACGTCACCGAGAGAGCCCGTTCTGGTAATCGTGCCTTTACCAATCATGATCGCTGCCTCAATCGTCAGCAAATCGCCACCGACTTCAGTCCAAGCCAAACCAACCACTTGACCCACTTGGTTTTGCTCTTCAGCGCGACCATAGGTGTATTTACGAACGCCCAAGAAGTCTTGCAAGTTATCTGCAGTCACCTTGACTTGGGGAGTCATCTCTTTGAGCAACAAAGCTTTGACTACTTTGCGGCAAATCTTAGACATCTCTCGCTCTAACGAGCGAACGCCTGCCTCACGGGTGTAATAGCGAACAATGTCACGAACTGCGGCCTCATCAACTAGCAGTTCTTCCTCTTTCACACCATTGTTTTTCATTTGCTTAGGTAGCAAATATTTGATGGCAATGTGTGTTTTTTCGTCTTCGGTATATCCCGACAAACGAATCACTTCCATTCGATCCAACAACGCTGGCGGAATGTTCATTGAGTTTGAAGTCGCAACAAACATGACGTCGCTTAAGTCGTAGTCAACCTCAACGTAATGGTCGCCAAACTTATTGTTTTGTTCTGGGTCCAGCACCTCCAATAAGGCACTTGATGGGTCACCTCTGAAATCGGTACCGAGCTTGTCAATTTCGTCCAGCAAAAACAGCGGGTTACGCGTTCCTACTTTTGTAAGGCTTTGCAAAACTTTACCTGGCATCGCACCAATGTAGGTTCGACGATGACCGCGAATTTCCGCCTCGTCGCGCATTCCGCCTAGCGCCATGCGGACATATTTACGACCCGTTGCCTTAGCGATGGATTGACCTAAAGAAGTTTTACCGACCCCGGGAGGGCCAACCAAACACAGGATTGGCGCCTTCACTTTGTCGACACGCTGCTGAACAGCAAGGTATTCCAAAATTCGGTCTTTAACTTTATCAAGCCCGTAATGGTCTTCGTTCAGCACATTTTCCGCGTTGCCCAAGTCATGTTTGATTTTGGTTTTCTTATGCCAAGGCAATCCAACTAAAACGTCAATGTAGTTGCGCACCACTGTGGCTTCAGCAGACATAGGCGACATGAGCTTAAGCTTCTTTAGCTCTGATTCAGCTTTCTTACGCGCTTCTTGAGGCATTCGAGCTGCTTTGATCTTTTTCTCGATCTCCTCAATATCGGCGCCCTCTTCACCCTCGCCTAATTCTTTTTGAATGGCTTTGACTTGCTCATTCAAATAGAAGTCACGCTGATTTTTTTCCATTTGACGCTTAACGCGACCGCGAATTTTCTTATCGACATTCAAGATGTCTACTTCACGCTCGAGTTGCTCAAATAAATTAGATAAACGCTCCTTGACATCAGACAAATCAAGAACGATTTGTTTGTTTTCAAGTTTGAGCGGCAGGTGCGCAGCGATCGTATCGGCCAAACGACCCGGATCATCAATACTGGCAATAGATGTCAAAATTTCTGGCGGTATTTTTTTATTCAGCTTGACGTATTGATCGAACTGCTGCATCACAGCTCGTCTCAAAGCCTCTACCTCGCTGCCAGACTCAAGTGCGCCGATTTCAATAGGCGTGATATGTGCTGTGAAATGCGACTCACCATCTTCAACACCATCAACCTTAGCTCTTTGCTGGCCCTCCACAAGCACCTTCACGGTACCGTCAGGCAACTTGAGCATTTGCAAAATGGTGGAGACACAACCCACCTCAAACATATCGCCAACAGCAGGCTCATCTTTAGCAGCAGCTTTTTGGGCCACCAACATGATTCGACGCTCAGCCGCCATAGCGGCTTCAAGGGCCTTGATGCTCTTGGGTCTTCCCACAAACAATGGAATGACCATATGAGGAAACACGACCACATCGCGCAATGGCAACAGTGGCAGCTCAATTGGGGTAGCGGGAAGCGGTGGATGTCCAGACATGTGGTCAACCTTCCAATAAAAAAAGGGCAGGCATTAAGCCTTTTTGGCGGCCTCGCGGTACACCAACAAAGGAGGTTTGTTTTCTTCAATGGTGGCTTCTTCAACCACTACTTTTTCTACATTTGAAGAGTTAGGCAACTCAAACATGGTGTCAATCAAGGATTGTTCAAGGATAGATCGCAATCCACGAGCGCCAGTTTTACGAATTAATGCTTTTTTGGCAATTGCACGCAGCGCACCTGGGCGGAACTCTAGTTCAGCGCCCTCCATGGAGAGAAGTTTGCTGTATTGCTTAACTAAGGCGTTCTTGGGCTCGGTCAATATTTGTACGAGAGCGTCTTCGGTTAACTCAGCCAAGGTTGCAACAACCGGCATCCGGCCTACAAGCTCAGGGATAAGACCGAACTTGATGATGTCCTCGGGCTCAACCTCGCCAAATACCTCGGTCAAACTGCGGTTCTGTTTACTCTTAACAGCAGCACCAAAACCGATGCCGGAAGCCTCTGTGCGGTTTTCAATCACTTTTTCGAGTCCAGCAAATGCACCGCCGCAAATAAACAATATATTGGTGGTGTCTATTTGAAGGAAGTCTTGATTGGGATGCTTGCGCCCACCTTGAGGAGGAATACTCGCCATCGTTCCTTCAATTAATTTCAGTAGCGCTTGTTGTACGCCCTCACCTGACACATCGCGGGTGATTGATGGGTTATCCGATTTACGAGAAATTTTGTCGATTTCATCGATGTAGACAATCCCGCGCTGGGCTTTTTCAACATCGTAGTTACAGCTTTGTAGCAATTTTTGAATGATGTTTTCAACGTCCTCACCGACATAACCCGCCTCGGTGAGGGTGGTTGCGTCTGCCATGACAAATGGCACATCGAGCATACGAGCCATCGTCTGCGCCAGTAACGTTTTGCCAGAGCCTGTTGGCCCGATTAGCAAAATATTACTTTTAGACAACTCAACATCGTCCTTCTTAGAGCTCTCTTTGTGTTTGAGGCGCTTGTAGTGGTTGTAGACCGCAACAGCCAAGGTGCGCTTAGCAGGCTCTTGACCAATCACGTAATTGTCTAAATTGGCTTTAATTTCTGCAGGTGTCGGCAGGTCATCGCCCTTGGCCTTATCGGCATCTAATCCAGGCAACTCATCGCGAATGATTTCATTGCATAAATCAATACATTCGTCGCAAATGAAAACAGATGGCCCTGCAATGAGTTTTTTAACCTCATGCTGACTCTTCCCACAAAATGTGCAGTAGAGAGTTTTTTCGCCAGAGGCGCCTTTTTTGTCAGCCATGTCGATGAATATTAGTTTTGAAAAATCTCAAGGCCATTAAGCACGTTTGCTGATCACCTGGTCGATCAATCCGTACTCTTTGGACTCATCCGCGCTCAAATAGTAATCGCGTTCAGTGTCGCGTTGAATTTTCTCCAACGGCTGACCTGTGCGCTCGGCCAATATGCGATTTAATTGTTCGCGAGTTTTTAAAATTTCACGCGCATGAATTTCGATCTCTGTCGCCTGCCCTCTAGTTCCACCTAAGGGTTGGTGAATCATGACCTTCGAGTTTGGCAAAGAGAAACGTTTACCTTTTTCACCAGCCGCTAACAAAAAAGCACCCATGCTGGCAGCCATGCCAATGCACAGCGTAGAAACGTGAGGCTTAATGAAGTTCATGGTGTCATAAATTGACATGCCCGCGCTCACCGAACCGCCGGGTGAATTGATATACAGCGAAATATCTTTGTCAGGGTTCTCGCTTTCCAAGAACAACAATTGAGCAACCACTAAATTAGCCGTTTGATCGTTCACCTCACCGACCAAAAAGATCACGCGCTCTTTGAGTAAACGTGAATAGATATCGTATGACCGCTCGCCACGGCCCGACTGCTCGATGACCATGGGAATCATTCCCAAGGCTTGCGTCTCTAGTGCGCTCATGTTGTTTCCTTGTTGACGGATCAGGATTGACCCATTAATTCGTCGAACGAAATAGTTTTGTCATTGACTTTGGCTTTAGACAAGATGAAGTCAGTCACGTTATTTTCAATCACGATAGCTTCAACCTCGCCCAAACGGCTCATATCGCCATAGTACCAACGCACCACGTCTTCTGGCTTTTCGTAGCTAGACGCCAGCTCTTCAATGTGCGATTTAATTTGCTCAGCAGTCGCCTGCAAATTGTTGGAGCGAACCAAATCAGCTACCACCAAGCCCATGCGCACACGCTTTTCAGCTTGTGGGCGGAATACATCATCTGGAATTGGGGCTTTGTCTGCGTCTTTGATACCGCGAGCTTTCAGGTCTGCACGCGCACCTTCAATCATTCGATTTAGTTCAGCCTGAACGCTAGCATTTGGCAAGTCGAGCTCAGCTTTTGCAACCACTGCATCAAGGGCAGCCTGCTTGTTACGTCCCAATAAACGGGACTTAACTTCGCGCTCTAAATTCTTCTTGATGTCCGCACGCAAACCCGCAACGCTTGCATCAGCCACCCCAAGAGATTTGGCTAGCTCATCGGTCACTTCTGGCAAATGTGCAGCTTCGACTTTTTTCAAAGTTACCAAAAAGTCAGATTGCTTGCCTGCAACGTCTTTGCCGTGATAGTCAGCGGGAAAGTTCAAGGGGAACGTTTTGCTTTCGCCGGACTTCATGCCGCGAACTGCATCCTCAAACTCCTTCAACATTTGACCTTCGCCCAGCAGGAATTGAAAATCTTGGGCCTTGCCGCCCTGGAAAGGCTCACCGTCAATCTTGCCCTCAAAGTCGATGGTGACGCGATCGCCTTCTTGTGCTGCGCCGTCTAGTCCGCGTTGGGCAAACGTGCGACGCTGCTTACGCAAAATGTCAATCGTTTTGTCAATAGCCGCCTCAGTGACCTCGGCTGTGACTTTGTCGACTTCAATCGTTCCCAAGTCGGCAAATTTAACCTCTGGATAAACCTCAAAAATCGCCTCAAAAGCCATTTGCCCTTCAGGTGCGCCTTCTTTTTCAGAAATTCGCGGCTGCCCTGCTACACGCAATTTGGCTTCATTGGTTGCCAAAGTGAACGCCTCGCCCACTTTATCGTTCATGACTTCATATTGAGTGGAATAACCATAGCGTTGCGCCACGATGTTCATAGGCACTTTGCCAGGACGAAAACCGTCAATCTTGACTTGGCGTGCCACTCGCTTTAAGCGAGCGTCCACTTCCTTGGCGATGACATCAACAGGCAACGTCAAGGTAATCTTGCGCTCCAGTTTTTCCAAGGTTTCAACAGTCACAGCCATGTCTTTCTCCTAAATTGGCAGAATTTGCACCGGCCTTAAGGTCGCAGTGCTCTAAATATCAAGTGGTGCGCGGGGCGGGACTCGAACCCGCACAGTATTGCT
>CAZEAQ010000101.1:0-5900 GCA_964510145.1 uncultured Bordetella sp.
GCGGACTCCGTGGCCAAGTCTGTGGCCTATCGATTGCTCGAGCCTGCTCTTTCCTTGAATGTGCCTGTTCGCTTAATTGGTAGCGAGGGTAAGTTTCCGGACTTGCTCGCGCAATTGGCGTTGCATCGGCTTGACCTCGTGATTGCCGATGAGCCGCTGTCAAAGCGAATCAGTGTCAAAGCTTTTAACCACGAATTGGGGACGACGCCGATGAGCTTTTTTTGTACCCCTGAGTTGCGTGCCAAATTAAAAGGCCCATTTCCGCAGTGTTTACACAATGCACCCATGTTGTTTCAGGGCTCCGCCTCGTCTGTGCGGCAACAGCTGGAGGGCTGGTTAGTGCGTCAAAAAATTAAACCGCTGGTTGTGGGCGAGTTTGACGACGGCGCTTTAATGACAGCTTTTGGGCGCGAGGGGCGCGGCGTATTTATGTCGCCGGGTGTGCTGGAGGAGGAAACCGTTGCGCACTATGGCGTTGAGGTGATTGGCCGCAGCGAAGAGCTGGTGGAAGAGTTTTTTGCAGTTTCGGTGGAGCGACGCATTTCGCATCCGTGCATTGCTGCCATTACGCAAAACGCCCGAGGGCGTTTGTTCAATGGGTAGCGTCGCTTTGTAAGTGGCCTGCGTTGAGCTGCAGTTGCCGGTCGCAACGGGCTGCGAGTGAGTTGTCGTGCGTCACCAATACGAAAGCGGTGTGATGCTCGCGGGCGAGTTTGAGCATCAAATCAAACACTTTGTCGGCGGTGTTGCGGTCGAGGTTGCCGGTGGGTTCATCCGCCAACACACACGCAGGTCGTGTCACCAAAGCACGCGCGATTGCCACCCGTTGACGTTCACCACCGGACAGCTCCGCGGGGCGGTGATGCACGCGAGCGCCAAGGCCTACGGCTTCAAGCATGGCCTGCGCCTGTGCGCTTGCGGCTTCGCGTTCCATGCGTCTGATCCATAAGGGCATGGCGACGTTATCGAGCGCGCTGAATTCGGGCAACAAATGGTGAAACTGATAGACGAAACCCAGATGTTGGTTACGCAAGTCGCCCAAGTCAGCGGCGCTCATGCCCTGCAATGTTTGGCCCATTAAAGAAACTTGTCCGGTTGTAGGCGCGTCAAGACCGCCGAGCAAATGAAGCAAGGTACTTTTACCCGAGCCAGAGGAGCCCACGATGGCGAGCGTTTCACCGGCGTTGACTGAGAGATTGACGTTTTGTAGAACAGTGACATCAAGCGGGCCTTCGGTGAAACGGCGGCTCAATTGATGGGCGGTTAAGACGGGAGTGGTCATCGCGCGTTGCCTTTATTCGTAGCGCAAGGCTTGTGCGGGGTTGATACGGCTGGCACGCCAACTTGGGTAGATGGTGGCAATAAAAGCCAGCGCCAAAGAGATGAGGGCGATGGGCCAAATATCGGCAGATTGCGGATCGCTTGGCATGCGGCTGATTAAATAAATGTCGCGCGGTAAGAAGCTGGCGCCTAATAAATTTTCGATCGCAGGCACGATGACATCAATGTTGAACGCCACGCTCAACCCCAGCAACAAACCACTCAGCGTTCCCAGCACACCAACTGTGGCGCCTTGCACCACAAAGATGCCCATGATGCTGCGAGGGCTGGCCCCGAGCGTTCGCAAAATGGCAATATCGGCACGCTTGTCTGTGACGGTCATCACCAATGTGGTGACGAGGTTAAAGGCAGCCACAGCCACGATCAAAGTGAGGATGATGAACATCATGCGTTTTTCTACTTGCACGGCAGCAAACCAAGTGCGGTTTTGTCGCGTCCAATCGCGCACGATCACCTCGGGGCCAAGCTGTCCGGCAAGCTCGTAGGCCACCGAACGTGCGTGTTGACTGTCTTTGATTTTGAGTCGAACACCAGTTGGCGTGATGAGTCTAAAAATGCGCTGCACATCTTCAATATCAAGCAACGCCAAACTCGCGTCGTATTCGTAATGACCGGAGTCAAAAATGCCAGAGACGGTGAGTTGTTTGAGCCGAGGCATCACGCCTGCGGGCGTTACTTGTCCTCCGGGCGCGATAAGGGTGATCTGGTCGCCCACCTGAACCCCCATCGACATGGCCAGCTCGCCCCCGAGCACCACGTTAAAGCTACCCGCTTTCAAGGTGTTGCGAACGTCGGGCGGAATTTGCAAAGTGAAGTCAGAAACCTGTGTTTCCAGCGCGGTGTCGATGCCGCGCACCATCGCACCACGCATGTCTTCGCCACGGGCAAGTAAGGCTTGTTGGTTGACAAAAGGCGCGGCAGCAACAACTTCGGGGTGGCGTTTGGTTTGTGCCATCAGTGCGTTGACGTCTGCAAATCCGTCACCACCCGGGGCGATGAGTTCGATGTGCGAGACCACGGCCAACATGCGGTCGCGCACCTCTTTTTGAAAGCCGTTCATCACGCTTAACACGATGATGAGTGCCGCCACACCCAAAGCGATGCCCAGCATGGAAACGCCAGAGATAAAGGAGATAAAACCGTTGCGGCCAGCGACGCGACCCGCACGGGTGTAGCGCCAACCAATTAACAGTTCGTAGGGAAGTTTGGAGGAGGTTCGAGTCATGTCGGACTAGATTGTGTCATCACGGACAATCGCTCTCCATGACCCCTGTGTTGATTCCTTTTTCGCTGTGGACCACGCAACGCCCAGACGCTGCGCCCGAGTCTGCTTACCTCGCGAAGACCGACTTGCCTCATTTGCGCGAATGGCTCTCGAAAGCCAAACGAACAGAGGTGCACCACGACCCAGATGCATCGCCTTATTTGGCTGCGCTGTCGCCCCCGCATGAGCGAGCTTTGGCCCAAACAATGGGTTGGCCAATCGTGGATGGCCTGTTGCCTTGGGCGGCGCAGGCGGCTTCGCGCCCCGGTCATTGGGCGTTTATGACTTTGTGTCATTGGCACGTCAGCAATGGCCAAGTGACGTTGAGCGACCCCGCACACTTGCAAATCGATGCAGAGACGGATGAGGTTTTGTTTAATGCGATGAAGGGTTTTTTTGCGGAAGACGGCATCACGTTGCATCGCCACTTGCCCGGCCAATGGCTGGCTGAATCTGCCCTGTTTGCCAATCTACCCACGGCATCGATTGACCGCGTGGTGGGTCGCAATATCGATCCTTGGCTGGTAAGAGGCGACAACTTGTTGCGACGTCTGCAAAACGAAATGCAAATGTTGCTCTACACCCATCCCGTGAACGATGGGCGCAGCATGACGATCAATTCGTTTTGGCTGCACGGCACAGGCGAATTGCCCATCGCCAATACCGTCAACACTGCCAACATCACCGTTGTCGACACGCTAAGACGAAGTGCGTTAGAGCAAGACTTTGTCGGTTGGGTTGAAGCGTGGAAAGAAGTCGATGCCAAAGTGTTGGCAACCCAACCCTCGCGTTTGGTGTTGTGTGGTGAGCACGAGTTTCATGTGTATGACCTGGCTGCCCCATCGCTGCTGCAACGCCTTCGCCAATTCATTTCGCCCACCACTTTGAGTCAGGCGCTTTGCGTGCCTCCATTGAAAGAACAAGACTGATGCAATTTATTCCACGCGACATGCCGCCGCGAAGTATTTGGGCTTTAGAGCAAGCGGGTATTCACCCTTTGCTGGCGCGTTTGTATGCGGCCAGAGGTATTCAAGAACCCCACACGCTTGACGCTTCGTTGGCTAATTTGTTGCCTCCTTCAGGGCTCAAAGGCATGAGTGAGGCGGCCCATTTGTTAGCCGATGCAATTGCCGCTGACAAAAAACTCTGCATCGTTGCCGACTACGACTGCGACGGTGCCACCGCCTGTGCCGTGGCGCTACGCGGTTTGCGTTGGTTGGGTGCGCGACATGTGAGCTACATCGTGCCTGACCGAGTGGTGGACGGCTATGGTTTGACAGCCCCAATTGCTGAGCGCGTGAAAGCCAGCGGCGCCGATGTACTCATCACCGTGGACAACGGCATCGCCAGCGTGGAAGGCGTGGCCACTGCACGCGCTTTGGGCTTGCAAGTGTTGGTCACCGACCATCATTTGCCTGCAGCGGTGTTGCCCGATGCTCATGCCATCGTCAACCCCAATCAGCCGGGCTGCACCTTTGAAAGCAAAGCCTTGGCAGGTGTGGGCGTGATGTTTTATGTGTTGCTTGCGTTGCGCGCTGAGTTGCGGCAAAGAGGGGTGTTTAGTGCTGAACAACAGCCTAAGTTAGACGCCTTGTTGCCGCTTGTTGCGCTGGGCACAGTGGCCGATGTGGTGAAGCTCGATGCCAACAATCGTCGGCTCGTGGCACAAGGTCTAGCCCGCATTCGCAAAGGACAAATGCCGCCGGGTATGACGGCGTTGTTTGCTGCGGCAGGGCGACAAAGCGTTCACTGCACGTCGCAAGATTTTGGTTTTGCGTTGGGGCCACGCATCAATGCAGCGGGGCGTTTGTCTGACATGACTCTGGGGATCGAGTGCCTGAGCACCGATGACGTGGCTCGCGCCACCGAGCTGGCCACGCAGCTAGACCGTATCAACCGCGAGCGGCGCGACATAGAGGGCGATATGCGTGAACAAGCCTTAGAGCTGGCGCAAGAAATGTTCGACCCTGAAGAAGATCCACCTAGCGCGCTGTGTGTTTTCGATCCCGACTTTCATGAAGGTGTTGTGGGTATCGTTGCCGCCAAACTCAAAGATTTGCACCATCGCCCCACCTTTGTTTTTGCACCCAGTCAAGCGAAGGGCAAAGAGCACGAACTCAAAGGTTCGGGGCGCTCGATTGCCGGATTTCACTTGCGCGACGCGCTCGACTTGGTGGCCAAACGTCACCCCGAGGTGTTGTTGCGCTTTGGCGGGCATGCCATGGCAGCAGGCTGCACGATAGAGGAGGAAAACCTTGCGACGTTTGAAGCCGCGCTGCAGCAAGTCGCACAAGAATGGCTCGATGCCGCCACCCTGCAACGTCGACTCGAAACCGACGGGCCGCTGCTGCCCGAATACCGTCGTCCCGAATTGGCCGACACCCTAGCCCGCGAAGTTTGGGGTCAAGGCTTTGCGCCGCCCACCTTCAGCGAAGAAGTCGAAGTGGTGAGCCAACGCTTGGTGGGCGAAAAGCATTTGGCACTCAAACTTCGTCATCATGGACAACCGGTCGATGGCATTTGGTTTGGTCGTGTCGATCCATTGCCCGCCAAAGCGCACTTGGCTTTTCGTCTGGAGTCAGATGAATGGCAAGGACAAAAGCGTGTGCGTTTTGTCGTGGAAGGGATGGCGGATTAAGCATGGCGACCCTCAAAAAAAACAAGCTTCCAGACGTTAATTTTTCAGACTACGGCGACATTCGTTATTTGCATCTGGGCACGCCTTGGGTGCAAGGTTCGATGAACATTGAAAAGCCTTTCGATATCGACCTTGAGTATGTGCAGCGCATGATGGCTTGGCTACTGTTTATTGAGCCAGAGCAAGTGGGCAAACGCCACGCGATGCAGTTGGGTTTGGGGGCCGCGGCACTGACCAAGTTTTGTCACAAACATTTGCGCATGAAAACCACCGCCATTGAACTCAACCCGCAGGTCATTGCGGCTTGTCGTTTGTGGTTTAAGTTGCCTGCCGACAATGGCAAATTGCAAGTCATATTGGGTGACGCCGCAGAGGTGGCGAGACACGATCTTTGGCGCGGAAAAATCGACGCCTTGCAAGTTGATTTGTACGATCACGAAGCTGCTTCACCGGTGCTCGACAGCGCGGAGTTTTATGCCGATTGCCGTCAACTGCTGACGGACGATGGTTGCATGACGGTGAATTTATTTGGACGCAGTTCGAGTTATGAAGAGAGCGTCAACAAAATGACGCAAGCGTTTGGCGCAGATGCCCTGTGGGCATTCAAGCCCACGCGTGAGGGCAATACAGTCGTCTTGGCGCAGCGAACGCCTCGTC
>CAZEAQ010000102.1:0-5859 GCA_964510145.1 uncultured Bordetella sp.
TGATCGGTCCTAACGGCGTTGGAAAATCGACTTTGCTGAAGATGATTTTGGGCGAATTGCAGCCGGACAGCGGCAAAGTTAGACAGGGCGCGAATCTGCAGGTTGCCTATTTCGACCAGATGCGCAACGCACTCGATATGGACTCGACGCTGGAGGACTTTATTAGCCCGGGCAGCGAATGGATTGAAATCGGAGCGCAACGCAAACACGTCAAAAGCTATCTAGACGATTTCTTGTTCTCGCCTGCACGCGCCACATCCCCCGTGCGGTCACTCTCGGGCGGGGAGAGAAACCGCTTGCTTTTGGCCCGACTGTTTGCACGCCCTGCCAACGTATTAGTCCTCGACGAACCGACCAACGACTTGGATATTGACACGCTTGAATTGCTCGAAGAACTGCTGCAAAACTACGCCGGTACGGTCTTTATCGTCAGCCACGATCGCACCTTTCTAGACAACGTAGCCACAAGCACATTGGTCTATGAGGGCTCCGATTTAAAACCTGGTTTTTGGAGAGAGTACGAGGGCGGCGTGCAAGACTGGTTAACTCAATCAGAGCGTTCGCAAAAGATGGCTGGTCCCTTTAAAACGACTCAGCCAAGCTCAACAAGCCGCACGGCGGCAGATAGCCCATCACCAGCCAAAGCCGCTCCAGCTCCAGCGACAACGCAAATTCAAGCCAAACCGCGCAAACTTAGCTACAAAGAACAAAGGGAGCTTGACGCATTGCCCGGCTTGATAGCCTCGCTTGAGGGTGAGCAAAAACAAATCAGGAATGACTTGAACAACAACGATCTTTACGCCAGCGATCCCGCCAAAGTCGCTCAGCTTCACACCCGTGACACCGAAATTGAAGACGCGCTGATGACAGCGCTTGAGCGCTGGGAGCAACTATCCTCAGCAGGATGAACGCCTCAGAATTTTTTGCACTGATCGTGCTAGCCACCGTTGGCACTTTCACGCCCGGCCCTAACACTGCGTTGTCTACCGCCATTGCGGCCAACTATGGCCTCAAAAAAGCTCTTCCCTTCGTATGTGCCGTTCCAGCGGGATGGGGCGTTTTGCTCATCGCCAATTCGGCGGGACTTGGCGCACTGGTTCTTGAGTTTCCGCCCTTACGCTGGGGGCTCTTGACTGCCGGAGTTTTGTATTTGCTATGGCTGGCGTGGCGTTTGGCCCGCACGCGGCAGCTCACCGACAGCGATGGTGCAATCATTGGGTTTAGGCAAGGTGTCTTGCTGCAATTTGTGAATATCAAAGCCTGGTTCTTGGCGCTCTCCGTCGCCAGCGGTTGGGTTATAGGGCGCGACAACACGTTAGAACGTCTGATCGAAACTTTGCCGATATTTATGTTTTTCGGCCTCACCAGCAACCTCACCTACGCTTGGATTGGCGCCAGCTTGCGGCATTGGCTGCGTGGCCCCGACAACACCGCCATTCGCCTTCAATGGTTCAACCGTGGCATGGCATTGGCCTTAGTAGCAACCATCGTTTGGATGCTCGCTCAACAATAAAACCTCATCAAGACAACCCAATGGGACACCTTTACTTAGTGCGACATGGCCAAGCATCTTTGGGTGCTGCAGATTACGACCAACTCAGCGAATTGGGGGAAAAGCAAAGCCTCCGCCTAGGCGAACATTGGCATGAGCAAGGCTTGACGTTCGACACCGTCATCACAGGCACGCTCAAACGCCATGCACAAACCTTAGCCGGCATTCAAAAAGGGATGCAGACAAGTCATACGCCCCTTCTTTGGCCGGGCTTGAATGAGTACGACAGTGAAGCGGTGATTCGAACGGTTTATGCCGGAGAGCTCGTCAAACCCACGTCAGCCGAGGGCTACAAACAACATTTCCGCTTACTCAGAGACGGCCTTGCCCAATGGATGGCCAACACCGCATCGCCCCAAGGTATGCCTACTTACCCAGAATTCGTGCACGGCGTGACGTCAGCGCTTGACCACATTCGCCAACACTGCGAAGGCAACGTCTTGCTAGTTTCTAGCGGAGGCCCGATTTCTACCGCGGTAGCACATGTGCTGAACGCGAGTCCCGAGACAAGCATTGAACTTAATTTGCGCACTCGAAACACTGGCGTGACCGAGTTTCAATTCACGCCCAAACGCTTTAGCTTGCTTGCCTTCAACCACCTCAGTCATCTAGAAACCCCCGTGCACCGAGATTGGGTCACGTTTGCTTGATTAGTCGCGCACGGTGGTGAGTGGTAAATGAACGAGCTCTTGTAAAAGCTGCGCCAACTTCTCGCCTGCGTTTTGCACCAACGCTTCGCCCTTTAATGCGGTAGCGGCACTCGCGTTTCCAACGGCGCCTTGCGGGTTGTAGTCTTGAATATGCCAGCCTAGTTTAGCGCTTTTGCCGTCACCCAAAATCGCATAATTTTTCGCACGCTCTTGGGACGACGAGGCAAAGTTTTGCGCTTTATCCATGTTCACCAACTCGGGATGCAGTGCCAGCATCATGGAGGTTTCAATATCACCAGCATGAATGCCAAAACGGTGCTCCTCCTGCGAAAACTGAGACATCAAGTCAGCGTTTAAAGGCAAGTTATACCAACTGCTGCTGTAAACAATCAGGCCGAGTTTCGCGCGAAGTTCACGCGCCACCACATCCATCAACCCCACATTTCCACCATGCGCGTTGAACATCAGTAGCTTTTTGACACCCGCTTGCGCGACAGAAGCGCCAATGTCGCACCAGAGTTGAATGAGCGTTTGCGGCGACAAGCTCAGCGTGCCCGCAAAAGCGGTGTGTTCGGTACTCAACCCCACCGTCTGCGTGGGCAACACCAACACAGGGTCTGTGGGCGACAACCGAGCCAGCGCCGCATTGATCACCCCGTCCACCAACAAGGTGTCGACCGATAGCGGTAAATGTGGGCCGTGTTGTTCCGTCGCGCCCAAAGGTAAAACAGCCACCGTGCGGGAAGGATCAAGCGCACTGAAATCTTGCGTTGTCAAACTCGCCCATCGGTGCGACGAAGGCGTTTGTGAGGAGGGTTTTAGGTGATTGGCATCCATGTCCGACATCTTACTTTCGCTCTTACTTTGACCCTTGCTTTGCCACTTACTTTGCCCCATAGATCGGTAACATCTGCCTCATGACATTTAAAACTTGGCGGCAAACTCTGTTTTCTCATCTAGCAAAGCATTCGCTCGCAAAGCTTTGCTTGTGGTTATGGCTTGGTTTTGCATTTTGTCTGGTCACACCCAGTCAAGCGCAAACCGTCGCGACCGCCCAAGTCCAAACACCTCAAGTTAAAGCGGAGTTATTGGCGCACGCGCCGCAGGGCGTTCAAGTGGGTCAACCGCTTTGGGTGGGGCTGCAACTCAAACACGAGCCGCAATGGCACACCTACTGGCGCAATCCTGGCGATTCAGGCTTGCCAACGCAGCTCGAGTTCAACTTACCCGCAGGTGTTGAAGCCGGCCAAACGCTTTGGCCACTTCCACAAAAACTTCGCGCCGGAAATTTAACCAATTACGGCTTTGATGGCACCACATTACTCGTCGTTCCTTTAACGGTATCGCGCGCCTTCAAGCCTACCCAGCAAGCAACATTGGACATTCAAGTGCACGCCAGTTGGCTGGTGTGCCGCTTGGAATGCATTCCGCAAGAGGGCGACTTCGCCATCCAAATCCCCGTCAACAGCAGCACGGGCAATCACACTGCTGCATTCGAACAAGTGTTGGCTCAACAAGCCCAAACACCCTCGAATTTGACGGTCACGCAAAAATTTGAAGGGCAAAATTTATCGCTTCAAATTAAAGGCTTGCCCTCCCAATGGCAAGGCCAGAAACTCAGCGTTTTTCCAGACAAAGCGGAATTACTGGAGTCATCTACAGACCAGCATCCGCAATCCCAACAGTCTTGGCTAGGCAACGATTGGGTCGCGCAATTCCCGCTCAACCCCGCTCGACTTGAATCGCCGAAGCGTTTCCACCTTTTGTTGATTCAAGGCAACGAGCAAAAGGGCGGACGCCAAGCGATCGACGTCGGCATTAACGTCAGCCAACCGTGGCCTGCAGTTTTAGAGCCATCAGCTGCAAAAAATTTATCGCCCGTGGCCAGCCTGCCAGCGCAAGACACACGCCCTAGCTTCTTCACTTTTGCTTTGGCTTTAGTCGGCGCATTTTTAGGCGGCATTATTTTGAATTTGATGCCCTGCGTGCTGCCTGTTTTGGCCATCAAACTTCTGGGGTTTGCGCAACACAGCCGTCAGCATCGGGCACACCGCATCGCTGGGTTGGCCTATACGTCTGGCGTCATACTGAGCTTTTTGCTGCTGGGCGGAGGCGTATTGGCGTTGCGTGCAGCTGGAGAACAACTCGGCTGGGGTTTCCAACTGCAATCGCCTCTGGTGGTTAGCGCTCTCGCAGTTTTGTTCACGCTCATCGCGCTGAACTTGCTTGGATTATTTGAGCTCGGGCACGTTTTGCCCTCGCGTTGGCTATCGTTTCAAGCCAAGCATCCTGTGTTCGATGCGCTTTTATCGGGCGTTCTGGCTGTGGCTGTGGCGTCACCTTGCACCGCGCCATTTATGGGTGCCTCTTTGGGCTTGGCAATGACGCTTCCCACTTGGCAAGCCCTGTCTATCTTTGTGATGATGGGGCTGGGCTTGGCGTTTCCCTATTTACTCGCGAGCCTTGTCCCAGCGGTTGCCAAACTGCTGCCTCATCCTGGCCCATGGATGTTGCTTTTGAGGCAATTTCTTGCGTTACCCATGTTGGCCACCGTGGTCTGGCTACTTTGGGTTTTGGGTCAGCAAACCAGTTTAGAAATAACGATGTTGGCACTCAGCGGTTTGCTGTTGATTGGCGTCGCTGTTGGCTATTTGCGCTGGCAAACAAAGGCCGCCCGAATCTTGCAGGTCATTTTGGGCTTGACCCTTTTGTTGGGTGGTGTGTCGTTTGTCAATGCCCTCAGCGACTTGTCCGACCACACCCCAACCACGTCCAACACAAGTTCAGACTCGCTATGGACGCCTTGGTCTGAGTCTGCTGTATCGCAGGCGCTGGCGCAAAAGCGCCCTGTGTTTGTTGACTTCACCGCGGCATGGTGCGTGACCTGTCAAATCAACAAAAAAACCACCCTATCTGACCCGACTGTTTTGAGCGATTTCGCCAAGCATCAAGTGGTCTTAATGCGGGCCGATTGGACTCGTCGCGATCCTGCGATCACCACCGCTTTGAGCGCTTTGGGTCGAAGCGGCGTTCCGGTTTATGTGATGTATTCGCCAGGTCGCGCCCCGCTGGTGCTCTCTGAGTTGCTGAGTCCGAGCCAAGTGCGAGACGCACTTGCCACCTTGCCCACGCCATGACTGACAAAACGACAAACGATATTCAACGCAGTCTTGAGGGGTGCAAAACCATTGCCGTGGTCGGCTTGTCTCCCAAAACGCATCGCGATAGCTTTCGGGTCGCTCAGTACATGCAAGCCCATGGCTTTCGCATCATTCCCATCAACCCCAATGCAGCAGAAATACTTGGGGAACGCGTCTACGCATCGCTCACCGAAGCCGCACGCCATGTGGCCATAGACATGGTGAACTGCTTTCGAAACGCCGAAGACATTCCCCCGCTCGCAATCGAAGCCATTGCGATTGGAGCTCGTTCACTTTGGATGCAAATAGGCATTCAAAGCCCCGACGCAGCGGCCAAGGCTGAAGCAGCAGGACTGTGCGTTGTGCAAGATCGCTGCCTGATGGTGGAGCATGCCAAACTCGCGCGAATGCAGCCTAGTTGATCGGCCACTCGGCGACAATGTCGCCATGTTTGCACCACTTCAAAACGACACTTTTTTGCGTGCTTGCCTGCGTCAAGCCACCGACCACACCCCCG
>CAZEAQ010000103.1:0-5785 GCA_964510145.1 uncultured Bordetella sp.
TGTCTTCGTAAAAACGAATGGCACGCGTGGTGAGGTCAAACTCACGCGCCAAATCACTGATGGAGTAGGTGGTGGCCATGATTTCTTGTTTACGTTTACGTAAACGTCAATTATGACGGGAAATCTTCAAAAACCAAGTCACGACCAAGGCGGTAAGGGTTCTTCCTTAAGAACGCGCCGACGCTCGGCGTAGTCGGGCATCACGTCTTTGACGGTGTCCCAAAAGCGCGGGCTGTGGTCCATCACGCGCAGGTGGCTTAACTCGTGCGCCACCACGTAGTCGATCACGTCTAGTTTGTGATGCACCAGACGCCAGTTCAAACGAATCGCGCCATCTGCACTGGCGCTGCCCCAGCGCGTCGCCGCACTGCTGAGAGAAACACGGGTCCACTTAACGCCCAGTTGCGGTGCAAAGTGGTTAAGCCGTTCGACAAACAACGCTTTGGCTTGGCGCATGAGCCACGCTTGCACAGCGTCTCTGATTTGTGCGGGCTCTGCATTTAACGGCAGGCCTAAACGCAAGATATGCGGGGGCTCAAATTGCGCACTGTTCTTTTTTAAAGCACGCGTGGAGTCCAACACCACTTGAATCGAACCGCCCAAGTAGGGCAACACCACGCCATCGCGCCAAACAATGCGTGCGGCACCAAGTTGAGCCTGACGCTCTTGCATTTCGACTAATTTTTTGGCAATCCAATCTGCTTTTTCTTTCAGCGCAGATTCCACCTCACCCAAGGTCACCCAGCGCGGCGCACTCACCTCAAGTCCATCCGGCCCCACCGACATGCCAATGGTGCGCCGACGTGCGCGCTTAAAGGCATAGGCAACATGTGTCTGCCCCAGCACAATGCGGCGCGTTGCGCGGGGGTGCGCAAAATGCGCCTTGGGCAACACTTGCCCCAACGGTTCTGAAGGCTGATGCGGCCCATGAATGGGCGCTCTTCGTTTAGAAGGCGTTGACGGGGAGGTCGATGAGGGTGGCGATGAAACACCGCCGTCAAACATATCGAGCACGAGTTGCAAAAATCGGCTCACGCTTTGCGCCTCAGGACTGCTTGACGTAAGCGGTGGGATCAAGGCGCTGCATTTCCGCTTCGATCCAAGCCTCGACTTCGCGCATCAATTCATCGGGATCTCGACCTTCGCTGGGAATGGGCTGGCCAATTGAGACCTCCACCACACCGGGATATTTAATAAAGGCTCGACGCGGCCAGCATTTGGCCGAAGTGACAGCGATTGGAATGACGGGCGCGCCCGTTGCGACGGCCAAACGTGTGCCCCCGCTTTTGTAATTGCCTCGCTCACCACGTTGAATGCGCGTGCCCTCGGGGAACATGATGACCCACACACCTTTTGCTAATAAGGCTTTGCCTTGCTCCACCACTTTTGCAAACGCTTTGGCACGCTGGCTGCGGTCTATGTGAATCATGTCTAACTTGCCAATCGCCCAGCCAAAAAATGGCACGTACAACAGCTCTTTTTTAAAAACGTACGCAAGCGGGTGCGGCATGATCACGGGCATCAAAAAGGTTTCGTAAGTCGACTGGTGTTTGACCAACAAAATGGCGGGGCTGGTGTCGCCACTGGGTAAATTTGCCTGCCCCTGAATTTCGTAGCGAATGCCCATGATGACCCGCGCTGCATCTACGCTCAAGGTCAGCCAGCGCTGCGCAAACACATACAAACCTTTGCCCTTCATGCCGAGCAAAGAGGCCATCACGATGAGCAGCGCATAGGGAATGATCGTGACAAACATGAACGCCATGTGTAGCGTTGAGCGAATCAACGGCATCATGCTTTGCCAACAGATTTGATGGGGGTCTTGCCCTTGCTAGTTGGCTCTGGCTGTGCCAATAACCAATCGGCAAATGCATTGAGATCGTCATGCACTTGGGTGCCCGCTGGAAACTCCGCGGGCAATGGTTGACCTTTCAATTTTTCGCCCTTGCCCGTGAGCACCAAGTGCGTCAGGCACCCAGCGGCGGCGCCCGCTTGCAAGTCACGCAAGGTGTCGCCTACGGTAGAAACGCCAGTTAAGTCCATGCCATAGCGCTCGCCAATTTGTTCGAACAAACCCGGCGCTGGCTTGCGGCAATTACAACTTTCCTCGGGGCTGTGCGGGCAATAAAAAACCGCATCAATGCGCCCCCCTGCCACACCCAGTAGTTTGTGCATCTTGGTGTGCATGGCGTTCAAGGCGGCGACATCAAACAAACCTCGCCCCAACCCCGATTGATTTGACGCCACCACCACATGCCAACCCGCATGATTGAGGCGAGCAATTGCTTCGAGTGCGCCCGGAAGTGGCACCCACTCTTCTGCGGACTTCACGTAGTCGTCTCGGTCGTGATTGATCGTGCCGTCGCGGTCAAGAATGACGAGTTTGATGTTCATGGTCTTACGAGGCTAAGCAAGACAAATCGGCAACGCGATTCATCGCCACATGCAGGCTTTTAAGCAAGCCTTGGCGATTGAGACGCAGGTCCATCGCTTCGGCGTTGACCATGACGTCATCGAAAAACGCATCCACTGGCGCACGCAACGCTGCCAAAGTTTGCAAAGAGGCGGTGTAGTCGCCCGCTTTAAATTGCGCCTCAGATTCGGGCAACAGCTTTTGCATCGCTGCATACAAAGCTTGCTCTGCATCCTCTTTAAACAAGGCTGTGTTGACGTGGGGGTCTACCTCATCTGCCTTCTTCAAAATATTGCCAATGCGTTTGTTGGCAGCGGCCAAAGCTTGACTTTCAGGCAGCGCAGCAAAAGCGCGAACAGCCTCTAGTCGTTTCGCGACATCACTTAAACGTTGCGGGCGCAAAGCCAAAACCGCCTCGACCTCTTGCGCACTGAATCCGTGTTCACGCAAACTGCCTGAAAGACGTTCATAAATAAACGTCGACAAAGCAGCCCGCGGATCAGAAATTTTGTCGCCAAACGCCAGAACCGCTTGCGTGATGAGCGCATCTAAGTCGAGCGCCAAATGAGCTTCGCCCAACATACGAATCACGCCCAATGCATGACGTCGCAATGCGAAGGGATCTTTGTCACCCGTTGGCAAATTACCAATACCAAACATACCCACAAGGGTTTCAAGTTTGTCAGCCAGTGCAACCACTAAGCCCACGTCGTTGCGCGGCAAATCGTCGCCAGCGAAGCGAGGTTTGTAATGGTCTTCGATGGCTTGCGCCACCTCTTCCGACAAGCCGTCATGCCTTGCGTAATAACCGCCCATGATGCCTTGAAGCTCTGGAAACTCGCCCACCATGTCGGTCAGCAAATCGGTCTTCGCCAATTGCGCAGCCGTATCGACGGACTGCACAAAGGAAGGCGTTTTTGCTTGCGCCATAAGTCCAGCAATTCCTTTGGCGATGGCTCGCACGCGCTCTGTTCTCTCGCCCTGCGTGCCCAATTTGTTGTGATACACAACCTTCGCCAGCCCTTCCACACGCGAGGCCAGCGTCTTCTTGCGGTCTTGATCAAAGAAAAATTTCGCGTCCGCCAAGCGTGGTCGTACCACGCGTTCATTCCCGCCCACGACAGCGCTCGCATCCTCTGGATTGATGTTGCTCACCACTAAGAATTGATGCGTTAACTTGTTGGATGCGTCTAAGAGCGGAAAGTATTTTTGATTCGCTTTCATCGTGAGAATCAAGCACTCCTGCGGCACATCGAGGAATTGCTTTTCAAACTCACACACCAAAACGTGCGGACGCTCCACTAAAGCAGTTACCTCGTCTAACAACGCGGCGTCTTCAATCGGCTTTACGCCTCCGCCCACTTTTGCGGCAGCGGCTTTTAGCTGACGGGCGATCTCATCACGGCGCTCAACAAAACTTGCAATCACTGCGCCGTCTGTCGCTAATGTTTGGGCATAGCGATCTGCATCTTGTATAACTATTGGCGACACACGAGCTTCAAAGCGATGTCCGTGCGTGCGGTTGCTCGCTGACAATCCAAGCGCTTTAACAGGCACAACGGTCGCCCCATGCAACGCAACTAAACCATGCGCTGGGCGCACAAAATTAACGCTACTCCAGCCGGGCAAATCGCAATCAGATTCGAGTTGATAGCTCATCACCTTTGGAATGGGCAGCTTTGCAATCGCTTCATCCAACGCTTTCTGTAAGCCCTGCATCAAGCTTGCACCTTTAAGCAAACTGTCATAAAACAAAGCTTCTGCTTTGCCATCAGGCGCACGTTTTAACTGCGCAACAGCTTCGGGACCGGCACCTAGCGACTGAAGCTTCTTAAGCAAGGCTGGCGTTGCATTGCCACTGGCATCCAGCCCGACTGTGACGGGCATGAGCTTTTGCTGAACGGCTCGGTCTTTTGCTTGTGCACAAACGCTGGTGATGTGCGCTGCCAAGCGTCGGGGCGAAGCAAAGGGCGTGACTTGAGAGGCTTCGTCAGTCAAGCCTTGAAGTTTCAACTGATCGAATAAAACGTGCGCAAAAGCATCGCCTAATTTCTGCAATGCCTTAGGAGGCAACTCCTCAACGAAGAGCTCAACAAGAAGGTTTTGAGTGGTCATGATTACGCCGCCTTCTTGACAATTTGTTCTACCCACTCGCGCGGCGCCATGGGAAAACCCAAACGTTCACGACTCTCGTAATAGCTTTGCGCCACCGCTCTCGCCAAATTGCGTATGCGGCCGATGTAAGCGGCACGCTCGGTCACACTGATCGCGCCGCGTGCGTCGAGCAAATTAAATGTGTGCGCCGCTTTGAGAACCTGTTCATAGGCAGGGAGCGCCAACTGAGCGGTCATCAAATGTTGCGCCTGCTTTTCATGCGCACCAAACGCAGTGAATAAAAACTCCGCATCGCTGTGCTCAAAGTTATAGGTCGATTGCTCGACTTCGTTTTGTTTGTAAACATCACCGTAGGTCAGTTTGTTGCCAGACCCGTCTTCGGTCCAAACCAAGTTGTAAACGTTGTCGACGCCCTGCAAATACATCGCCAAGCGCTCTAAGCCATACGTGATTTCGCCCGTGATGGGTTTGCAATCGATACCCCCAACTTGCTGGAAATAAGTGAACTGCGTCACCTCCATCCCGTTGAGCCAAACCTCCCAACCCAAGCCCCATGCGCCCAGAGTGGGGTTCTCCCAATCGTCTTCCACAAAGCGAATGTCATTTTTTTTAAGGTCGAACCCTAGCGCTTCGAGCGATCCCAAATAGAGCTCCAAGATATTGCTTGGGGCAGGCTTCAAGACCACTTGATATTGGTAATAGTGCTGCAAACGATTTGGGTTTTCTCCATATCGCCCATCTTTCGGGCGACGGCTTGGCTGCACATAGGCTGCGCGCCAAGGCTCAGGCCCGAGTGCGCGCAAAAAGGTTGCGGTGTGCGAGGTGCCAGCACCCACCTCCATGTCGATCGGCTGCAAGAGCGCGCATCCTTGGTCGGCCCAATAAGACTGGAGTTTGAGAATAATTTGTTGAAAAGTCAGCATGCAACGGAGCCAGCTTTTGCCGGCGAGTTTGGAATTGCCAGTCAATACGCCAGCAAAACCTAATTTTACGGGGCGAAACGTCGCCGCCCATGCCTAGCCGAGTGCGCCATGCTCGCAACAATCACGACGACCAGCAGCGCAACAGCCACCATTGGCAGTAAGCCCCAACGGGAAACCCATTGTGCGTAAGGCGTTGTTGGCCCGTGAACGCCGTAGACATCAACCGTTAAAGCGCCTTCTACGGCGCTTGGCAGTCGATCTGTCACCTCTCCCTTTGCGTTGATGACGGCTGTTGCCCCGGTGTTGGTCGCCCTCAACATAGGGCGCCCCATTT
>CAZEAQ010000104.1:0-5748 GCA_964510145.1 uncultured Bordetella sp.
CGAATACGGTCAAAAATAACCACCGACTCGTTCACCGAATAGCCGAGCACTGCCAGCACCGCCGCCAACACCGGCAACGAAAACTCCCACTGGAAAAACGCAAAGAAGCCCAAGATGATGATCACGTCGTGCAAGTTCGCGACGATGGCTGCCACCGCAAATTTCCACTCGAAACGCATGGCCAAATAAATCATGATGCCAACGACCACAAAGGCCAAGGCCTTCAGTCCATCGGCCGCCAATTCGTCACCCACTTGAGGCCCCACAAATTCGGTGCGGCGCAACTCGGCGGTTGCATCAGCATCTTTCAACGCTGTGAGCACTTGCTCGCTTTGTTGCGCAGAGCTTTGTCCTTTAACCGCGGGCATACGAATCATCACATCGCGGGCGGTGCCAAAGTTTTGCACTTGCACATCGGTAAACCCCAACTTGGCAACTTGCGTACGAATAGCGCTTAAATCTGCGGGCTGGCTGTAGCTAACTTCCATCAGCGTGCCGCCCGTAAATTCGACCGACAAGTGCAGCCCACGGCTAAACAAAAAGAACACCGCGGCAATGAAGGTAATGAACGACACCGCGTTAAACGCAATCGCGTTCTTCATGAACGGGATGTCTTTGCGGATCTTAAAAAATTCCATGACTTAAATCTCTTTCTTGTCGGCCACGTTTATGGGCGCCACACGGTGCCAATGGACACGCTTTGTAACTTCTTCTTGCGGCCATACCAAAGGTTGACCAAACCACGCGAGAAGAACACGGCCGAAAACATGCTGGTCAAAATGCCCAAGCAATGCACCACCGCAAATCCGCGCACCGGACCGGAACCAAACGCCAACAACGCCAAGCCCGCAATGAGTGTGGTGACGTTGGAATCCAAAATAGTTGCCCAAGCACGGTCGTAGCCCGCATGAATTGCCGCCTGCGGTGAAGCGCCGTTGCGAAGCTCTTCGCGCACACGCTCGTTGATCAACACGTTGGCGTCAATTGCCATACCCAACACCAAAGCCATCGCGGCCATACCGGGCAACGTGAGCGTGGCCTGCAACATCGACAACACCGCCACCAAGAGCAACAAGTTGATCGCTAAAGCCACGCTAGAGATCACGCCAAACAACATGTAATAAACACACATAAAGGCGGCCACCGCCACAAATCCCCAGGTCACACTGTTAAAACCTTTGGCAATGTTTTCAGCGCCCAAGCTCGGACCAATGGTGCGTTCTTCAATAATTTCCATTGGCGCAGCTAACGAACCTGCGCGCAAAAGCAACGCCGTGTCATTGGCTTCGACGGTGCTCATGCGACCAGAAATTTGAACGCGACCGCCACCAATTTCGCTTCGAATAACCGGCGCCGTAACTACTTCGCCTTTGCCTTTTTCGAACAGCAAAATTGCCATGCGCTTGCCCACACTTTCACGCGTGACATCTTTAAAAATACGCGCGCCTTTGGCATCTAGGGTCAAGTGCACAGCGGCTTCTTGGTTTTGTGTGTCAAAGCCGGGTTGTGCATCGGTCAGGTTTTCGCCCGTCAAAATAACCTGCTTTTTAACGATCACTGCTTGACCATTGCGGTCTAAAAACTTCTCGGTGCCAAATGGGACCGGACCATTGCCAAACTCTGCAGAACGGGCTTCTGCACTGTCGTCCACCATGCGAATTTCGAGTGTTGCCGTGCGGCCCAAAATATCTTTGGCTTTGGCCGTGTCTTGCACCCCGGGCAGTTGCACCACGATGCGGTCAGTGCCTTGTTGCTGAATCACAGGCTCAGCCACACCGAGTTCGTTGATTCGGTTATGCAGGGTGGTGATGTTTTGCTTTATCGCTTGCTCTTGCACGCGCTTAGCGGCCAACGTGTTAATCGTGGCGCTGAGTTTGAAGTCTTGCCCATCGGGTGCGCTGAGCGTTTGCAGATCTAAAAACTGATCTTGAATCACGCGCTGTGCAGCCTCTAAAGTTGCCATATCGCGGAAACGAATTTCAATGGTTTGGCCGTTTCGACCTATGCCGCCGTGGCGAACATTTTTCTCACGCAAACTGGTGCGAATGTCGCCCGCAAGTGACTCCGCTTTTTTGGTTAACGCAGCCGCCATGTCCACTTGCAACATGAAGTGAACACCGCCACGTAAGTCGAGACCCAAATACATAGGCGCCGCATTCAGCGCCGTCAGCCACGCAGGGGAGCGCGCCAGCAAGTTAAGGGCAACCACATAAGAGGCGTCGTTGGTGTCAGGCACCAACGCTTGTTGAATCGCGTCTTTGGCTTTAATTTGACTGTCTGTATTTTCGAAGCGAACCTTCAAAGAGTTGTTCTCTAAGGTCAACACATCGGGCGTTAATTTTGCAGCTTGCAACGCAGCTTGCACACGCTCTTGAACCGCAGCATCGACTTTGATGGACGGCTTCGCGGCTGAGATTTGCACCGCCGGTGCTTCACCATAAAAATTGGGCAGCGTGTAGAAGCTGCCAATCAACAAAGCGATCACGATGATCGCGTACTTCCAAAGGGGGTAACGGTTCATGATCGCTTCGTCGTCAGTTGCAAATTATTTCAAAGAGCCTTTAGGCAAAACTTGCACCACAGCATGGCGTTGCAATTCGACTTCGACACCCGATGCGATTTCGAGGTGAATCGAGCTCTCGCCCAACTTGCTCACCTTACCCAACAAGCCACCCGCAGTGGCGACTTCGTCGCCTTTTGCCAGCGCGTCGATCATGGCTTTGTGTTCTTTTTGACGCTTCATTTGGGGGCGAATCATCACGAAGTACAACACCACAAACATCAGCACCAAAGGCAACATGCCTGTGAGCGAAGTCATGACGTCTCCACCTGCAGCAGCGGCAGGTGCGGTTTGGGCAAAAGCAGAAGAAATAAACACGGTCAAACTCCAAAATGAGAGACATCTGCTGAGGCAAAAAACGTCCCAGCAGGCCAACCGTGAATTGTATGCGGGCAGGCTCAAGGCCTCTGCTACGTTCAGGTCATCGCGACCCATTGCGCGGTCAAGTCTGTCCACCTTTGGCGAGCAGCCGCAAGGTGACGGGCTTTGACGTGACCAAATCCTTTTATTTGTTCAGGAATTTTTGCAATCTCAACCGCCAAAGCATGGTTGCCTGGCGCAAGTTGTTGAATCAACACATCGACACTGGCGCGGTATTGGCGTACCAATTTGCGCTCCGTCCGCCGCTCTTCGGTGTAACCAAACACATCGAAGATCGTGCCGCGCAATACTTTCAAATGTTTCAACACTTTGAAACCCGTCAACATCGTCGGACCAAATTTTTGCTTCACCCATTCACCCTTCTCGTTGGTGCTTGCAATCAGCGGTGGCGCGAGGTGATAGTGCAAGGCGTAATCGCCTTCAAAGAGTTGATCAATTTTTTGCAAAAACGCACGGTCGGTATGCAGTCGCGCCACTTCGTATTCGTCTTTGTACGCCATGAGCTTAAAGAGATTACGCGCCACAGCCTCGGTCAGTTTGGTTTGCTGAACCACTTGGGTCTCCACCTCTCGCACTCTTTGAACCACGGCGAGATATTGGCTGGCATAAGCGGCGTTTTGGTATTGCGTTAAGAAGGCTACGCGTTTTTCAATCAGCGCATCAATGCCCTCGGGCTTATGAAATTGCACCACTTGTGCAGGCGCCAAAAGTGCATCGACCAATTCCCAATGCTGCGCGCAGTGTCGGCCCCAAGTGAATGCCGTTTTGTTTTGCTCCACGGCCACATCGTTTAGTTCAATGGCGCGCATTAAGGCATCAAGCCCCAATGGCACCCAGCCTTTTTGCCAGGCGTAACCCAAGATCATGGGGTTAATAAACAGGCTGTCGCCTAACACTTGCGTGGCCACTCGGTTGGCATCAAAAGCGCTGACGCCTACTTCGCCCACCGCTTGAACAATAGATGCCGCGCACTGCTCGGCAGGGTTTTGCCAATTGGTGTTTTTTACAAATGCCGCCGTTGGCGTGCTGTGCGCATTGAGCGCGACATGCGTTCGCCCCTCACGCATGCGTTGCAATGTTTCTTTGCCAGCCGTCACGATAGGGTCGCACCCGATGATCAAGTCGGCCGCCGCCAAGCTCACGCGCGTAGTGCGAATGTCGTCTTGGTTTTGCGCAATCAACACATGGCTCCAAGTGGCGCCCCCTTTTTGCGCCAACCCCGCAGAGTCTTGCGTGACGATACCTTTGCCCTCGATGTGCGCCGCCATGCCCAACAACTGCCCAATGGTGATCACCCCTGTGCCGCCCACCCCCGCGACCACGGTGCCCCACGCCTGCGTGAGCATTGGCAACACGGGCTCTGGCAATGCCGCATTCGGCAAATCAACACGCATCACACCTTTGGCTTTTTTCTTCAGTTGCCCACCCTCCACGGTGACAAAGCTTGGACAAAAACCTTTCAAGCAACTGGTGTCTTTGTTGCAAGTGCTTTGGTTGATGGTGCGCTTGCGTCCGAACTCAGTCTCTAAAGGCTCCACGCTTAAGCAATTACTCTGCACGCCGCAGTCGCCACAGCCTTCACACACCAGCTCATTAATCAGCACCCGAACGGCAGGGTCGACCATCGTGCCGCGTTTGCGACGACGGCGTTTTTCAGTCGCACAGGTTTGGTCGTAAATGATGACGGTGCATCCTTTTGTGTCACGCATTTCGCGTTGAATACGGTCCAACTCATCGCGATGAAATACGTCAACACCACTCACCAAATCTGCGCCCACATATTTCTCTGGCTCATCGGTCACTACGGTGATGCGCTTCGCACCTTCCGCCTTCATGCTTTGTGCGATTTGCAAAACCGAGTGCCCTTCAGGTCTTTCGCCAACGGGTTGACCGCCGGTCATGGCGACCGCATCGTTGTACAAAATTTTGTAGGTGATGTTGACCCCTGCGGCCACGCTTTGTCGCACCGCCAAAAGGCCGCTGTGAAAATAAGTGCCATCGCCTAAGTTAGCAAAAATATGCGCGTCGTTCACAAACGGCTGCTGCCCGACCCAAGGCACGCCTTCGCCGCCCATTTGCGTGAAGCCTTCGGTGCTGCGGTCCATCCACAAAGCCATGAAGTGGCAGCCAATGCCGGCCATTGCGCGCGAACCTTCTGGCACTTTGGTCGATGTGTTGTGCGGGCACCCCGAGCAAAACCATGGCTGACGATCGGCCTTCACGCGCACTTCTTTCAACGACAACTCTTTGGCCGTGATGATGCTTAACTGCGCTTGAATTCGCGCAGCAATATCGGCGTCAACGCCGAGTTTGAGCACGCGTTGTGCAATGGCCTTGGCAATTAACGCGGGGTTCAAATCGGCGTTAGCGCGCAACAACGTGTTCGCGCTCGGGTTGGGCATCGACCATTCGCCACCGCTGTGGTCGTTGTCAACTTCGTTGAACTTACCCAACACATTCGGACGCACATCAGCGCGCCAGTTGTAAAGCTCTTCTTTGATTTGATATTCAATGATTTGGCGTTTCTCTTCGATCACCAAAATCTCTTGCAAACCCGTCGCAAACTCACGCGTGAGTTGCGCATCCAGCGGCCACACCACCGCCACTTTGTGCAAACGTATGCCAATGCGCCGACACGTTGCGTCGTCCAGCCCCAAGTCGAGCAAGGCTTGGCGCGTGTCGTTGTAGGCCTTGCCACTGGCGATGAGCCCAAGCCGATCGTTGGGGCTTTCAATCACGTTGTAGTTCAGCCGGTTCGCACGCACATAGGCCAATGCGGCGTACCACTTGTAGTCAAACAAACGCGC
>CAZEAQ010000105.1:0-5745 GCA_964510145.1 uncultured Bordetella sp.
GGTTCACGGTGCCCTCGCAAGCCATGCAGGTGTTGCCCATGTTTGTTGCGGCGCACGCCCTTGATTTAACCGTGCGAATGATGTCGGGCGCACTGTTTCCAGGCTGGATGATTTTTATTTCTCCATTGGCTGAGGCTTTGTTGTGGCCGATCGTGAGTGTTATTTTGCTGGCGCCTCAGCGACGTGCGCCTAACCCAGACGCCAATCGTCCGCTATGAGAGTTATTCGCGACATCCAGTCCGATCTGCGTCGATTCAGGTCGCGCATGGTGGTGGTGACGGGTTTCGTTTTAGTCATGTTTGGGTTGCTCGCTTTTCGCTTGTTTTATTTGCAGGTGATTCGTTATGACGAACTCAACGCACAAGCCGAAAACAACCGCACCGCCATCGTTCCCATCGTGCCCAACCGCGGTGTCATCATGGACCGTAACGGGATTGTTTTGGCGACCAACTATTCGGCTTACACCTTAGAGATCACGGCATCTAAAGTCGTGGAACCACTCGATCAGTTGATCGAACAACTGTCAGGTGTGATTGATATTCAAGCGCGCGACAAGCGCCGCTTTAAAAAGCAATTAGACGAATCGAAAAATTTTGAATCTGTACCGATTCGCAACCGTCTAACTGACGAAGAAGTTGCGCGTTTTGCAGCACAACGCTATCGCTTTCCTGGTGTTGAAATTCGCGCGCGTTTGTTTCGCAACTATCCCTATAACCAATTGGCCAGTCATGTGATTGGCTACATCGGGCGTATTAACCAAGCCGAAAAAGCGAAGATTGAAGAGTCTGAAAACGCGAGCAACTATCGCGGCACCGACTACATCGGCAAACTTGGTGTGGAGCAAAGTTACGAGACGCAGTTGCACGGCATTACAGGCGTGCAAGAGATGGAAACCTCAGCGGGCGGGCGCGCTGTGCGCCGCCTGAATAGCAGCCAGGCTGTTCCGGGTAACAGCGTGGTTTTGTCGATCGACATTAAGTTACAAAAACTGGTTGAAGACCTGTACGGCAAACGCCGTGGCGCTTTGGTGGCGTTAGACCCGAAGACGGGCGAGATCTTGGCTTTTGTGAGCAAGCCCACCTTTGACCCTAATTTATTTGTCGACGGCATTGATAGCGAGAACTGGCAAGCATTGAACGAGTCGCTGGATAAGCCGCTATTGAACCGAGCCCTCCGAGGTACTTATCCGCCGGGCTCAACCTATAAACCGTTCATGGCATTGGCAGCGTTGCAAACCGGAAAACGAGCAGAGAAAACGCTCATTTCTGACCCCGGTTTTTTCATGTTTGGTAACCACCGGTTTAGGGACGACAAAGAAGGCGGACACGGTTCGGTGGATATGTACAAGTCCATTGTTGAGTCATGCGACACCTACTACTACACACTGGCGCGCGACATGGGTGTGGACTTAATCAGTGAGCAAATGAAACCACTTGGGTTTGGCCAAATCACCGGCGTGGATATCTTGGGTGAATCGCGCGGTGTGTTGCCTTCAACGGAATGGAAGCGAACCACCTACAAACGTCCAGAGCAACAGCGTTGGTATTCGGGTGAAACGATTTCTCTGGGTATTGGGCAGGGCTACAACAGCTTCACGATGTTGCAGGTTGCACATGCTATGGGCACTGTGGCCAACAACGGTCTAAAGATGAAGCCGCATTTGGTGCGCGAAGTCTTGGACGTAGAGACCAAAGCGTCAACGCCTGTTGCAAAAGAGCCGGTTGGACAGCTGCCTCTAGCCCCCGAGAACTTGGAGATTATCAAGAAGGGCATGATCGGCGTGAACATTGAAGGCACGTCGGCATCTAGCTTTATCGGTGCGCAATATGTGAGCGCGGGTAAGACAGGAACTGCACAAGTTTTTACGGTCAAACAGAACGAAAAGTACAACGCTGCAACGATTGATGAACGCATGCGTGACCACGCGTTGTTCGTCGCGTTTGCGCCTGCGGATGACCCAAAGGTTGCACTTGCGATGGTGGTGGAAAACGCAGGCTTTGGCGCTCAAAATGCGGCACCTATTGCCCGCCGCGTGTTTGACTTTGTGATCTTGGGGCAGTACCCCTCGCAAGAAGACATTGAGGCTGTGCAGAAAGGTCAAGCCACTCGGCCCATTGGTAAACCACGCCCTGTGGCGAGCGTGCCTTGGCCACCTAAGCCGACTGAAGCTGAAGCTGATGAAGAAGGCGATGAGGGTAAAAAGCCAGCAGCTAAAAAACCAGCCATAGCCCCCGTTGCCGCCGTGGTGACGCCACCCAGTCCGCCTAGCCCAACGCGTTAATTTAGCAAGCCGTTAGCGTAGATAAGCATCGAAGCTGGTTTTGCAAATCAGCGCAGTGACCACCAAGATAAACATACCGCGTATAAAACCAGCGCCGTGTTGCAGCGCCATGCGAGTGCCTAACAAACTACCCGCCACATTCGCCATGGCCAACGGCAACGCCAGATGCCACCAAACGTGTCCTTTAAGTGTGAAGAGAATTAGCGCCGCGGTATTGCTAGAGAGATTCAAAAGTTTGGCTGCCACAGAGGCATTTAAAAAATCGTAGCCCAGCCAGCGCACCAATAAGAAGACAAAGAAACTGCCTGTGCCAGGGCCAAAAAACCCGTCATAAAACCCGATCAAAACACCCACGCAACAAACGGCTGCCAACTCGCGACGTCCGGTGAACCTGGGTTCGTGATGTCGCCCCATGTCTTTGCGCATCACGGTGTAGATAAGCACCGCTAGCAAAATGAAAGGCAACAGTTGGCGCAAAAAATCGGGTGAGATTTTTGTCACCCACCATGCGCCCGCAAACGAACCGATCATGGCAAGTGCAGCTGCAGGCCAAAGAATGCGCCAGTTCATTTGCACGCGTCGGCTGTATTGCCAAGTGGCAAATGTGGTTCCCCACACAGAAGCACTTTTGTTGGTACCCAAGAGTGTGGCGGGTGCCGCAGTTGGATAAAGCGCAAACAAAGTGGGCAACAAAATGAGTCCACCGCCTCCCACCACAGCATCTACAAAACCAGCAAAGGCCGAGGCAAAGGTGGCAATCAACAATTCCATACAAGCAATAAAGTTAAAGCGCTAAAAAATAAAAGGCACCGATTTTTGTCGGTGCCTTTTGGGTGCTCTATATGACATAGGGCTTGTTGTTTGTCTCCTCGGACTCTCGAATCGACAACCCGAAGATTGTCGCGAGTGGTGACAATGTAATGCCCCAAACGGGTGCTAAAAATAGGTGCTTTCCCGAGGCGTTTGGCATGCAAATTAGAGGTTCTCTGCCTCGTGCGCCAACCACTGCGCCGCCTTCTCTGCCAACATGAGTGTGGGGCTATTGGTGTTGCCGCTGGTGATGGTGGGCATCACGCTGGCGTCTACCACGCGCAGTCCGCGCACCACACCACCCATGCAATCGCGCACGCGTAATTCAGAGTCAACCACGGCCAGCGGGTCGTCAACGCGACCCATGCGCGCGGTGCCAACGGGGTGAAAAATCGTAGTGGCGATGTCGCCTGCCAAGCGTGCGAGCTCTTCATCGGTTTGGTACTGCACGCCAGGTTTGAATTCTTCAGGTTTGTATTTGGCCAAAGCCGGTTGCGCTGCAATGCGACGTGTGACGCGCAGTGAATCTGCAGCAACTTTGCGGTCGGCTTCGGTGCTGAGATAGTTGGGCGCAATATTGGGGGCGTCAGCAAAGTTGGGACTTGTGATGTTGACGCTGCCACGGCTTGTGGGGTTGAGGTTGCAAACGCTGGCGGTGAAAGCGGGGAAGCTGTGCAAGGGTTCGCCAAAGGCGTCAAGACTCAACGGTTGAACGTGATATTCAATATTGGGATAAGGCTGATCCGCGCTGCTGCGAGTGAAAGCCCCGAGTTGCGAAGGCGCCATGCTCATGGGGCCAGATCGTTTGAAAGCGTATTCCAAACCAATCTTGGCTTTGCCCCACCAACTGTTGGCGAGTGTGTTGAGTGTCTCAACGCCTTGCACTTTGAAGACGGAACGTATTTGCAAATGGTCTTGCAAGTTGGCGCCGACGCCCGGCAAATTGATGATGGGTTGAATGCCGTGCTGCTTTAATAATTCGGCGGGTCCCAAACCAGAGAGTTGCAATATTTGGGGCGACCCGATGGATCCTGCGCTTAAAACAACGGCCAATTTAGCGTGGACTGTCACGTAGCCATGTCCTGTCCAGACTTCAACGCCGCTGCATCGCTGTCCGCCATCTGCGTCGGTGGTCATGACTAATTTGGCCACTTGCGCCGATGACCAAAGCTCGAAGTTAGGGCGTGCGTAGCAGGTTGGGCGAAGAAAAGCTTTGGCGGTGTTCCAGCGCCAACCCTTGCGTTGGTTCACTTCAAAGTAGCCGACGCCTTCGTTGCTGCCTCGGTTGAAATCGTTCGTAGCAGGAATGCCCGCTTGAACGGCAGCTTCTGCAAAAGCGTCGAGCACATCCCAGCGCAACCGTTGTCGTTCGACGCGCCATTCACCTCCGGCGATGTGATGGCGCAAGGTTTCACCATAGGTTGTGCGGTCTTCGAGCAACACGCTGCTGCGCTCGCCTTTGGCGCCATGCATGGCGTCTGCGCCAGCATGATGGTCTTCATGCAATTTGAAATACGGCAGCGCGTTGTCCCAGCGCCAACGTGCATCGCCAGTGATGTCTGCCCAGTGGTCGTAGTCGCGCGCTTGGCCGCGCATGTAAATCATGCCGTTGATGCTCGAACAACCGCCCAGCACTTTGCCGCGCGGATAACGCAAGCTGCGTCCGTTAAGGCCCGCGTCGGGCGCCGTGTGATACAGCCAATCGGTGCGCGGATTGCCAATGCAATACAAGTACCCCACGGGAATATGCACCCAGTGGTAATCGTCTTTACGACCCGCCTCGATGAGCAAGACACGCTTGCGCGCATCTGCACTCAGGCGGTTGGCCAGTAGGCAACCGGCAGTGCCGGCGCCAACGATGATGTAGTCAAACTGTGTGTCACTCATGCACGGAGTTTATGTGGCGCAGAGATAAATTTATTTTGAGGTCGGCATGACGAACTCGGCGCCTTTGCCGATGCTTTCGGGCCAACGTTGCATGACGCTCTTTTGCTTGGTGTAGAAGCGAACGCCTTCTTCGCCATACGCGTGCATGTCGCCAAACAAGCTTTTCTTCCAACCCCCAAAACCGTGCCACGCCATGGGCACAGGAATCGGTACGTTAATTCCCACCATGCCCACTTGAACACGACGTGAAAATTCGCGCGCTACATTGCCATCGCGCGTGAAGCAGCTCACGCCGTTGCCAAATTCGTGCGCGTTGATTAAGTCGAGCGCATGCGCAAAGTCGGGCACGCGAACGCAACTGAGCACCGGACCAAAAATCTCTTCTTTGTAAATGCGCATGTCAGGCGTGACATGGTCGAACAGCGTGCCGCCCATCCAGAAACCTTTTGCGCAACCCTCACCTGCTTTGCTCGCATCAAACGAACGGCCGTCGACCAAGAGTTGAGCGCCTTCTTTCACACCTTGGTCGATGTAGCCCGTGATGCGCTGGTGCGCCACATCCGTCACGATGGGGCCCATTTCGGCAGCGAGATTGGTGCCGGTTAAAACCTTCAAAGCTTGCGTTCGCGCAATCAACTTGGGCATTAAACGCTCGCCAACATCGCCTACTAAAACGGCAACGCTAATGGCCATACAGCGCTCGCCAGCTGAACCGTAGGCAGCGCCAATCAGGGCGTCAACCGCTTGGTCAATGTCGGCGTCGGGCA
>CAZEAQ010000106.1:0-5689 GCA_964510145.1 uncultured Bordetella sp.
CTCACGCCTCAGCTTGAAGCGCGGTTTATGGCCCGTTTTGCACCGCAATGGGGGGCGCAGTGTTTGGTGTCGATGCACAGCAGCTTGACGCCCGCACAACGGCTCAACAATTGGCTTGCCGCCCACAACGGACAAGCGCGCATTGTGCTGGGCACGCGCATGGCTGTGTTTGCCTCCATGCCCCACCTCAAGCTCATCGTGGTCGACGAAGAACACGACCCTAGCTACAAACAGCAAGAAGGCGCACGCTACTCGGCGCGAGACTTGGCGATTTATCGCGGCCAACTGGAGGGCGCCAAGGTTATTTTGGGATCGGCCACACCCTCACTCGAAAGCTGGCATCACAGCCGAACCAAAACCGCCGATGAAGCTGGCGGACGCTACATGCGTCTAAATATGCCCTCCCGCATTGGACAAGGCGTATTGCCTTTCGTAAGACGCGTGGACATGAATCGGCAACCCCACAAAACCGTTTTCTCGAGCCATTTGTTGGACGCCATTCGCCAGCGCGTCACGCAAGGTGAGCAAATTTTGGTGCTGCTCAATCGGCGAGGCTATGCGCCGGTTTTGCATTGCACCGATTGCGGCTGGAAGAGCGAATGCCCGCATTGCAGCGCTTATCGCGTCTTTCACAAACTCGACCGAACTTTGCGCTGCCATCACTGCGGATTCACACAACCCGTTCCCCGCGCTTGCCCGGGTTGCGGCAATTTAGACATCAGCCCCTTAGGACGTGGCACAGAACAGCTCGAAGAGCATTTGGCCGAGCTACTGGCCGACGTGCGTCGCCCAGATGGTGCGCCGCTAAACATTGCACGCATTGACGCAGACAGCACACGATTAAAGGGTGAGCTAGAGCGTCAATTGGCCGATGTGCACGCCGGCGTTGTCGATGTGTTGGTAGGCACACAAATGATTGCCAAAGGCCACGACTTCCGGCGCGTGACTTTGGTGGCGGCACTCAACCCGGACGGCGCGCTTTTCTCGAGCGATTTCAGAGCGCCTGAGCGTTTATTTAGCCTGCTCATGCAAGCTGCTGGACGTGCGGGACGAGACGCCGAAATGACCACCATCAGCCCTTGTGAAATGTGGGTGCAAACCTTTCACCCACAACACCCATTGTTTGAGGCTTTGAAGCAACACGACTATCCCGCGTTTGCGCGGCAACAACTGATTGAGCGAGAACAAGCTGCGCTTCCGCCTTTCAGCTTTCAGGCACTGGTGAGGGCAGAGGCGCGAAGCCAAGAAGCCGCACAAGCTTTTTTAAACGGCGCACGCGAAGCGGGAGAAGCCTTGGCAAACGAATGGCGTGTCGACCTTTATCCAGCTGTGCCCATGTCTATTCAACGGGTTGCGAATATCGAGCGTGCACAAATGCTGATTGAATGTGGGTCGCGCAAAGCGTTACAGCACTTTCTCACGCACTGGCAAAAAGACATGCACGAACTGCGTCAATCACACCGACAAGTCATTCGCTGGGCGATTGATGTCGATCCACTCGCGATATAAATCGCACACTTCAAAGTTTTAGCTTTTTAGCAAAGCCACTGCGCCCGAAAAAGTAAAAAAAGCGGCGGCTGTTGTTACCAAAATAATCCGCGCGATTCGACCGGTATCTGCGCCAAAGCGTTCTGACAAAAGCGCCACATTACTCGCACTAGGTAACGCAGCCACTAAAACGACCACCATGACGGTGAAGCGCTCAATCGGAAAACCCAGTTGCACCGTTGCCGCAAGCACCAATAAAACCAAAATAGGGTGTAGTAACAATTTAAACAAGGCGACGGGAATGTAGTCGCGCAACAAGATGGGTGGGTGTCCACTTTCTTTGACCCGAATTTGTGAACGCGCCAGCACGGCGCCGATGGTGAACAACGCCACAGGCGATGCGGCATCTGCCAGCAGGCCGACTGTTTTGGCGAAAGGCCCAATCAGTTCGTAGTCCAGTGCAGAAGACAAAGCCCCCAAACTAATTGCCCAAGGCATTGGGTTGGTCAACACGCCTTTGAGCGCGCTTTTAGCAGCGCGACTCGCGCCATGCTCATCGGCGCCATCTAAGCGCGACAACGCAATGCAAAGCGATGTGGTGATCACCATGTCGGCCACGATGGTCACAATGGCAGGCCCCGCAGCCGAGGTACCCAACAAGGCCACCAGCAACGGCACGCCCATGAATCCGGTATTGGGAAACGCACCCACCAATGCGCCAAATGAAGCGTCGTTCCAACCAATGCGTCGATTCAAGCTGACCGCCACCACGAAGCCCACCATCAACAACGCACACAACAAATAGGCGAAGAACAACGTGGCGTCTAGCAGTTGAACAATCGGCGTGCTTGCGCCAAATCGGTACAACATACACGGGAGCGCAAAGAACAAAACAAAACCGTTAAGTCCGGGAATAGCATCTAACGGCAACATGCGGCGATGCGCCGCCACAAAGCCAGCCAGCACGAGCGCAAAGAAGGGAAAAGTGACTAAAAGAATATCGAGCACTTGTGTATTTTGCCCCGTGACGGTGCCGGTATCATTGCCGGCTTTGCCTATTACTGTCTCCTGAATGTCTGCTGGTCTGAATCTCGCGCAACAAGAAGCCGTCAATTTCTTGCACGGCCCCTGTCTTGTGTTGGCGGGCGCTGGCTCAGGCAAAACACGCGTCATTACGCACAAAATTGGCCGTCTGATTCAGGCAGGTTGCGAGCCCAATCGCATTGCAGCCATTACCTTTACCAATAAAGCCGCGACTGAAATGCGCGAACGCGCAAAGACACTTATTGGCAAGGCCGCGAACGACGTTGTGATTTGCACTTTTCACGCGCTTGGCGTTCGCATGTTGCGACAAGACGGTAGCGTGATGGGGCTCAAACCCCAATTCAGCATCATGGACAGCGCTGATGTCACGGGCATTTTGAAAGATGCCGGCGGCACCACCGACGCAGCTACCGCTCGTCAATGGCAATGGACGATTAGTCTTTGGAAAAATATGGGGCTGAACTCAACCCAAGCATTGGCTTTGGCAAAGGACGACAACGAACGAATCGTCGCCAAAATCATGGCTCGCTACGAAGAGCGTTTGAGCGCCTACCAAAGTGTTGACTTTGACGACCTGATCGGCCTGCCCCTCAAGTTACTTCAAGAGCACGAAGAGGTGCGCCTTAAGTGGCAAAACTTGCTGAGTCATGTTTTGGTCGACGAATACCAAGATACCAATGCCACTCAGTACGAAGTTTTGAAGTGCTTGGTGGGTGAAAAAGCAAGATTCACCGCGGTGGGTGACGACGATCAATCCATCTATGGATGGCGGGGCGCCACGCTCGATAACTTGCGCAAGCTACCGCAAGATTTTCCCAGCCTCAAAGTCATCAAGCTAGAACAAAATTACCGTTCGACCAGCGCCATCTTGCGTGCGGCCAATAACGTGATTCAGCCAAATCCAAAGCTGTTCCCCAAAACTTTGTATTCCGAGCTTGGCGAGGGCGAACCCGTTCGAGTGGTCGATGCCGATAACGAAGAGCATGAGGCTGAGCGTGCAGTGGCGCGTATTCAGTCGCTGCGTGCAGGCACAGACGCAGGATCGGCCTCTTTCAGAGAACTAAAAGACTTTGCGGTGCTTTACCGCGCGAACCACCAAGCGCGTATTTTTGAGAAAGCCTTTCGCAAGGCTCAGATTCCCTACAAAGTATCGGGTGGGCAAAGTTTTTTTGATCGCGCTGAAATTCGCGATCTTTGCGCATGGCTGCGTTTGTGGGTCAATAACGATGACGACCCAGCCTTTCTACGCGCCGTCACCACACCTAAACGTGGCATTGGGCATCAAACGCTGGCGAGTCTTGGGCAATTTGCCAGCCAATACAAGCTGAGTATGTTTGAGGCTTTATTTAGCAACAGCCTGACGTCGGTTTTGAGTTCCAGGGCCGTGAGTGGTTTGCATGAGTTTGGTCGCTATGTGAACGATTTGGAATTTCGTGCACGACTCACCACTGGCGCAGAAGATGCCCGCGCTTTTTTAAACGACTGGCTCAAAGACATTGGCTACGAAAAGCATTTGTACGACTCAGAAGAAAACGAAAAAATAGCCGCCGTCAAATGGGCCAATGTGATGGAGTTTTGCGACTGGATGGCACAACGCTGTGGCGGTCAAATTGATGACGTGGCAGGCGTGACTACAGGCACAGAGATTAAAAACTTGCTTGAAGTCGCACAAACCATCGCACTGCTTTCAACGCTGAATGAGCGCGAAAAAGATCAAAACGTCGTGACACTCTCGACGCTTCACGCGGCCAAAGGTTTGGAGTGGCCACACGTCATGCTGGTCGGCGTGACAGAGGGCATGCTGCCGTTTCGACTAGACGACGAGCCGGGCACCGAACACACCAACGAGAACATTGCGGTGCGTCTTCAAGAAGAACGTCGACTGATGTATGTGGGCATTACGCGAGCGCAGCGAACTTTGGCGGTGAGCTGGACGCGTAAGCGGAAAAAAGGCCGCGACATGATTGCGGCTCAACCGAGTCGATTTATCGAAGAGATGGGACTCGACAAAGCAACCTCTAAAGAGGACCCTAGAGAAAAGCTAAAGGCGCTGCGTGCGGAATTTGCGCAGCGGGCCAGCGTTGCACTGGCTGAGAATGCGGCGAATAAGTAAAGCCGTTTTTAATTAACGCGACTGCAACATCGACATCGTCGACACCCACGGCTTTGCAGCGGTTGTTTGTGCCAGGTTCAATGAGTTCGCGATTTCGGTGTAGTTTTTGGGGTGATAACGGTCTGCTTTAGCAAACTGCGCTAAATCAATCGTTTTGTCCCCATATTCCTGCGCCACATTGGCAACGAGTTCTCGCGCTTTGGGATCGTAGGGAAGAATCCACACGTTTTGAGCAGCCTTCAAATTGCTGCGTATCTGTCTTAAGTTTTGACTAATTTGCTGCAGCCCTTGAGTCGAATCTGCAGACATTCCAACCATGTCGTTGGTACCCACCGAAATAACAGCTACTTCAGCGTTTTGCAGCGTTGCATTTTGTTTGACACGATTCAAAATTTGCGGAGAGCGCAAGCCTACCGTGGCCTCGACTGCCATGCCAGTTTCAGTTTGAACCAAATGCTTTTGCCCCTCTGAATATTTTGGAGCAGAGCCTTGGCTGCGCAACATGGCGCCACCCACGCCCAAAGCAATGCTGTCTCCCACCACTACAACGCGAGGGGCAAGCCCAACATTCGTCTGTGCCGCCGCCTTTGGTAACGGTGTTATTTGTGGCAACGGCTGATCGTTAGCGGCAGCAAGCTCGTTTTTGGCTAAGCTTTGTGATGGCAGTACGGCCGAAAAATCGAGGACTTGGCCAACGTAGATTCGATTAGGGTCACTCAATCCATTGGCATTACTAACCGTCAATACCAACTTGTTTAACTGTTGAGGGGTGAGTTGCTCGGCTGAGGCGCCCAGAAACTGACGCGTCAAACTCGTCAACGTATTGCCTCGTTGGACTGTTCTTTGAGTGGCCGCTGAGCCAGCCCCACCGAGTTCTTGCACATTGACTAAAGAACTACGGAACTCTTTTGAGGGGACTCTGGTTTGTGAGCGGGCACTTACACCCTCTTTGGGATCCAGAAGTCGCTGAGTTGAAGTATTTCCAGAGGTATTGACGACGGTCACAGCGAGCTCCTTTGCTTTTGTCGACCCTTTGACAGTTTG
>CAZEAQ010000107.1:0-5589 GCA_964510145.1 uncultured Bordetella sp.
GGATGTGGGCAAGATGGATTACCTCAAAGGTGCAGATTTACTGCCTTAATATTTTCAGTGAGGCTTGGCGTCTTTGGGTGTGCCAGAGAACCAAGCCACATACAACGCAGGTAACACCACGAGGGTGAGTAGCGTGGCGGTGAACAAACCGCCAATCACCACAATCGCTAAGGGTCGTTGGGTTTCAGACCCAATGTCGTGGCTTAACGCCATCGGCAACAAGCCCAAAGCAGCCAGCATGGCGGTCATTAAAACAGTACGCAGGCGTTGCAACGCCCCTTCTTTGACGGCATCGATCACGGTGTAGCCTGCATTGCGCAGTTGTTGAAACACCGAGAGCATCACCACGCCATTCAGCACGGCCTGCCCTGATAAAGCGATAAAGCCGATTGCCGCAGAGACGGACAGCGGAATACTAAAAATCCAAAGTGCGACAAAGCCGCCAATTAACGCCAAGGGCACGTTAATCAAAATCAGCCCTGCTGTTTTGAACGAACCAAATGCGTCGAACAAAAGCACAAAAATCAACAGCAATGAAATAGGCACCACCACGCCCAATCGTTGCATGGCGCGCTCTTGGTTTTCAAACTCGCCCGACCATGTGACGGCGTAGCTGTCAGCGATGGTGACGTTTTTAGCCACCCGAGCTTTCATGTCGGCCACGACCGAACCCATGTCACGCCCTTTCACAAAAATGCCAATGGCCATGGTGCGTCGGCCTGCCTCGCGCGCAATATTCATCGCGCCGCTTCCCTGCCGAATGGTGGCTACGTTTTCTAGCGTGGCGTATCCACCACCGGGCAACGCAATGGGCGTAGCGGGTAGGTTGATGACTGAACGACGATCGCCAGCCAAACGCATGACGACCGAGAACTTGCGCTCACCTTCCCAAATTTCAGTGGTGGCTCGGCCCGCCAATGCTGATTCGATGACATCTTGAATATCGCCCACATTTAGGCCTAAGCGTGCAGCGCGATCGCGGTCGATGTCCACAATGAGTTGTGGCACTTCGCCCAAGCGGTCAATCTCTGCGCGCTGAACGCCTACCACTTGCTTGAACTCGCGTTGCATTGCTTCGGTGGTTTTGCGTAAGACGTCTAAATCGTCGCCCGAAACCTTGACAACGATTTGCCCTTTAATTTGCGAAATAGATTCCAACACGTTGTCTCGAATAGGCATGGAAAACGCCGGATCGACGCCGGGAATGACAGAGAGTTTGTGGTCCATCTCGTCAATCAACATGTCGTGTGTCAGTCCTTTGCGCCATTCTTCGGCAGGTTTCACATCGACAAAGACTTCAGCCATGCTGAGTGTTTTGGGGTCTGTGCCGTCCTCCGGTTGACCGGCTTTAGAGACCACCGTGCGAACTTCAGGAATCGTTAAAAGTTGCAGACGCGCTTTGCGCAAAATTTTGGCCGCCTCTTCTTGCGACACGCTGGCTGGCATGTCCCAGTTCACCCAAAACGTGCCTTCATTTAGTTCTGGCAAAAACTCTGAACCCAGACTGCTGGCAGCCAAGATAGAGGCTGCAAAACAACCAAGCGCAATTTTGACAACCTTGCCGGGTTGCTCTAGCGCCCACGTCAGCACAGGTTCATAAATACGTTTTGACCAAGCCACGATGTTGTTGTCGCCATGCGGAATACCTTTGCGCAACATCCAATAAGCCAGCAAAGGAACAAGCGTTAAAGAAAAAATAAGCGACCCAACTAGTGCAGTCGTCACTGACAACGCCATGGGCTGAAAAATGCGGCCTTCATGACGTTGCAACGCAAAGATAGGAATGTGCGCTGCAATGATGATGAGCATCGAAAACAAAGTGGGGCGCCCCACCTCGTTTGCGGCATTGGTGATGAGCGTGCGTCGTTCTTTTTCGTTCATGCCTTCACCGCGCTCGGCTAAGCGGTGCATGATGTTTTCAATCACGATCACGGCACCATCCACGATGATGCCGAAGTCCATCGCCCCCAAGCTCAACAGGTTGGCGGGCACACCCAAAATTTTGAGGCCTAAAAATGTGGACAGTAACGCGAGTGGAATAACCACCACAACTGCCAACGAAGCGCGCATATTGGACAAGAACAAATACAGCACCAACGAAACCAGAAGCGCACCTTCGACCAAGTTTTTAAACACAGTGGTCAGTGTTTTTCCCATCAGCCAAGTGCGGTCATAGAAAGGAACAATTTGCACGCCCTTGGGTAACACACGGTCGTTTAAGTCGGCCAGTTTTTCTTTCACACCTTTAAGAACCACGCTGGGGTTTTCACCTTTGCGCATGATGACGATACCGGTCACTACATCGTCATCCATGTCTTGACCAACAGTGCCTAAACGTGGCACCGCGCCAATGACCACCGTGGCCACGTCTTTCACCAAAATAGGGGTGTTGCCACGCGCGGTGACAACGATGTTGCCAATGTCTTGCGAAGAGCGCAGTAAGCCAAGGCCGCGAATGGCAAATTGTTGCGATCCTTGTGCAACATAGCTGCCCCCAGCATTGGCGTTACCGCGACTCATCGCGTCTTGCAAATCTTGCAGCGTGAGTTTGTAGGCACGCAACTTTTGCATATCGGGCTGCACCTCGAATTGCTTGATATAGCCGCCCATACCCACCACGTCTGCAACGCCTGGAATTTGTCGCAATGCGCGCTCGACCGTCCAGTCTTGAATGGTGCGCAGCTCAGTAGATGTTTTTCCGTCGCCTCTTAATCGGTAGCGCATTACTTCGCCCACAGGCGTCGCATTGGGCATCACATTGGCTTGCACGCCATTGGGTAAGTCGATGCTGCTCAGGCGTTCATTCACTTGCTGGCGGGCAAGATTGACATCGGCTTTGTCGTCATAAGTGACGACGGTGAATGACAAACCAAATTGCGTGTGCGAGAAAACGCGAATCGAATTTGGTAAGCCGCTCAATGCCACTTCAATGGGTAAAGAAACTTCTTTCTCCACCTCCTCCGCAGCGCGCCCCGGGTAAAGCGCAATCACCGTCACTTGGGTATCGGTGACGTCTGGAAACGCTTCGACTGATAAATTTTTAAAAGCAAAAATACCGGCCATCACAAATAGCAACGTGCCCAGCAAAATAAAGAGAGGCTGGTTTAGCGCATATTCAATGAGGCGCTTCATGGACGGCTCGCGTAGCTAGCGGATGCGGATGAACTGGGGGAGGGTGTGTGTTGCATTGCTTCGTCTTGCGCGTTTCGGAATTCGCGGGCGAGTAGCAAACTGTTTTCTTTCACCACGAGTTCTTTGTCTTCAACCCCCTCCGTAATTAAAACTTCTTGCGGACCCTCGTAGCCAAGTTTGACTTTGCGCGGTTCAAACACGCCCGGTTGTGTTTGCACATACACCCAATAGTCTGTGCCTCTGAGTTGCACAGCACTTGCGGGCACAAGAACGCCAGCAGTTAATTTGCGTTCAATGCGAGCGGTGCCCAACATTTCTGCTTTCAAAATACGTTGCGGGTTGTCAATCACCGCACGCACTTTGATAGAGCGTGTGTTGCTGTCGATGAAATCTCCGGTGGCAGAAATCTTGGCGTCAAACGTTTGGCCGGGAAAATTTGGAAGCGTCAATTTAATGGGTGTGCCAGGTTTGAGCGACACCGTGTCTGATTCGCGTGCATCTATCTGTATCCACAACACACTCGGATCGCTGACCACAAATAACGCCTGATTGCCGGGGCCGCCTTGGTCTGGTCGCACTTCTTGACCCGCACTGAGATTACGCTCCACAACCACGCCACGCACCGTTGCAGCAAGCCCTAGTTGTTGGTTGACATGGTTGGCGCCACTGCCATACATGCGTGTGCGTGCTTGTGCCCGCGCAAGCTCTGCCTGTGCTCTAAGGGCTTCTGCTTCAGTGTTGTCTAACTCTTTGCGAGAAATAACATCGGCTTCAAAAAGTGTTTGATGCCTCGACAAAGCGCGTTCGGCAACTTTGGCGTCTGCCATCGCTTTGGCCGTGTCGGCTTGCGCAGCACCAAATTCGGGGGATGCCAAGATGGCGAGCACTTGTCCAGCATTCACGCTTTGACCAATATCTGCTTTAAGGCTTAACACACGACCCGCAAACGCAGGGTAAATGCGCTGCGTGCGTTCTTCGTTCCACACCAACCGTGCAGGCAATTCAATAGTGACGGTGTCAGCCGCTTTCGCTTCCGTTGTGCTGAGCAATGCAAGCTGTGGGTGGCCAGCAGGAAAGCGCAGTTGCTTACCTTGCACGATGGGTTGCGGTGTAGGTGGTTTTATCGGCGAATCTTGTTTCAACACAGCGTAAAGTAACACCGCGATGGCCAGTGCACTGCCGCCAGCCACGTAACGTTTGGTGGGCGTGTCCAACAGTTGGCGAATCGTTTCGCGCAGGCGGTCTGGTAAGTTATGTCGTATGCTCATGCCACGTTTATCGCCTACCTAGGCTGACCAGTTCCTGACCTTTGAATCTTTGTTTATTCCGTGCGAATCTTATTGATTGAAGATGATCCAGTTTTGCAAGCGGTGATGTTGCGTAGCCTCACCGATGCGGGCCATCGGGTCGATGCAGCCAGCCATCTTGAAGAGGGCAAACATTTTTGGCTTGTACAAACCTACGATGCGGTATTGTTAGATTTAAATCTGCCTTTAAACGGTCAGCCGCGTGCTGCACAAGGGAGTGGGTTACAGCTGTTACGAGATGCGCGGTCACGCGGTGATCGAACGCCAGTCTTGGTCTTAACCGCGCGAAACAGAACCGATGAACGTATTGCAGGGCTTGATGCCGGAGCCGACGACTACTTAGGCAAGCCGTTTGACCTAGACGAAGTGGAGGCGCGCTTGCGAGCCTTGGTGCGACGCACGCAAGGTGTGAGCGACGAAGTCAGGGTCGGGCGCTTGCGTTTGAATCGGAAGCTGGGGCGCATATTTTTAGACGACGCAGATTTGGCTTTACCTGCCCGAGAATTTGAAGTTTTATGTGAGCTGATGACGCCCCCCGGTAGGGCGGTGAGCAAGCGGTTGTTGTCAGATAAGTTGTCAGATTTTGATGATTCGTTGGGAGACAACGCACTTGAGGCTTTTATTTCGCGCTTAAGAAAAAAACTCACAGATAGCGGTGCACAAATTCGCACATTGCGCGGCATTGGCTACGTGCTAGAGGAGCAGCTATGAGCCTTGTTCGTAAACCGTCACTGCGTAATCGGTTATTGCGGCATGTGTTGTTTCCCCTTGCGGCTACATGGCTTATTGGTTCAGCCTTGGTGGTGGGCATTGCCTCTTATTTTGCGCAACAGGCGTTTGACCGATCTTTGGTGGACGATGCGTATTTGGTTGCAAGTCATGTGCGCAGATCGACCAATGAATTTGGCGCGTTAGATTTAAGTCTTTCTGCGCAAGAGATGAGCACCGTTTTGTTTGACCAAAGTGAGTCAATTTATTTTGCGGTGCTCAGTCCAAGCGGCGCATTACTAGCGGGTCATGCAGGACTTAGACCCGAACAACTGTCTGAATCCACGAAGCCGCAATTTGCAACAACAGAGTACCAAGGTCGAGTGTTGCGCACTGTCACGATTCATCGTCAACAGCCCGGCGATTTTTATGTGGTGATGGC
>CAZEAQ010000108.1:0-1781 GCA_964510145.1 uncultured Bordetella sp.
TCTTTTTTGCGGAATTTCGATGAATAACTTTTCATCTTGCACACCAAACTGCTCCACCTTGGCAACATCGGGCACTCGCAGTAACTGTTGCCTTACTTCATCGGCGAACTTCTTCACTTCGGCAGGTGTAAATCCGGGTGCATCTAATGCATAAATAACGCCATACACATCGCCAAAATCGTCATTAAAAAATGGACCTTGCACCCCTTGTGGAAGGGTGTAACGAATATCGCCAATTTTTTTTCTGACGGAATACCAAACATTGGGTACATCCGCTGGTTTAGAGGAGTCTTTAATTTGAAAAATAATTTGCGACTCGCCCGGCTTCGAATAACTGCGAATCTTGTCCGCAAAGGGAACTTCTTGAAGCGTTCGCTCCAACTTGTCTGTCACCTGTTCAGCCACTTGCTGTGCTGTTGCGCCGGGCCAATAAGTGCGAACCACCATCGCCCTAAAGGTAAAAGGTGGGTCTTCGTCTTGGCCTAATTGAAAGTATGCTGCAATGCCCAACACCATCAACACAACCATCAAATAGCGTGTGAGTGCGGGGTGATCTAACGCCCATTTCGAAAGATTAAATTTATCCATCTAAGGCTCAGTTCTTGGCAACGAAGATGGAAACTTTTTGCCCTGTCGTTAAGACGTGGACGCCCGATACAACGACTTGCTCGCCCTTTTGCAACCCTGATGTCACAAGCACATCATTTCCATCGACCGCTTCAACTTCAATACTTTGCGCTTTGACGGTCATCGTATTAGGGTCTAGCAGCCAAACGGATGTGTTGCCGTTCTCCAAGCGCAGTGCGCTCGTAGGCAGTTTTATCTTTGCTAATTGCGCCGCATCTGTCGCATTGAGTGTGACCGTCACGGTCGTTCCCAGCACTGGATCAGCCTCCTTAGGTAAAGCTGCTTTAACCATGAATGAGCGCGTCACTGGGTCTGCACTGGCGGCCACATCACGCACGATGGCTTCATAAGTTTTGCCATCTACCCACTGACGCACCTTCACTTTGACGCCCTGCTTTAGTTGGCTCAGCTTATCTTGTGGCACTGAGAAAACAATATCTCTTGGTCCATCTAGCGCCAACCGAACAACTGGCTGTCCAGCAGCAACCACTTGCCCAACATTCGCCTCTACAAGCGTAATGACACCAGCTGCATCAGCCAGCAAACGCGTATAGCCAGACTGGTTACCTTGCACAGAACTTTGCGCCTGCGCTTGTTTCCACTGCGCTTGCGCACCAATATGAGCGGCCTCGCGTCGCTGTAATTCAGCAACGCTGATAAACCCCTGCGCGTATAAGTCTTGGTATCGCTTGAAATCAGCACTGGCGACATCTCTGTTCGATTGCGCCGCCACCAATTGAGCAGCAGCAGCATCGGCTGTAGAGCGATAGTCTTGCGGATCTAATTGCGCCAGTAATTGGCCCGCTTTCACGCGCTGCCCTATTTCAGCGGGTCGCATGAGTAATTTGCCAGCGACTCGGAAACTCAAACTCGATTCGATTCGCGCACGAACATCCCCAGAAAACTCATAGTCAAAACCCGTGCTGGACTCTCCCACGGTCAGGACTTTCACAGACCTCAACGGTTCCTGCGGCGCCTCGCCCTTGCCGCACGCAGCCAAAAGCGACAACAAAAATACCAACCATGGCATACGCGCCATACTAAAAACTCGATCCAACATAGATTGCCTATTCGCAAAAATCGTTAATGACTGATTGGTTAGTAATATATCCGATTCAACATTTCCGGTGATTCAAAAGGGCGTAAATGCCATA
>CAZEAQ010000108.1:1881-5574 GCA_964510145.1 uncultured Bordetella sp.
GTTCGAGCAAACGGTGGCCCGAAATATTTGATGCTCTTCACATCTGTCTTCAAAAATTTCAAATTCCGACAAAACACTTGCATGACTTGCTCGATGCTTTCGAACAAGACATTCAAAACACGGGTGCGATGGGCGTTTATCGCACGCGAGAGGAATTGCTTCACTATTGCAGTCGCTCAGCCAACCCCATAGGGCGTTTGATGCTGCACCTGTATAACGTTAACGACGAGATATCAATCCATCAAAGTGATGCCATTTGCACAGCCCTTCAGTTGATCAATTTTTGGCAAGACCGCGGACCGGACTTACAACGCGGCCGCGATTACTTGCCCGTTGGACACTCGTTGGAAGAAGAGCTAGTTTTCGCCCGCGAGCTGATGTTGTCGGGCCAGTCATTGGTACATCGAATTCCGGGCCGTGCAGGCTGGGAGCTGCGTGGCGTTGTGCAAGGCGGGCTTTGCATATTAGACAAATTAGAAAAACGAAATACATCTTGTCCCGCACATTTACTAGAGCGTCCGAAACTTGGCAAATTCGATTACTTGCGCATCATCTGGCGTAGTTTTTTAATGTGACGCCTATCGGATAATTCGAACTACATGACGCCACAAGACTACGTTCAACAAAAAGCTTCTGCATCCGGCAGCAGTTTTTATTACGCTTTTTTATTTTTACCCCCTAGACGCCGCGCTGCGATCACTGCGTTTTACGCTTTCTGTCGAGAGGTTGATGATGTCGTGGACGAGGTTTCTGACCCCGGTGTGGCGAACACCAAATTAGCATGGTGGAACAACGAAGTGCATCAGTCCTTTGCGGGCAAACCTAGCCACCCTGTCATGCAAGCCCTCATGCCTCTTGCAACTGATTTTGATATTCAAGAAGCGGCCCTTCAATCGGTCATCGAAGGCTGCCAAATGGACCTCACTCAAACCCGTTATTTGGACTATCCAAACTTAACTCGGTATTGCCACTTAGTCGCGGGTGTTGTCGGCGAAGTGTCAGCCAAAATTTTTGGCCAAACCGACCCCGCGACCACTCACTACGCACACAAACTCGGACAAGCTTTTCAGCTCACCAACATCATTCGCGATGTGGGAGAAGATGCCTTGCGAGGACGTATTTACCTTCCCGTCTCTGAGTTACAGCAATTCGACGTGAAAGCGCATGAAGTTTTAAACCGCATTGATTCAGATCGTTTTCAAAGCCTCATGAAATTTCAAGCTGAACGCGCCCACACGCTTTATGACGAAGCTTTGGCTGCACTTCCATCAACCGATTCAAATCACCAAAAACCAGGTCTGATGATGGCGAGCATTTACCGCACCTTGCTGCGCGAGATAGAGAGTAAGAAATTCCCGGTATTGAGCCAACGTGTCGCACTGACCCCCCTTCACAAATTCTGGCTAGCCTGGAAGATGCAAGCACTCGGTCGTTTTTGACGGCCTTTCATTTGTGAAACTGGTCAAAGAAATTACTGTCGTAGGCGCAGGCTGGGCTGGTCTTGCGGCTGCAGTTGCTGCCACCCAAAAAGGTTGGCGAGTCACTCTTTTTGAAGCTTCGCAAACTGCCGGAGGACGAGCTCGAAACTTACCGCTCACCTATGCTGACCTACCACTAGATAACGGGCAACATATTTTGATTGGGGCCTATACCCACACCCTAGATCTGATGAAAACTGTGGGCTTAGATCCAGCAATGATGCTCGAACGAACACCGCTTGACCTGCGTGATGCGCAGGACCGCGGACTTGCACTTTCAAATTGGCCAACTCCTCTCAATCTATTAGTGGGTGTTGTCTGCGCGAAAGGCTGGAGTTTTTTAGATAAATTCCACCTCTTAAATGCTGCCTTGAAATGGCAACGTGACAAATTTATGTGCCCAGCGCATTGGACTGTGCAAGAGCTTTGTCAAACCAACCACATCACCTCTCGCGTTTGGCTGCAGTTAATTAAGCCACTCTGTATTTCTGCACTCAATACTCCCGCTGAAAATGCAAGCGCTTCTGTTTTTCTTCGCGTTCTCAACGACGCCATCATGACGGGCAATGGAAGCTCTGACTTGCTGATTCCAAAAGTGCCTTTGGGCGATTTGCTTCCCAACAGTTGCTTGAAATGGCTCGCGCAAAAAGGTGCATCAATTCGCTTAGGTGAGCGGTTGACCTCCCAAATGCTTCAAGAGCGAAATGGACACACTATTTTGGCCTGTCCGCCTTGGGAGGCTGCACGCCTTGTCGCTGATATTTGCCCTGATTGGGCTAAGCAATGTGACCAGCTGCACTACACCGCCATCACCACGGTTTATTTGGAATGCAACGACCCAAACTTTCAGCGTTTAAAGCGACCCATGATGGCCCTCGATGACAGAGAGAATGCTCCCGCGCAATTTGTCTTTGATAAAGGCGCACTGACTCATCAACCCAAACTTTTAGCAGCAGTGATCAGTGCAAGCAATTTAAATCGAGAGCAAGCGACAGAGCAGGTTCAACATCAACTTGAGCAGCAACTTGGCCTTAGAAACTTAAAACCCATAGAAACCATCACCGAAAAAAGAGCAACCTTTGCATGCGTGCCCAACTTAAAGCGGCCAGGGTCCTTCATTACTAAAAATCTTTGGGCGTGCGGCGACTACATAGAAGGCCCTTATCCAGCGACGCTTGAGGGCGCAGTGCGATCAGGTCAAAACGTGATCGCACACCTCACTTAAATGATTGACGGTTAAAGGCTGCAATTTCTCGCTACACCATTCATGGCCCTGCGTGTTTACCCAAATGCATTGCATGCCAGCATTCATAGCACCGATAACATCCGCGTTGACATCGTCCCCTAAATGAAGAATTGCATCGACTGGTAAATTTAGTTTCGCTGCAGCAGCCTGAAATATTTTTGGGTCTGGCTTAGAAACCCCGACCAACCGAGCACTCACAGAAGAATTGAAAAATGGCGCAGCTTTCGTCGCAAACACATCCGCATTGCCATTGGAGATAGATGCCAAAGGAAATCGTTGTGACAGTTTTGCGAGTGCTTCTTGAACACCCTCATAAAGCGTGACGTTTTGACGGGCCGTAAAAAAAACCTCAAACGCAGACTCAGCCAAATGTGGTGCATCACCAGCTAGGACTAGTGATTCTCTGATTGCCTCAAGCCTTAAGAAACTTAAATCATGATGCTGATCTGGATATTTCTGATGAATAAACTCGCGAATATCTTTTTTTACATGGAGCTGAGCACAAAGATGCGCCGTTTTTGGAGCGTGCTCTTTTAACCAATCCTGCAACGCCTGTTCCGCTCGCTCAATGGTTGGGCGAATTGGCCACAGGGTGTCATCTAGATCTAAGGTTATGGCTTTAATTTTGGAAAGATTCAACATAGCTAGGCGAGAATAACGCATCATGTTTAAACCTACATTTACCCCTGAACCGGCTTTCTCTCATGGCCAAACACCGCGCACTGCCGTTTTACTATGTAATTTAGGCACGCCAGATGCCCCGGAAGCCGGTGCTGTACGTCGATATCTTTCAGAATTTTTGGGCGACCACCGCGTTGTGGAAATTCCGCGTTTACTCTGGATGATCATCTTGCACGGCATCATCTTGCGTGTGCGTCCAGCCAAATCAGCCACCAAATACGCCACGATTTGGACAGAGCAAGGATCGCCCCTAAAAATTTGGACTGAAAAACAAGCCAGCGCTTTGGC
>CAZEAQ010000109.1:0-5560 GCA_964510145.1 uncultured Bordetella sp.
GCCCGCGGATGCGCAGCGTCATAAGCCTGCGCCAAATGCTGAAAGTCCAGTCGCGTATAGACCTGGGTCGTCGTGATATTGGCGTGCCCGAGCAACTCTTGAACAGCACGCAAATCGCTGCTCGACTGCAACACATGGCTCGCAAATGAGTGCCTCAACATATGCGGATGCACAGGTGTTGATAAACCCGCTCTGAGACTTCGCTGCCGGAGTCGCTGCCAAATGGCCTGCGCAGTTAAACGCGTGCCGTTTCGACCGATAAACAACGCCATTTGTTCGCTCGTGCTTGGGCTTAAACCTTGCTCGCGCACCGCTCGCCATGCTTGCAAAGCCTCTAAAGCTTTTTGGCCAACGGGCACCGTGCGCCGCTTGCTCCCCTTACCCAACACATGCGCCTCTGCGCCTTCTGTGTCTATCCAACCTTTGGCCTCTGCGTTGGCATGAATATCTAGTCCAACCAATTCACCCACACGCAAACCGCACCCGTACAACAACTCAACCATGGCGGCGTCGCGGCAGTCAAGCCACGGATCGTCGTTGTCACTTTTTGAAGAGTAGTCAGCGAGTTGCACCGCATCGTCCACGCTCAACGCTTTGGGCAAAGGCTTGGGCGACTTGGGGGCGCGAACGTCTTGCACAGGGTTACTGGTGACCAAACCTTCGCGGCCTAACCACACATAAAAACCACGCCATCCAGACAGAATCAGTGCAATGCCTCTTCCGCTGCGTCCACCGCTGTGCATTTGCGCTACCCAGCGGCGAATGTGCGAGCTCTGCACTTGCTCCAGCGCAATGTTGGCTTGCGCGGCGTAGTCGGTTAGCTTTTGTAAATCGAGGGTGTAGAGCGCAAGGGTGCGCTCAGCCAAGCGTTTTTCAAATCGAACGTGGTCGAGATAACGTGCGACCAAGTCCATGTGATTTAACGGGCTTGTTATTAACGCAAATGAGACAACGCAGCGCTGGCCAAGTCGCCCAGCCGCTCAATAAACGCAGTGCCCATGCCTTCGTGATAACGGTGCGCATCGGGTGAAGCCAACACCAACAAACCAATGGCGGGTTGTTCAGCCGCAGACTGGGGCGTGTCTTGTGCACGCGTGGCGCGCAAGGTGATTAGGGCCACCGACTGCGCAGCCCCCGGCTCGACCAACCACTTCACAGCCTCAAAGTCGTTGTTGAGGCCCACATAGGGGTTACTCAAACTCGCAGCGAACTCTTTCACCGAGTCGCTCACGCTCACCGCGAAGGGTTCGATTTTGAATTCATCGCGAACGTCCCACACTTTGATTGCGACTTGCGGCACCATGAAATCGTGCTGAATGTGATCGGCAATCACGTGCGGTAAATCGCGAGCACTAGAAGTCATTAACAAAGTTTTGACCCAACGCTGCATGCGCTCAATCAACACTTCGTTTTCTGTGCCATGTCGCATCATGTCCATCATGCGAAGTTCGAGTGCGCGAATTTTTTCACGCATCATTTCAGCTTGACGCTCTTGCAAACTCACAGCACGCTGACCATGCGGGCTGGTCAACTTCACCGCTGAAAGCAGCTCGGCATGACGTTCAAAAAAATCGGGCGTGTTGAGCAGAAAATCTGCAATGTCGTCTTCGGTAATAGGGTTCATAGCGTTTGAATTCATAGATTGTCCGGAATGTTAATTTCACCTTGAAACACAGTGGTAGCGGGGCCTGTCATGCGCACGTTCGATTGTTCGCCTTGCCACTCAATCGTCAACTCTCCGCCGTGAGTTTGGACACGAACCACGTTATCCAGCAACCCCCAGCGAATACCCGTCACAACCGCAGCGCAAGCGCCAGTGCCACAGGCCAAAGTTTCGCCAGCACCACGCTCAAACACCCGCAAGCGAATGTGCGCACGGTCAAGCACTTGCATAAATCCTGCATTCACGCGCTTGGGAAAAGCAGTGTGGTGTTCAATCAAAGGGCCTTGAACTAAAACCGGCGCGGTGTCGACATCCGCCACCACTTGCACCGCATGTGGGTTACCCATGGAGACCACGCCTACTTGAGGCTTATCGCCATTCGCCAGAGTTAATTGCCAAGTGGTGGCATTGACCGCCTTCGCCTGTTCAGACAAAAAGGGAACAAGGGGTAGGTCAAACACGGGCGCCCCCATGTCGACAGTGACTTGTCCATCGGGCATTTCTTGCAAGGTAATCACGCCGCCATGCACTTTGACACGCACGGTCGTTTTGTCAGTCAGCCCTTGCTCGCGCACAAAGCGCACAAAGCAACGCGACCCGTTGCCACATTGCTCAACTTCGCCGCCATCGGCGTTGTGGATCACGTATTCAAAATCCACATCGGGCTGTGGCGCAGGGCGGACGCTGAGTATTTGATCGGCACCGACGCCGAAGTGGCGGTCTGCCAAAAACCGATAGTGCGCAGCGCGAAGCGGTAATCTCTCTGCAGTCTCGTCTAAGACTACAAAGTCGTTGCCCGCACCTTGCATTTTTGTGAAGCGAATTCGCATAGGTGCAATTATCAATCACCCCTATGCGATTCGTTCAAAGGCGCATCAATCTGCCTTGATGTTGTTGTCTTTGACCACTTTGGCCCAGATGGTCATTTGCTTGTCGATAAAAGCGCTTGCTTGCGCCACGCTGCCACCGGTGATGTCAATGCCTTGGGCATCCAGCTTTTTAGATACCTCGGGGTTTTTCAACACCTTGTTTAACTCTTCATTCATGCGCTTCACAATTTCTGGGGGCGTTTTGGCTGAGGCCAAAACAGCCCACCAAGCGGGCGCCTCAAAACCGGGGTAGCCGTTCTCAGCGATGGTCGGCACGTTGGGCAAATCAGCTGCTCGCTTGCTCGTTGTGACCGCAAGAGGGCGCATGCGTCCGCTGTCGATATGTGGCTTGGTGACGAAGACGGAAGCAATTGACAAAGGCACATGTCCCGCGACCGCGTCAGACATCAGAGGGCCGCCGCCTTTGTAGGGCACATGCGTCCAATCGACGTTGGCGTCTTTGCCTAGCAATGCCATGGCCAAGTGTCCTAAGCTGCCGTTGCCGATCGAGCCGAAACTGACGTTTTTCTTGGCTTTCGCAGCGGCCACCACATCAGCAAAGGTTTTGTATTCGGAATTGACGTTTGTCGCCAACACCATGGGAGAAGTGCCCACTAAAACCAAAGGCACCAAGTCTTTTTTGGTGTCAAACGGCATGCTCGGGTTCAAGCTTGGGTTGACGCCATGCGTGTCAAACACCACAGCAAATGTGTAGCCATCGGCCGGCGCTTGCACTACGGCGGCGGTACCAATCACGCCCGACGCACCGCCTCTGTTTTCCACAATGACCGACTGTCCCAATTGCTGCTGAAGCGGCTGCGCAATGATGCGAGCCACTTGATCGACCGAGCCGCCAGGTGGAAACACCGCCACCAATTTGATGGGCTGCTTCGTTGGCCAAGCTTGCGCCAAAGCCGATGAAGAAATCCCCATCAAACTCAGTGCCACCAAGCTCACCCCTAAAGCGGTTTTAAATGTGCGTCGTTGCATTTACCAATCTCCAATCATGTGATTCATGGCGAAATTGTTAAGCCAAGCCTGCGCCTTGCATCTGTGGCTTTTACGCAAGGGTAAATACGCAGTTCTTGGGCCTTATTCATAATGTGCAGATGGTTCGATCTACCCAACTTATTCACCCCCAACGCGAGCCGGCTCGTCTGCTCAAAGCCGCCACTGTTTTGCTGATTCGAGACGGCAAAGAAGGCCTCGAAGTTCTCATGACGCGGCGCTCCATGAGCGCCAGTTTTGCACCCGGTGCGTATGTGTTTCCGGGCGGTGGCATCGATTCAGCCGATGCGCACGCTCACGACCACGCGCAACGCCGCGCAACGCAAAGCGATTTGCATTTGACGCAAGCCATCGCAGCCATTCGCGAGAGCTTTGAAGAGCTTGGTATTTTGTTGGCGCGGCACACGAATGGACAAATGGCGTCGAGCGCAGACATCGCCGCGCTCGACCGTCAAACCAGCGCTGACAACTTTGCCAAGCAATGTGCAGCGCGTGGTTTGCGTTTGGCAGCCGATGAAGTATTTGTTTTAGCGCACTGGATCACCGATCGCGATTTGCCCAGACGTTTTGATGTTCCTTTCTTAGTCGCCCGCATGCCCGACGCACAAACCCCCGTGGCCGACGAGAAAGAGCAATTCGAGCCCGTCTGGGTGCGCCCCGCTGATGCGTTGGCACGTCACGCAGAGGGCGACTTTTTCATCATCTTTCCGACCATTCGCACACTCGAACGACTGCAACATTTCGCTAACGTCGATGCTGTCATGCAAGCCTGCGCCAGCGAGCAACCTTGGTTCACCAGTTGCCCTCGTGCGGGGTGGCTCGCAGGGCGAGAAGAGCGCTACATGGAACATGAGCCGCCGTTTGGCGAACTCGCGCTGACCAGCCCCGATGGACAAATCGTGCATCACCTTGACTGGCAGTCTGAGCAAGCCACACCTTTGCTAAAAAACGTCATGCGCCTGACCGCCCCTAACCCCGGCGTGATGACGGGTCCCGGCACCAACAGCTATTTGGTGGGCGACCCCGACACAGGCTACGCCGCCATCGACCCCGGCCCTGCCGACGCAACACACCTAGACCGCCTGTGGCGCGCTGCAGGTGGAAACATTCGGTACATCGTTTGCACACACTCGCACCCCGACCACTCGCCCGGCGCTGCCCCGCTACAAGCGCTCTGCGCTGCGCACGGACACACGCCGCCTGTACTCGGTTTAAGGTCACACCCGACCGCCCGCGCGAACAGCGAGTTCACCCCCGACCGAGAGCTGAACGATGGCGAAAGACTGATGCTAGCCAGTCAAAACGTCAGCCACACCTTGCGCGTCATTCACACGCCCGGACATGCGGCCAACCACTTGTGTTTGGTGCTCGAAGAAGACGGCTTGCTCTTCAGCGGCGACCATGTGCTGAACGGCAGCACCACCGTCATCGACCCGCCTGACGGCAACATGAACGACTACTTGAACTCGCTAGACAAATTGCTGGTCGCGTGTGATCAAGACAACATTGAATTCATCTTGCCCGCGCACGGCTACGTGATGGGCAACTTATGGAGCGAACCGCACGACGCACGCGCTTGCATCACGCACCTAAAAAACCACCGTCTAAAACGCGAGGCCAAAATTTTGGGGGTCATGCAAAAGCACCCGCAAGGCAGCATGGACGACTGGGTCAAACTCGCCTACGACGATGTGCCACCCCGTTTATGGCCTGTGGCTATGCGGTCTTTACTCGCGCATGTGGAGCGTATAAAAAATGTGTGAAGTTCGCCGATACGCCGGATTCTGTGCACGCGGGTTGCCCCACGCGTGACCGTCATTAATCTGGGCCGAGGGTCACCCACTCGGCTCGGTGCTACCTACCCGCCAACTCAGCGGACCGCCTCAACGTTGGCCTACTTGGTATTGCTGCGCGTAGAGATTGCCCGTTTCACCCGAACTAAATCGGCTCGTCTCTGTTGCTCTAATCCTCACCTCACGGTGGAGAGGTGTTACCTCCTACGCTGTCCTACGCAGTCCGG
>CAZEAQ010000110.1:0-5516 GCA_964510145.1 uncultured Bordetella sp.
ACCATTATTTTTGATGCAGAGCAATCGCGCAAAGGATATTGGTTAAACCAATTTTGTATGTCCTTGATGAAGGCTGAAAACCGCAAACGCTTCAAAGCGAATGAACGCGCGTATCTAGACGAATGGCAAATGACGGAAGAGCAAAAACAAGCGGTTCTGGCGCGCGACTTGAACTGGTGCATGCGCACAGGTGGCAACATTTATTTCCTTGCCAAGATTGGTGCAACAGATGGTTTGAGTTTTCAACAAATGGCGGGCTCTATGACAGGTATGACTGAAGAGGAATACCGCAACATGATGATCAATGGCGGGCGAAGTGCAGAGGGCAATCGCTACATAGGTGAAGATGGTGATGCGCAGGCGCATAAACAACCTCAGGGTCAAGCAGGAAAGAAGGCTTAAGCATGGCAAAAATTACCGCATCAGTTTTTACATCGCACGTCCCTGCAATTGGTGCTGCAATGGACTTAGGAAAAACACACGAAGACTATTGGAAGCCTGTATTTGCAGGTTACGACTTCTCCAAGAAGTGGATGAAAGAGAACAAGCCAGATGTGATCTTCTTGGTTTACAACGACCACGCTACGGCATTTAGCTTGGACTTCATTCCTACTTTTGCCATTGGCACTGCAGCAGAATTTATTCCTGCTGACGAAGGCTATGGCGCGCGTCCTGTGCCTAAAGTGAAGGGGCACCCAGAGTTGGCTTCACACATTGCGCAATCGGTGATTCAACAAGACTTTGATTTGACCATCGTCAATAAGATGGATGTCGATCACGGACTAACTGTTCCTTTGTCGTTGATGTGTGGTGAGCTAGACCCTGTCAATGATGCGTGGCCTTGTCCTGTGATTCCCTTCGCGGTCAACGTTGTGCAATACCCGGTGCCTAGTGGACAACGCTGTTTCAATTTAGGGCAAGCCATTCGCAAAGCCATAGAAAGCTATGACGACGATTTGAATGTGCACATTTGGGGCACGGGCGGGATGAGTCATCAACTGCAGGGCGCGCGTGCAGGTTTAATCAATCGGGAGTGGGACAACAACTGGCTCGACTTGATGATCAACGACCCTGTGGCCTGTGCGCAAGTGCCCCATATCGACTACGTGCGCGAAGCCGGTAGCGAGGGCATTGAACTCGTGATGTGGCTGATTGCTCGTGGTGCGATGTCAGATATCAACCACGGTCAAGTCACTGGCAAGCTACCCAAGGTCGCGCATCGTTTTTATCATGTGCCCGCATCTAACACGGCAGTGGGTCATGCGATTTTAGAAAATCAATCATAAATTTGAGGAAGCAACATGAGTAAAACCATCAAAGTCGCCCTAGCCGGCGCCGGTGCTTTTGGCATCAAACACCTAGACGGAATTAAAAATATCGATGGCGTTGAAGTCGTCTCGCTGATCAGTCGCGATTTGGATAAAACCAAAGAAGTTGCAGACAAATACGGCATCCAACACATCACGACAGACTTGGCGGACAGCTTGGCTTTGCCTGAAGTTGACGCAGTTATTTTGTGCACGCCCACACAAATGCATGCGGCACAAAGCTTGGCTTGTTTGAATGCGGGTAAGCATGTGCAAGTTGAAATTCCATTGGCAGACAGTTGGAAAGATGCAGAAGAGGTTGTGAGTGTTGCAAAGGCCAAAGGTTTGGTGGCCATGTGTGGTCATACACGACGCTTTAATCCAAGTCATCAATGGGTTCACAACAAAATTAAAGCGGGTGAATTCAATATTCAGCAGATGGATGTGCAAACTTATTTTTTCCGCCGCACCAATATGAATGCACTCGGTCAGCCGCGCAGTTGGACGGATCATTTGCTGTGGCATCACGCCGCGCATACGGTTGATTTATTTGCTTATCAGGCGGGAAGCCCCATCGTGAAGGCCAATGCAGTGCAAGGCCCCATTCATCCAACGCTGGGTATCGCGATGGACATGAGTATTCAATTGCAAGCAGCCAATGGTGCTATTTGCACCTTGAGTCTGTCGTTCAATAACGATGGTCCCCTTGGCACTTATTTCCGTTACATCGGAGATACGGGAACGTACTTGGCACGTTATGACGATTTGTACACGGGTAAGGAAGAGCAGATTGATGTATCGAAAGTTGCAGTGTCGATGAATGGCATTGAGTTGCAAGATCGCGAATTCTTTGCTGCGATTCAAGAAGGACGAGAGCCCAATTCAAGTGTGGCGCAGGTGTTGCCTTGTTATAAGGTGCTGCACGATTTGGAGTTACAACTCGGCGCTTAAGCGCAAATGCGATGAAAGTCTATTTCTCGATCTTGGCAACAACATACGTCTTGATTTTTTCTGCTTCTGCACATGCGGCAGAGCTAGAAACTTTCGAGCGCGTGCGCGCCAAGTATCGAGAGCATCGCGACCCTACACGACTCTCACATCTGTACAACCGTTGCGCAGCCTTGCAGCTTAATGTGGCGGCGCTATTAACGCGCAAGGGGCAAAAGCAAGGCGCCAACGACTACGAGCAACTCGCACAGCATTACATGATCATGTCTGAGACTGTGGAGCGCGAGATTGATGTCAAGCGGGGTGCGAGTACCAAAGACGTCGTTAAAGTTGTCGAACGTGCAGTCGCCAATATTTCCGATATTTACGGGCTGCGCTTTAAAGAAAACTTCAATAAACGAGGTGAATATTTAATTGGTGATGCTTTGCTTGAAGGGGAGCTGAAGGAGTGCATGCTCCCCGATCAGTTTGCAAAAAAAGCGCTGGGTAAATAGGCTTTCATCAATGGGCTGCATTGGCATTTGTACTAGCACGAGCAACTGCATGCTTGGCTGCCAAATATCCAAACGTCACAGCAGGCCCAATCGTGATGCCCGGTGCAGGGTAGACACCGCCCATGATGGAGTGCATGTCGTTTCCACACGCGTATAAACCACCGATTGGTTGTTGAAAAGCGTCCAGCACCCGGGCGTTTTCATCGGTCACTAAACCTGTCGCTGCGCCAATGTCGCCGGGGTAAAGCGCTACCGCATAAAAGGGCCCTTCGCGCAATGCGCCCAAGCATGGGTTGGGCCCATGCCAAGTGGCGTCGCCATTGGCGCGTTGATAGTCGGTGGTGCCGCGTTGAAAATCGTGGTCGATACCTTCATCGGCAAACGTATTAAAGCGCGCCACAGTCGCATTTAAATTTTCAGCGGGTACGTTAATTTGTGCCGCCAAGTCCGCCAATGTTTGTCCGCGTTTGAGGTAGCCATCGGCTAAGTAAGGGTCCAAGCCCTGACCGCCGGGTCGAATCATGCCTATGCCATATCGCTTTAATGCAGCCGCATCGCACACCAGCCATGAAGGAACACTCGGTGTTGTGGCATGGTGTTCTTGCATGGCGATGCCAAACAAGTGGTAAGAAGTGGATTCATTTAAGTAGCGTTGACCTTGGCTATCGACCGTCAGCATGCCGGGCTTGCCGCGGTCCATCACAAAGTGTGGAAACGAGGCGGTGCTGCCGTCTGCCCGTTGACGAATTGAAACGGGCGCCCAAAACGCGTGACTTAACCCCCCACTTCCGAGATGTCCGCCCGCTTGAAGTGCTAGGTCTTGAGCGTGTCCTGTGTGGCCCGGAGCAGCGGGGCACCAAGGCTCTTTGGCGCCAGGCAATAGGGCTGCACGGCGAGTGGGGTGACGGTTAAAACCACCACTTGCCATCACCACGCCACCTTTGCAACGCAGCGTGCGCGTGACACCATTTTGCTGAAGCACAACACCCTGCACCCCTTGGCTATCTTGTAGTAACTGAGTGACCTCTGTGTTCACCAATAGGCTGCCTTGGCGCTGGATATAGCTATACAACATACGCGCAATCATGGCGTTGCCCATAACTAAACGTGTGCTTCGTGGATGCAGTAATTTGTCAAAGAAGTGACGCACAACAATGCGCACGCTGTAGCTAAACGACTTCCATGTTTCGCTTAAACGCAGAAGATGAAAAATGTCATCACGATCCACCATCATGCCGCCAAGCACGGTGAATTCTGGAATAGGTGGGCGCACCAGAGGTAAATTGGGGCCAAGTAATTTGCCATCAAATGGTTGCGGTTCTATCGCACGACCGCGCAGCACCGAACCCTCAAGCTCTGACAAATAGTCTGGGTGCAACATGCGCACCTGAAATTGAAGCGCGCTATGCGCTTCTAGTTTTTCAATGGCTTTAGGGCCGTGGTCGATGAATGATTGACGCAGTCGGGCGTCCGAGCGATTGCCCACTGCTAAATTTAAAAACGTTGCGACACGCTCGGGCGTGTCATCTGGGTTGACTTCTAGCCCGCGTCGCGTTCCGGGGACCCAAGTTGTGGCTGCAGATAGCGCGGTTGTGCCGCCAACGTGCGCTGTGCGCTCAACCAACACGACGCGAGCGCCATCAATGGCCGCATTAAGTGCCGCTGAAAATCCCGCGCCACCCGACCCAATGACGACCAAGTCGACGGTGTCTTGATTTTCAAATTGTGTGAGGTCGGTTTGAATGCGTTGAGTGATTGGATGTAGGGTGTCAGTCATGATTAACCTCTCAAATTAGGCCTCTAACAAGAACTGAACCATCAGCTCTCTCACTTGCGCAAACATCTCTGCACCCGTGACCGTGTTGCAGCCCTTAGCCCTTGCGGCGGCGATGAGTGGGGGAATGGCTGGGGCTGTAATCACGCAGCCAATGAACATGTGGGGCGTGATGGCGTCTAAATGAATTGGGCTTGGATCACCCTCGCGCATACCTACTGGCGTGGCGTTAATGGCAATGTCAAACCCGGTGGGGTCGGCACTACCGGTGTCAACGCGGCCCATATTGAGACTGTTCAAACGCGTGATGAGCGACTCGCGACGTTCGTTGCTTTCGTCGTGAATCGCCAGTTCGTGCACGCCTGCCAATACCAAGCTGTGTGCAATGGCTGAGCCAGCGCCACCTGCACCAACGAGAAGCGCTTTTTTATTTTTTAAATCAAAACCCTTGGACTCGATGGCTTTGACGTACCCCAATCCATCAAACATATCGCCATGCCAACTGCCATCTTTGTTTCTGCGAATGGTGTTGACGGCGCCTAAAAATTCTGCACGCGGAGAGCTGGTTTGGCACAGTGCATGGCAATCAAATTTGTGCGGTACGGTGACGATGATGCCATCCACATTGCGCGCCAAAGAAGCGCCCTCGAACCATTGCTTTAAGTCTTTGGAGGGAACATGGGCGGGCACGCAAACAGCATCTCTGCCATGCTGCTCGAACGCTTGCGTTACGCCAAATGGCGATTTCACTTGGGCAATGGGGTCGCCAACGATGAGGTGAACGCGCGTGGCACCGCTGAAGTTTTCGAGCATGGTTTAAAGAGGTTTTGAAGTCAAAGATGCGGCGCAGTTTATCCAAAAATGGAACGCAGTTCAAGTTTTGAACATATTTCTGATTTTGTGATAAAGTGCCGCCCAATATTCATCACAACACAGCACTATGAGCGGCGTACTCGAGAGAACACTGGGCATCTTGGAGCTCTTGTCCGAGCA
>CAZEAQ010000111.1:0-5449 GCA_964510145.1 uncultured Bordetella sp.
GGAGGGGCTGCAGCACTTTTTTGCACTTTGATTTGGATGTTGGGCAGTGTAAAAATACAGGCGAAGTAACTATCTCTTGAGTAAAAATTTTCTATATGAATTCACTAGATCAAAAGGTTATCTTTAGCTCGCCAACTGTTGCATTGAGTTCGGTTGAAGAAATGCGGGACAAGATTCGCCAGAAAAGCAAACTCAAAGGTAGACAAGTTGATGATGTATCTGTTGAAGAGGTACGAGCGCTTATAAGCAGTACAGATTTTCAACGACGTGATTTGTTGATTGAGAACTTGCACAAAATTAACGACGCCTACGCAGGACTCAGAGAGCGACATTTGGCTGCATTGGCCAAGTTAATGAAAATCTCTATGGCAGAAGTGTTTGAAGTTGCTACTTTTTATCATCACTTTGAAGTAGTTCGAGACGACGATTCTCGCGAATTCACTGTTCGCGTGTGTGATGGCCTCAGTTGTGAACTCTCGGGTGCTCGACAACTGGTTGAGAAACTTCCCGCCTTGGTAGGCGATCAAAATGTGCGCGTTGTCGCCGTGCCATGCGTGGGACGCTGTGAACAAGCCCCTGTTGCAGTCGTTCATCAAAATGCGATAACGCACGCCACATCTGAAAAAGTACTCACCGCGGTAAATACGAAACAAATAAAACCGGTGATTGCCGACTACGAAGATATGTCTGCTTACATAGCTAGTGGTGGTTATGAGTTGCTGAGGGACGTGCACCATGGAAAGCTAGATGCTGAGCATGTTATTCAAGTCATGGAATCTTCTGGACTTCGTGGTTTAGGTGGCGCAGGTTTTCCGGCGGGTAGAAAGTGGCGCATTGTTCGTGATCAAGAAGCGCCTCGCTTAATGGCGGTCAATATTGATGAGGGTGAGCCCGGAACTTTTAAAGACCGAACGTATCTGGAGCGCGATCCACATCGTTTTCTAGAAGGCATGTTGATTGCTGCTCATGTGGTTGGCGTGGAGGCAATTTATATATATCTGCGAGATGAATATCACGCGTGTCGTGTTTTATTAGAGAACGAGCTTGCACAACTAAAGGCGCAAGCACCCGTTACGTTGCCACATATTGAGCTGCGTCGCGGTGCGGGCGCTTATATTTGTGGCGAAGAGTCCGCCATGATTGAAAGCATCGAAGGTAAGCGCGGTGAGCCACGTATGCGCCCACCTTATATTGCTCAAGTAGGTTTGTTTGGCCGCCCCACACTAGAGCACAATTTTGAAACTCTTTATTGGGTTCGAGATATTGTGCAGAAGGGTGCTGATTGGTTTTCTAGTTTTGGGCGACATGAACGACGAGGATTGCGAAGTTTTAGCGTGAGTGGGCGGGTTAAAAATCCGGGTGTCAAGCTCGCGCCGGCAGGCATTACGGTGTCTGAGCTGATAGACGAATATTGTGGCGGTATGTTGGACGGGCATCAGTTTTATGCTTACTTGCCTGGCGGAGCATCGGGGGGCATCTTGCCTGCAAGCATGGGTGATATACCGCTCGATTTCGACACGCTACAACCCTATGGATGCTTTATCGGTTCGGCTGCTGTAATCGTGTTGAGCAATCAAGACTCAGCACGACAAGCTGCGCTCAATATGATGAATTTTTTTGCGCACGAGAGTTGTGGGCAATGCACGCCATGCCGCGTAGGAACCGAAAAAGCTGCGCAATTGATGCAAGCAAAGGTATGGGATAACGATACGTTAGAAGACTTAAATCAAGTCATGGCAGATGCGTCAATTTGTGGTCTAGGGCAGGCGGCACCTAATCCGGTGCGATGTGTGCAGAAATATTTTTCGCAGGAGATCGTTTAAATGAACGCCCCCGTCGATCAAGGTGCTTTACTGCCGCAAACTATTTCGTTTAAGTTAAACGATAAAACAGTTCACGCATATGAAGGCGAGAGCATCCTAATTGCCGCATTGCGTCATGGCGTTGACATTCCTCACTTGTGCCACAAAGACGGGCTTCGTTCCGACGGAAATTGCCGCGCCTGTGTGGTTGAAATCAAAGGGGAACGCACGCTTGCCCCGAGTTGCTGCCGTAGCGCAGCGCATGATATGGAGGTTTCCTCTAACAGTGAGCGTGCGCTGAAAAGCCAAAAAATGGTGGTCGAGATGTTGTTGTCCGACATGCCAGATCATGGTTATAAATGGAGCGATGCCGGTCAACATGGCGAGTTGAGTGACTGGGCACAGAGACTCAATGTAGAAGTTCGGTCACAACTCAAAGTATTAAAGCGTGATGCGCCATCTGCCGACTTGTCACACCCCGCTATGGCTGTGAATTTGGATGCGTGCATTCAATGTAACCGTTGCGTTCGAGCTTGTCGCGAAGAACAAGTCAACGATGTCATTGGCTACGCACATCGTGGCGGCCGAAGCCAAATTGTTTTCGACCTAGATGACGCTATGGGCGAAAGCTCATGCGTGGCTTGTGGGGAGTGTGTGCAGGCGTGTCCCACGGGGGCATTGATGCCAAAGACACAAATTGGCTCACAAATTGTCGATAAGAAAGTTGATTCCGTTTGTCCGTTTTGCGGTGTGGGTTGCTTACTGACTTACAACGTGAAGGACAACAAGATCGTCAGCGTAGACGGACGTGATGGCCCTGCTAACCACAATCGTTTATGCGTGAAGGGAAGGTTTGGCTTTGATTACATCAACAACCCGCAGCGTCTGACGGTTCCATTGATACGTAAGCCCGGTGTTCCCAAAGACCCTGAGTCTATTGCGCGTCTCAATCGACATGCTTCCGATTGGTCTTCAGTATTTCGCGAAGCAACTTGGGAAGAGGCATTAGCCCTCGGATCGGGAAAATTAAAACAACTTCGTGATGCTTACGGCCCTAAATCTTTGGCGGGTTTTGGTTCGGCAAAAGGTACGAACGAAGAAGCTTATTTGTTTCAAAAATTAGTGCGCACTGGCTTTGGTTCAAACAATGTTGACCACTGCACACGTTTGTGTCACGCCTCTAGTGTTGCTGCGTTATTGGAGGGAGTGGGCTCAGGTTCTGTGAGTAATCAGGTCAACGATGTTGAGCATTCAGAATTGATTTTTGTCATTGGATCGAACCCAACTTCCAACCATCCTGTGGCGGCAACATGGATGAAAAACGCGGTAAAGCGTGGCGCCAAAATTGTATTGGCCGATCCTCGTGTCACCGACATTGGCAAACACGCATGGCGCACGTTGCAATTTAAAGCGGATACAGATGTGGCGATGCTAAACGCGATGATTCACACAATCATCGAAGAGGGTTTAGTCGATGACGCATTTATTCGCTTGCGTGCTAACAACTTTGAAGCTTTAAAAGAAAACGTCAAAGGCTATAGCCCTGAGGAGATGGCCCCCATCTGCGGCATATCTGCCAGCACTCTGCGCGAAGTCGCTCGTGCTTATGCAAACGCAAAAAGTGCCATGATTTTGTGGGGCATGGGTGTGAGCCAGCACGTTCATGGAACAGACAACGCAAGGTGTTTAATTGCCTTGGCAACCGTGGCGGGCCAAATAGGTAAACCGGGATCTGGACTGCATCCCCTGCGTGGTCAAAACAACGTCCAGGGGGCCAGTGATGCGGGGCTGATTCCCATGATGTACCCCAACTATCAGCGCGTGACTAACAAAGCGGCGCACGACTGGTTTGAGAAATTTTGGAATACTAAGCTAGACGACACGGTGGGATATACCGTTGTCGAAATCATGCATAAAGCGCTGGTAGATGACTCTGATCCGCACAAAGTGCGTGGTATGTACATCATGGGCGAAAACCCTGCGATGAGCGACCCATCGCTTAATCACGCACGTCATGCATTAGCGTCGTTAGAGCATTTAGTCGTTCAAGATATTTTCATGACTGAGACGGCTTGGCTCGCAGACGTTGTGTTGCCAGCTACCGCATGGCCTGAAAAGACGGGGTCAGTGAGCAATACAGATCGCATGGTTCAGTTGGGGCAACAAGCTGTCGATCCTCCGGGGCAGGCGAGAGCCGATCTTTGGATCATTCAACAAATGGCCAAAGGAGTGGGACTGGCTTGGTCATACAACGGCGAACATCATGGTGTGGCCGCTGTATACGAAGAAATGCGGCAGGCGATGCATGCGGCCATTGGTGGCATTAGCTGGGAGCGTTTGCAGCGTGAATCTAGTGTGACTTATCCATGTTTGCATGAAGATTCACCCGGTGAAGCCACTGTATTTAAAGAGCATTTCGCAACGGATGATGGTCGCGTTCATTTGGTGCCTGCTGACATCATTCCTGCGAATGAGCGCCCTGATGATGACTACCCCTTTGTGTTAATCACGGGTCGTCAATTGGAGCACTGGCACACGGGAAGCATGACACGTCGCGCAACAGTGCTTGATGCAATTGAACCTATGGCGACAGCTTCAATGAGTGGCGAAGATTTGCAACGCTTAGGCATGCAAGCAGGCGATGTGATTACCATTGCATCGCGTCGTGGCCAAGTCACGTTGCACGTGCGCCGCGACGATGGCACCCCTAGAGGAACGGTGTTTGTTCCTTTCGCCTATTACGAAGCGGCAGCTAATTTGATGACTAATTCGGCGTTAGATCCTGTCGGGAAAATTCCAGAATTTAAATACTGCGCAGTATCAATTCATGCAGGAGGGGAGTTGCCTGCGGCCACTGGGTTTTTCCAAACGTAAAGGCAAACTTAATGTGGAATAAATTGCATCACCGCATTGTTGAAAGCTTGCGCTTGTTCTATGTTTGCTAAATGAGCGGCGTCTTTCAATACGACAAACTCTGATTTAGGCCAGTGCTGGTGTATTTGTTCTGACATCGCGGGTGGGGTTGCCAAGTCTTGATCGCCCACGATCACTAAAGCTGGTGTGTGTAACTGTTGCAATCCCTCGTGCGTATGGATGACGGCAATGGCTGAACAACAACCTGCGTACCCCTCGACGGGTGTGTGCTCAATCATTTGACCAATGTGAGTCATGACATCAGGATGTCGTTCGCGATACGGGTCAGTAAACCAACGAGACAAAGTGGGTTGCACCAAAGCTGACATGCCTTGTGTACGAGCCAACGTGGCGCGTTCACCCCAAATGGTCGCAGCGTTAGGGGCTGCTTTACCAGTGCTGTCTGCTATTACTACATGGTCCATCATTTCTGGGTGACGAATAGTCAAGACTTGTCCAATCATGCCGCCGAGTGAGAGACCGATCCAATGTGTGCGCGTGACGCCTAAATGCTTTAACAAACCATAAATGTCGTCCGCTAATTGTTCTAGCGAGTAGGGGCCGTTGGTTGTTTGCGTTTGACCATGGCCACGTATGTCATAGCGCAAAACGGTGAAATGTTGATTGAGCAATTCAAGCTGTGCATCCCACATGCCTGAGTGTGCAGCCAATGAATGCGAGAGGGTGATCCATGGACCATGGCCCGAAACTTCGTAGTGAATGTCGATATCGCC
>CAZEAQ010000112.1:0-5444 GCA_964510145.1 uncultured Bordetella sp.
CCCGCACGAGGGGTTAAGGTGAGCGAATACAAGCCCCAAGACACCACCGTATTGCCTTGTTTGATGTAACTGGCATCTTTGATCTGCACTTGGCTGGTGAATTTTTCAAACATACCCGCATAGCCCGCCACAATGTTTTCCATGCCGTGCGTCACTGTGGCATCGGTGGAATAAACGTCCGTTTTATCGGTGTACATCCGCTTCAAAGCCGCTGTGTTACCCGACTCAACCGCCTTTGTCCAAGCCTTGACGGGCTCGCTCACACCCGCCACAACTTGACTCGTTGGCATAGCTGCCTGCGCTTGAGCGCCCATCCACACTGCGCAAGATAAGAACAAAACTAAGAATTTATTAAACATAACGTCCCTTTAAAAAATAAAACCCCGCTGTATTTGCCATGCTTAACAGCAGCCGTTTATGTAGTGTGTTCGGTTAACACATAGCAAGGAATGAGTTGTTTTTGAATAGTTAAAATTCAAAAAAAGAATACCTAGGTTTAAATTGAATCAACTTAAAGCCATGCAAGTTTTTGTCCGGTGTGTAGAACGGGGCAGTTTGTCGGCCGTCGCGACCGAGTTCCATACGACACAGCCGTCCATAAGCAAGCTCATTAGCGCACTGGAGGCTCATTTAGGAGGCGCACTTTTTTTGCGGTCTACGCAAGGTGTTCGCCTCACGCCCCAAGGGCAAAACTATTTCGATGCCTGCAAACCCATCGTGGACGCTGTGAATAGCGCGGACGAGGCGTTTGGGCAAAAACGCAACGCAATCGCTGGCCGTGTCTGTCTCGCGACCTCCTACGCCTTTGGAAAACGCAAGGTCATTCCACACATTGCACAACTGATGCAAAACCACCCACTACTGAAAATTGACCTAAGGCTCGGCGATCGGTTTGTAGACCTCACATCCGAAGGCGTCGATATAGCCTTTCGATTCGGTCAGTTAAAAAACAGTGGCTTGATTAGCCAGAAAGTCGGCAAGTCACGTCGTTTTTTGGTAGCGACGCCCGCTTATCTTGAGGCTCATGGTTCGCCATCGTCACTGGACGACTTGGCTCAACATGAATGTCTTTGTTCAGATGCAACAGAGATCGGTAAAACATGGAGCTTTTTAGAGCCGGTCATCAAACTCAAGGTAGATGGTAAGTTTCAAAGCAATAGTCCCGAATCTGCACTGGACGCCGCATTGGCAGGACTGGGTATCGCCGCGATTTCAGAATGGATGTTGAAAGACGATTTGCTTGAGCGCCGCTTGGTTCGAGTTTTAGAGTCTTTTGAATTGGTTGAAACGCCGATTCATGCCATCACCCTGCAAAGCACTCGCAACTTAGCGAGGGTGCGAACCGTGCTCGACTTCTTTTTAGAAACGTTCAATAGCGACCCAGAAATTACAAAGCTGCACTGATCGCGCCAGCATCATGAAGCCAATCAAGACTTTGGTTTTTTGGCTGGTCGTTTGTAGTTGGCAATACTCACTTGCTTGCCTCTTGCAACGCTTAAAGCGCCCGGCTCGGTACTCTTCGTGATGGTCGACCCACCACCCACCGTGCCCCCAGCGCCAATCGTGACGGGCGCTACCAACACACAGTTGCTGCCCACATGAACGTCGGCCTCAATCACCGTTCGGTGTTTATTAGCGCCGTCGTAATTGGCCGTGATACTGCCCGCGCCATAGTTCACACGCTCGCCCACAGTAGCGTCGCCCAAGTAGGCTAAATGATTGGCTTTTGCACCTTTGGCCATCGTGGAGTTCTTGACCTCCACAAAGTTGCCTATGTGCACATCTGCTGCCAATTGAGCGCCCGGACGCAAACGTGCAAAAGGCCCGATGAGCGAGCCCTCCCCCACAGAGACACCCAACTTTTCGCCATCAATGTGCGTGAACGGATGAATGACTGCGCCAGCGCCAATGGTGCAATTAGCAATCACACAATTCGCACCAATCTTCACACCCTGCCCCAAAGAGACGTGTCCTTGAAAAACACAATTCACATCGATCTCAACATCTGATTCGCACACCAGTTGACCCCGCACATCAAAGCGAGCAGGGTCGATGATGCGAACACCTTCAGCCATCAGTAATTGCGCTTGTCTTAATTGAAACGCACGCTCCAGCTCTGCCAATTGCGACGGGCTGTTGACACCAGCCACTTGCGCAGCATCGGAAATTTTGTGCGCCACCACGGGAACGCCATCCGCCACGGCGAACTTCACGACATCGGTCAAATAAAACTCTTGCTGTGCATTGTTGTTTTCCAGCCTTGCAAGCCATGGTTTGAGCAACTTGGCTGGCACGGCCATGATGCCGCTATAGACCTCACGAATTGCGCGTTGCGCCTCATTGGCATCTTTGTGCTCCACGATAGCGTGAACTTGATCGCTTGGGCTTCGCACGATGCGACCATAGCCCGTGGGGTCGTCAAACTCAATGGTGAGTAAGGCCAGTTGTTGACCTGCACACAAATCGAGCAAAGCTTGCAACGTGTCAGCTTGGGTCAAGGGCACGTCGCCAGACAACACCACTACCACGCCATCATCTGCCAACAGCGGCACGGCCTGCTGAACGGCATGCCCTGTGCCCAGCTGTGGCATTTGACGCGCAAATTGCAAGTGTTCGGTCGTGTTTGCCGTCAGTAACGCGGCTTCAACTTGCTCAGCACCATGGCCAGTAATGACAATCGTGTTTCTTGTTTTTAAAAGCGCTGCGGTATCAATCACATGTTGAACCAGGGCCTTACCCGCAAGACGATGAAGCACTTTGGGCAACCCACTTTTCATGCGAGTGCCTTTGCCGGCGGCCATGATCACCACATCAAGCGCTGTCATTCTTTGAGTCCTTGTTTTGGTTGATTAAGACAAAGGCCAAACAACGCCGTTGTCATTCAAAAGCGCGTCAAGCGGCATGTCGTGCGGCTCGGGCATTAAGTCGGGCAAGAAGCCATGGGTAAAACCCAACCCGACGGTAAAGGGCTTGGGCTGCAAACTGGCGAGTGTTCGGTCATAGAAACCACCGCCGTAGCCCAGTCGAAAGCCCCCCGGGCCATAGCCTACGCAGGGAACAAATAACAAGGTGGGAAAGATCACCTCTGTGTCTTTGGGTTTGGGAATGCCGTAGGCGTCTTCTTCCATTGGGCAACCGGGATACCACGCATGAAAGGTGAGTGTTTTGTGCGCTTTGTCGACCACTGGCAACCCGATGCGACGGCGTTGGGCTTGGTCTAGCAGCTCGCCATCTTCTTTCCAGCGATGCAGAACTGGCAAGGGATCGAACTCACCCTTGATCGGCCAATAGGCGCCAATCACCGTGTCCGGGCGATCGAACAACCAAATGCGCATCACGCGCTGCAACAAATCGGCCCGCTCCAGCCGGTCGGGCATATTCAAGCGCTCTTCGATGAGCTGCTGGCGCAAAGTTTTTTTATCCACAGATAATCAGTGCATGAAGTTCTCTGTCATTGTGTCATTGTTTGCCAGCGCTTTTCTGACGCTGAGCGCCCTCAACCCCTCTCTGTCACCTGCTTTCGCGGCACCTGCTGACAACAAAAATGATGCCGTGATTTCAGACATGGCGCAAGCTTTCAAGCGGGGAGATCGTAAGCGCCTTAGCGCTTTGTTGCCGCAAGCAAAAGGTCACGTTTTAGAGCCCTGGGCCGCCTACTGGGAGCTTCGCTCGCGCTTGGATGAAGCGTCGACCCAAGAGGTTCGTGCTTTTTTAAATCGCTATCCCGCTACTTATCAAGAAGATCGTTTGCGCAACGATTGGTTGCTGCTTTTAGGTCAACGTCGCGACTGGAGCACGCTCGTTGATGAACATGTGCACTACCGCATGCGAGACGACCGCGAGCTGCGCTGCTATGTCCTCACCGCGGAGTTATTGCAAAAAGGTGCGCAAGCCAGCCCAACCATCGCGGATGAGGTTCGCAAAAACTGGATGAGCATGCGCGAGGCCGACGATGGTTGCACCTTGGCGGCAGACCGGCTTTATGGCTCTAAGCAATTGACCCAGCTCGACATCTGGCGCAAAGCCCGCTTGATGATTGAGAACAACCGGCCTCGCACCGCTCGCAATGCCGTGCAAATCGTGGCCCCCGATGCCTCCAATTTAGTGCCTGATGTTTACAACAACGCTGAGAAATTCTTAGCCAAGCACATTGCTGCACCCCAGCAAGTTCGACAAGAGTTGATCACGCTTGCGCTCGTGAAAGTTGCTATGACTGCGCCCGAATCGGCCGCTCAACTTTTGCGCACCAAATGGCAGCCTTACCTCACTTCAGAAGAGAAGCATTGGATTTGGGGCGTGATTGGCCGTCAATCTGCCATGCGCTTGGACGACGACGCTTTGGACTATTTCGGCCGCGTCGCGCACGACAAAGACCTCAACGACGATATGTTGGGCTGGAAAGTTCGCGCCGCCCTGCGTGCTGGCAATACGCCGAAATGGAGCTTAGTTGAGAGTGCCATTCAAGCCATGAGCGCAGAAGCACGCAAAGACCCCACTTGGGTTTATTGGTACGCACGGGCTTTGTTGGCGCGAAAAAAATCAACCCCTCAAATTCAGCAAGAGGCAACTGCTTTGTTGGAGAGCATTGCCAGTCCGCGCGGCTTTTATGAGCAGTTAGCAATTGAAGAATTGGGTCGCAAAGTAACAGCCCCCGCACGTCCTCCAGCGCCCACGGCTGAAGAGTTAGATGTCGCTCGTCGCAACCCATCATTGCAACGTGCGCTTTACGCCATTTCCATGGGGCTTCGCAGCGAAGGTGTTCGCGAATGGAACTACGCCACGAATCTGGTGAATGCTCAAGGCCAATCCGGCATGATGAGTGACCGTGAATTGCTCGCCGCAGCCCAATTAGCCTGCGACCAACAAGTGTGGGATCGTTGTATCAACACCAGCGAGCGCACGCGTCAAGCACTCGATTTTGAACAACGCTTTCCCATGCCATTCAAAGACGCAGTGATCGCGAGATCACGCCAAATTAACCTTGACCCAGCCTTTGTGTACGGACTCATTCGACAAGAAAGCCGCTTCATGATGGACGCCCGTTCAGGCGTAGGCGCTTCTGGATTGATGCAAGTCATGCCCGCGACCGCCAAGTGGACCGCTCGCAAAATAGGTTTAACTGGATTCACGCCAGATCAAATTAACGACCGAGACACCAACATTGCGATTGGCACGGGTTATCTTAAATTTGTGCTCGACAGCTTTGAGAGCTCAATGCCCTTAGCCGCTGCGGCCTACAACGCAGGACCCGGTCGCTCTCGCCGTTGGCGCGCCCCTAACGATGGCACAGGGCCTGTTTTAGAGGGCGCTATTTGGGCCGAAAACGTGCCTTTCAACGAAACCCGCGACTACGTCAAAAAGGTGCTCTCCAACACCACCAGCTACGCTGCCATGATTACTGGGCAACCGCAATCCTTAAAAGCGAAGTTAGGCACTGTCGGACC
>CAZEAQ010000113.1:0-5353 GCA_964510145.1 uncultured Bordetella sp.
CGCTTGATTCTTGTCAGCAACGCATCGACGTTGGTTTGAAGGCATTCCATGCCCGTGCCTTCAGCAAAATTAACTTCACCGCAGTGGTTAAACATGGGGTTGATTAGCCACGAATCGATTCCAAGCAATTTTCCAAACCGCTTCGATATTTCTTCATAACACTCAAAGTGCTTGCTCTTGCGACGCACGCTCCAGCCCGCATGAAGCGGCGGCAACAAATATTGCTCATGCAAATCTTCAAGAATTCCAGGAAGACCTGCACTTAAATCGTTGTTCAGCAAAATTGTGCAGGGGTCGAAATCTTTTAATCCCAACCGATGCTTGGTGCGAATCACAGGCTCCAGCGTTAGGGTGTCTCCATTGGGCAAATCAAACGTGGTGTTCTCTTTAATTTCTGGATTGATTGAACCAATACGCACGTTCAGACCAGCCATATGAAAAATGCGCTGTAGCTGCGCCACATTCGACAGGTAGAACATATTGCGCGTATGGTTTTCTGGAATCACCAACAAGTTACGCGCTTCTGGGCAAATTTTTTCAATCGCTGCCATTGCCGCTTGAACTGCCAGAGGCAGCATTTCGGGCGTGAGGTTGTTCCAACCACCGGGATAGAGATTGGTATCGACAGGTGCAAGTTTGAATCCAGCATTGCGAATATCCACCGAGCTATAAAAAGGCGGCGTGTGCTCCATCCACTCCATGCGGAACCAACGTTCTATCGCGGGCATGGAATCGAGAATGCGTTGCTCGAGTTCGTTGATCGGCCCAGTCAGGGCGGTAATGAGATGAGGAACCATGGTGTCCTTTTAAATGAGCCGTAATTCTAGGACTTTGCGATTGTCTTAATCGCTACGCATTACGAATGTCGCTGACCCGACTATGTTCGGATTTCGCCCTGTCCCAACACCACATATTTAAGAGACGTCAGCCCCTCTATTCCAACAGGGCCTCGCGCATGAAATTTGTCGGTTGAAATACCTATTTCAGCGCCCAAACCGTATTCAAAACCATCCGCAAAACGAGTACTGGCGTTGACCATCACGCTGGATGAATCGACCTCTCGTAAAAAGCGTTGTGCATGCATGTGATCGCGGGTCAATATGGCATCGGTGTGGTGGCTGGAGTAATGGTTGATGTGCGCAATAGCGCCTTCTAAGCCATCCACGACTTTGACGCTAATGATTGGGCCAAGGTATTCCTCAAACCAGTCTTGCTCTGTGGCCTCTTTCAAGTTTGCGCCCTTCACAACTGAAAGGATTGTTTTTGCCTCAGGACAGCAACGCATCTCCACACCCTTGGCAGCGTAGATGGCGCCAATTTTGGGCAGGAACTCAGAGGCCACGCCTCGCGCCACCAACAAACTCTCGCTGGCGTTACAGGGGCTGTACTTTTGCGTTTTGGCGTTATCCGCCACGATGACGGCCATGTCAATGTCACAAGGATCGTCGACATAGGTGTGGCAATTACCGTCTAAGTGTTTGATAACTGGCACCTTGGCATCGCGACTGATACGCTCAATCAATCCCTTGCCTCCGCGAGGAATGATGACATCCACAAACTCAGGCATGGCGATCAAATGCCCCACTGCCTCACGATCTGTGGTCTGCACCAATTGCACGGCATGTATGGGTAAACCGCTTTTTTCTAACGCTTGCTGAACCAAGGCCGCAAGGGCTTTATTGGAGTCAATAGCCTCCGAGCCACCACGCAAAATACAGGCGTTTCCGCTCTTGATAGAAAGCGAAGCCGCTTCAATCGTGACGTTAGGGCGACTCTCGAAGATCATCCCAAAGACGCCCAATGGCACACGCATTTGACCCACACGAATTCCGCTGGGTTGTTGTTTCATACCCATGATTTCACCAATCACATCGGGCATAGTCGCCAGCTGCTCGCAGCCTTGCGCACACGTCTCAATGACTTTCGCAGTCAATTTCAGACGGTCCACCATGGGTGCGTCTAACCCTGCTGCTTCAGCGCGAGCAATGTCTTTGGCGTTTGCAATTTGCAACGCCTCTGTGTTCGCACGCAACAACGTGGCTAGCTGACGAAGCGCGTCGCTTTTGACAGCTGCCGAGGCTTTAGCCATCTGCGCAGAAGCTGTCTTGGCTTGAAGCCCTAGCGTTTGCATGTGCTCAGCGATGTTTAAAGCATTCATTTAAATTTTCCTTTCAAGCGTTGCGAGGCATACAAGCCCGACACAAACGCATAGCCAATCGATGTAATGCCTGCCAATTGTCTGCAGGCCAATCGGGCGTCTTCAAACCCTTCACGATGCCATCTACTTGATGCGCAGATTGCAATAATTTTTCTAGAAGTCCAACACTCAATTGGGGCAACACACGTTCAAACAAACGTTCGCGAGTCCCCCATATACGCTGCTCACGAAGCACCATGGGGAGCGCTTTACCCGCAGACATTGCGTCTTTGACACGCTTTAGAGAGCGAATTTCTTCGGCCAGCGTGTAATGCACCAGCACCTCCGCTTCACCCTCCGCTTTTAATCCGTCCAACATGCGTTGCACACGCAAAGGTTGACCGCTCAATACCGCCTCAGACAGTTTAAAGACGTCGTAACGAGCCACATTGAGAACAGCTCGTTCTACTTGTTCAAAACTCAACTCTCCCTCGGGATACAACAAAGCGAGTTTCTGAATTTCTTGATACGCGGCAAGCAAATTGCCTTCCACGCGATCTGCAAAAAATTGCAGCGTGTGCTGTCCTACTTCACCCGCAGCCACCCGCTGGTTTTGCACGGCTAATCGCTGCGCAATCCAAGCGGGCAAAGCGTGTCTTTCAATCGGGTCGATCTGCACACTGATGCCGTTATTTTCTAATGCAGAAAACCATCCCGAACTCTTTGAAGCTTTGTCTAAACGGGGCAGCGTGACTACGGTTAACGTGCTGTCGTTGTCGACTGCTAACGCCGCAATTTGCTGCAACGCAACGCTGCCTTCTTTTCCAGGCTTACCCGATGGGATTCGAATTTCTATCAGCTGTTTGTCTGCAAAAAGGCTCATCGAGCCGCCCGCTGCTAATACTTCGCCCCAGTCAAAATGCGCTCCCGCCACGGTGAACACACTTCGCTCGGTATAGCCTTGTTGACGCGCTTGCACTCTAAGTGCATCAAGTGCTTCTTGTTGCAACAACGCCTCATCGCCATGAAACGTGTAAAGGCTTCGCAAACCTTTCGTCGCTTGCGATTGCAAGTGAGCGGAAAACTGAGCTGCAGCGACTTGCATGATTAGTTAAGACGCACGGTGGCTAGGCGGCGCTGAATTTGTGAAACCAAGTCGTTTTCCATATCGCGATACAGCAAAGCCTCTTCCGCCTCTTTGGAGAGCGCACCGGTCTCGTTAAAGCTAATGTCTCGCGTGATGAAAATTTCGCTGTCCGGGATCAACTCAATGCCCGCTTGTGTTCTAAGGCGAAAGCGATAGCGCAAACGAAGTTGGAATTCGCGAATCGCACCCGTTGCTGTTCGACCTACCACGACTTTTTCACGCACCTCAAAAATCTGATCAAAGATTACTTGTGCACGCTCTAATTCGCGAACATCCGTGATGATCTCAACTTGATCAGACGCCTCTAGCGCACGACGCAATTTCACACCAAATGGTGACGTCACTGGAATGGTGCTAAACAAAGTGCTGAATGAGTATTTAGGCGCTTGCCGAAGCTCATAGCCGCACCCGCTCAAGCCCAAAGAGAGCAAAGCGGCCAAGCCCACATAAATGAAGAACCAGCGACGAAAGGTAGTCATACGGGCCTTTTATACAACGATGTTGACCAACCGGCCTGGAACCACGATGACCTTCTTGGCCGGCGCCCCATTGGCTTGTTTAGAAAAGGCCTCTGTGGCCAAAGCTGCTTGCTCGATATCTGACTTAGAAGCCGTTGCGCTCACCCACACAGAGCCTCGCAATTTGCCATTGATTTGCAACATCAACTCAAGCTCGTCACGCTGCAAGGCGCCCTCATCGACCTCGGGCCATTGGGCGTCCAGCAAATCACCTAAACGATTCGCATAACCCAATTCACGCCATAAGCTGGCAGAAATGTGCGGGCAAGCTGGATAAAGCAACCGCAATAACAGCGACATACCCTCGCACAAAACGGCTTGATCTCCATCGCTGCCATCCACCTTGAAATCTTCCAGCGCATTGAGCAATTTCATGCAGCCCGAAACGACCGTGTTGTATTGCATACGGTCGTAGTCGAAACTAACTTGCTTCAGCACTACATGCATTTCACGTCTCAAATCTGCAGCTTCTTTGCGCAGCGAACTGTTGCTGAAGTCGCTTGACGTGGCCGCTTTTAATGTGGTTTCGTGCTTTACAGCGAAATTCCATACACGTCGCAAGAACCGATAACTTCCCTCGACAGCAGCGTCATTCCACTCGAGCGTAGCTTCAGGCGGCGCTGTAAACATGGTGTACAGACGCGCTGTATCTGCGCCGTATTTTTCAATCAAATCTTGCGGGTCGACACCGTTGTTCTTTGACTTCGACATCGTGCCAACGCCTTCGTAGTCGATGGCCGTTCCCACAGGCAATTTGCCCTCGCTACTTTCCGCTTCGTTTTTAAGCTTGGCGCCCACCACCTTGCCAGCGTCATCGAGAACGTGCTCAACATCGTGCGGCCAAAAATAATCTTTGCCGCCTTTTGCTGTGCGTCGCGAGTAAATGTGATTCAGCACCATGCCCTGCGTCAGCAGTTTGGTGAAGGGCTCGTCCACTTTGACCAAGCCCATGTCGCGCATGACTTTTGTCCAGAACCGCGCATAGAGCAAATGCAAAATGGCGTGCTCGATGCCGCCAATGTATTGATCCATTGGCGCCCAGTACTGAGCGCCATCCGCCACCATGGCCTCTGCATTAGTCGGGTCGCAGTAGCGCATGAAATACCAAGACGAATCGACAAAGGTGTCCATCGTGTCTGTCTCACGTCGCGCTGCTTTGCCGCAAACAGGACACGTCACACCAGCGTGGAAACCTTCATGTTTATGGAGCGGGTTACCTGAACCATCGGGTATGCAGTCTTGCGGCAACACCACGGGCAAGTCTTTCTCTGGGACCGGCACGGCACCGTGCTCGTCGCAATGAATGATGGGAATGGGTGTTCCCCAATAGCGCTGTCGGCTGATGCCCCAGTCGCGCAAACGCCAAGTCGTTTTCTTTTCGCCTAGTTCTTTAGCTGCAAGTAACTCAGCCACTTTATTGACCGCGGCTTTTTGATTTAAACCATTCAATTCACCCGAGTTGATACAGCTGCAGCTTTGCTTGTCGCCATACCAGTCTTGCCACTCTTGATCGTTAAAGCTTTGATCTTTCACAGACACCACTTGCTTGAT
>CAZEAQ010000114.1:0-5324 GCA_964510145.1 uncultured Bordetella sp.
GCGCTTAAAAGCGTGATGGCACCGATTGCAATGACGGTACGCGATAAGTTGAAATGAAATTTCACAGCAAAAGCCTTTTAAAAATTAGATCAAACCGGCAGCACGTAATGCGCCTTCGACAGTGGATTCGTTAGCGGGGGTTAGCTGGGTCATGGGCAAGCGAAGAGTGGGGCCGCATAAACCCATGCGGTGCATAGCCCACTTGACAGGAATTGGATTGGCCTCAACAAATAAATGTTTGTGAACAGGCATCAGCTTGAATTGAATGTCTATAGCACGTTTCACATCACCGGCGATGGCGGCCATGCAGAGTTCGTGCATCAGTTTGGGTGCGACGTTCGCGGTCACGCTGATGTTGCCTTGACCACCGCAAAGCATGAGTGCAACTGCCGTAGGGTCGTCGCCCGAGTAAATGGCAAAACCTTTGGGAACATCACGAATTAACCATTGGGCACGTTCAATGTTTCCTGTGGCTTCTTTAATTCCCACGATGCCTGGGACTTTTGCCAATCGCAAGACGGTGTCGTGCGCCATATCGGCGACTGAACGACCCGGAACGTTGTAGAGCACCACAGGCAAATCAACCGCTTCTGCGATGGCTTTGAAGTGCTGATACTGGCCTTCTTGTGTTGGCTTGTTGTAGTAGGGCACTACTTGAAGCTGACAATCTGCGCCCACGCCTTTTGCGAATTTGGCTAACTCAATAGCTTCGACGGTTGAGTTGGCGCCACAGCCCGCCATGATGGGGACGTGCCTTGAAGAATGCTTGGCTGCTTGTTCAACCGATACGCGAATGATTTCGCAATGCTCTTCGACATTCACTGTGGGCGATTCACCAGTCGTGCCCACCACGCCAATGCAATCTGTCCCTTGTTCAATATGCCAGTCGATGAGTTTGCGGAGCGTTTCGTAGTCAACGCTGCCGTCTTCGTGCATGGGGGTGGCCAACGCCACAATGCTGCCGGTGATGGGTGTCATATCCGCAAATCTGGTCGGAGAAAAACGTCCATTCTAGCCAAGTGGATAACGAATTAACGTGGAACTTGCGTCAGATTCATTGACGGCAACAATGCGTTGTACGAAGCGGTCAGGGTGGTTTAAAAAACCCTCTTCAAACGCAACAATACGAAGGCTTTTGCATACATCTAGCAGTTCGGCATGACGCAATAAAAAATCGGGACGTGACGGTTTTCCCACGCTTTCGTTACCAGCTGAGAATGTTTCGTAAATCAAAACGCCATTGGGCGCGAGCGCATTCAAAATGTTTGGCCACAGAGGACGCCACAAATAGTTCGTGACAACGATGGCGTTGAAACTTTTGCCATTTAATGGCCAAGGGTCGTTTTCAATGTCTGCGCAGAGAGTTTGTCCTATGGGTGCCAATGTCGCGAGTGCGTCAGCATTCCGGTCAACGCCCATCACATCAAAACCTTCGCTTGCCAAATAACGCATGTGACGCCCTTGGCCACAGGCAAGGTCAAGCACTTGCCCGCCTTGGGGGATGAGATGCGACCATCGCTTAACCCAACCCGAAGGCATGCTTAAAAGCATCCCCAGACTTGGTCTGCTAGGGTGACTAAAAAATGAGGTTGCAAATAAAGCGACAAAACCGAGAGCAAGACAGCTAGCGCACTGACTCCAATGAGCCAGAGACGCCAGTTTTGGAATGGTTTTAACTTCATGCCGCTGAAGCTAAGTTGGGTGTGCGCTCAATGGCTGTTTCGCGAACGGGAAGGTTCACCAGCGCCGCAAAGACGCCCAGCGCAATGGAGATGTACCAAACGATGTCGTAACTGCCGGTTTTGTCGTACAAAAAGCCGCCGAGCCAAACGCCCATAAAGCTGCCAATTTGGTGGCTAAAGAACACAAACCCACCCAACATGGACAGATGCGCGACACCAAAAATTTGAGCCACAACAGCGTTAGTCGGTGGAACAGTCGAGAGCCATAAAAGTCCCATCACACTGGCAAAGACATAGACGCTGAGCGGCGTAAGTGGTGCGATTAAAAATAAAACAATCGCAATGGATCTGGAGAAATAAATGAACGACAAAATTTTGCGTTTCGCCAATCGTTGTCCTAAGCTGCCAGCAATGTAGGTGCCGAATACGTTAAACAAACCAATTAAAGCTAACGCAATGCTGGCGACTTCAGGCGACATGCCATGGTCTTTGAGGTAGCTGGGCATGTGAACGCCAATAAAAACAACTTGGAAGCCGCAGACGAAATAGCCAGCCATCAACAGCTGAAAGCTGGGGTATGCAAAAGCCTCTTTTACCGCTTGAAGAATTGATTGATCGCGATGAGGTGAGGCGCCACCTGCAAAGCCCGGTTCGCGTAAACCGAATGCCAATGGAACCACCAAAAGGGTGGCTAGTCCAAGCCACACCAATGCGTCTTGCCAGCCGAGCGTGCTGATTAAATATCCCTCTGTAGGAACCATCAAAAATTGACCAAAAGAACCCGCTGCTGCTGCCACGCCCATTGCCCATGAGCGCTTGGCTGCACTGACGTTTCGTCCAATCACGCCGTAAATAACCGCGTATGTCGTGCCCGCTTGGGCGATACCAATCAGAACCCCAGCCGTTGTTGTAAAGATGGCCGGTGTGGACGAATAAGCCATACCAACGAGCCCTAACGCATACAAAATTGCGCAGCTCACGATCACCTTAAAAGCGCCAAATCGGTCTGCCAGCATGCCCGAAAAAATGCCAGCAAAACCCCAAGTTAGGTTTTGAATGGCAATGGCCATTGCAAAATTTTCACGCGTCCAGTTTTGCGCCTGTGTGATGGGCTGTAGCCACAGGCCGAAACCATGTCGGACGCCCATGGACAAGGTCACGATGGCGGCTCCGCAGAGCAGCACTTGCCACATGGGAAGAGTTTTGTTCGTTTGAGTCATGCCCGAGACTTTACCCAATCAGCCATTCAGCGGCTGTCACTCAAGTATTGACTGTGGTTTCATCCAGTGGTTGTTTCAAATCTGTCTACAATGCCCGCCCATGGCAACTAAGCAAACCACATCATCTCCCCTGTATTCAGAGGGCTCGATCCGAGTTCTCAAAGGACTCGAACCCGTCAAGCAGCGGCCGGGCATGTACACCCGCACGGACAACCCGCTGCACATCATTCAAGAAGTTCTGGACAACGCCGCCGATGAGGCTTTAGCAGGACACGGAAAAAAAATAAGTGTCACTTTGCACACGGACGGCTCGGTCAGCATTGAAGACGATGGGCGGGGTATTCCATTTGGCATGCATCCCGAAGAAAAAGCGCCCGTGATTGAGCTTGTTTTTACCCGTCTGCATGCGGGCGGCAAGTTCGACAAAGGCTCTGGCGGTGCCTACAGTTTCTCGGGCGGTTTGCATGGCGTAGGCGTGAGTGTGACCAATGCCCTAGCCAAACGCATGGAGGCGACTTCTTACCGCGAGGGGCAAGTTGCACGCTTGGTTTTCTCGGGCGGCGACGTGGTCGAAAAACTCTCCAAGCGCAAGCAAGACGCCAATGACCGCAAACAAGGCACCACAGTTCGTGTGTGGCCTGACGGCAAATATTTCGAATCGTCAGCCTTGCCGATGAACGAGTTAGTTCACTTGCTGCGCAGCAAAGCGGTGTTGATGCCCGGCGTGAGCGTGACCTTGGTCAACGAAAAAAGTAAAGAAACGCAGAACTGGCTTTACAAAGGCGGCTTGCGCGACTATTTGATGCAAACCTTGCATGGCGACCCGGTTATTCCCTTGTTTGAAGGCGATGGTTACGCGGACAACAACCACGATAGCTTCGCCGAAGGCGAGGGCGCTGCGTGGGCGGTTGCCTTTACCGAAGACGGTCAGCCCGTCCGTGAGAGCTATGTCAACCTCATCCCCACCAGCGCGGGCGGTACGCACGACAGTGGTTTGCGCGATGGCTTGTTCAATGCAGTGAAGAGCTTTATTGAACTGCACGCTTTGCTTCCTAAAGGCGTCAAGTTGCTGCCTGAAGATGTATTTGCACGCGCCAGTTATGTGTTGAGCGCTAAGGTGTTGGACCCTCAGTTTCAAGGACAAATCAAAGAGCGACTGAACTCACGCGATGCGGTGCGCTTGGTATCGAGCTACGTGCGTCCCACCATGGAGTTATGGCTGAACCAGCACGTTGAATACGGTAAAAAACTGGCAGAACTCGCGATCAAGGCGGCACAAAGTCGTCAAAAAGCGGGACAAAAAGTTGAGAAGCGCAAAGGTTCTGGCGTGGCAGTGTTGCCCGGCAAATTGACCGATTGCGAAAGCAAAGACATTGCCCACAACGAAGTGTTTTTGGTGGAGGGCGACTCTGCGGGCGGAAGCGCCAAGATGGGGCGCGACAAAGAGAGCCAAGCCATATTGCCTTTGCGTGGCAAGGTTCTGAACACTTGGGAGGTTGAACGCGATCGTCTCTTTGCCAACAATGAAATTCACGACATTTCGGTGGCGATTGGCGTCGATCCTCACGGCCCCAATGACACGCCAGACTTGTCTGGTTTGCGTTACGGCAAGGTGTGCATCTTGTCAGACGCCGATGTGGATGGCTCGCACATTCAAGTGTTGTTGCTCACGCTGTTCTTCCGCCATTTCCCCAAGTTAATTGAGGCGGGCCATGTGTATGTGGCGCGGCCACCGCTGTTTCGTGTGGATGCACCTGCTCGCGGTAAAAAACCAGCTTCTAAGGTGTATGCCTTGGATGAGGGTGAGCTGACGGCGATTCTCGACAAGCTTCGTAAAGATGGCGCTCGCGAGGGGTCGTGGAGCATTAGTCGCTTCAAAGGCCTTGGCGAAATGAGCGCTGAACAACTGTGGGATACCACCCTCAACCCAGACACCCGCCGCTTGATGCCCGTGCAATTAGGGCAACTCGACTTTTTACAGACCGAGGGCTTGATTACCCAGTTGATGGGCAAGGGCGAAGCCGCCGCACGCCGTGAGCTGATGGAGCTGCATGGCGATTCAATTGAGATTGACGTATGACCGATTTAATAACCACCGAATTGCCTAGCGCTGAGTCCGATGACGGTATCGCCCTAGGGCACTACGCCCAGCGTGCTTATCTTGAATATGCGCTGAGTGTTGTTAAGGGACGTGCGCTGCCTGACGTTTGTGATGGTCAAAAACCGGTGCAACGCCGCATCTTGTATTCGATGTCTCGAATGGGCTTGGGCTTTAGTGGCAACACGGGGGCGAAGCCGGTTAAGAGTGCCCGTGTAGTGGGCGACGTTTTGGGTCGTTATCACCCACACGGAGACAGCGCCGCCTACGAAGCGCTGGTGCGCATGGCGCAAGACTTTGCGCAGCGCTACCCGCTGATTGACG
>CAZEAQ010000115.1:0-5317 GCA_964510145.1 uncultured Bordetella sp.
AAGACTTAAATCAGACATGGGTGACCTGACCTAAAGACTCCCCACAGGGAGGTAATTGAACAAAATAAATCAGCCCGAGGGCCGATTGAAGGACAGCCATTGTACCCAAGGGGGCAAAGGGGATGCGATCTGCCACCTAAAATGACGGGTTATTTGACCCCGTTCAAACTTACCTTTCAATCGGATATTTGCACATCATGGCCAAGGCTAAAACAACCCCAAGCGGCTCAGATACTGCGCCTGCCAGCTACGAAGCGGCTTTGCAAGAGTTGGAGGCTTTGGTGCAAAACATGGAGTCGGGTCAATTGCCGTTGGCCGATTTATTGACGGGCTACCAACGCGGCGCAGAACTTTTGTCTTACTGTCGCGCTCAGCTGGATGCGGTGGAGCAACAAATCAAAGTGCTCGACAACGGCGCACTCAAACCTTGGACACCCAATTGAGCGACATGAAAACGCTAACTCCCAAAGCGCTCGATGCTTGGAGCGACCAATGGCTCGCGCAAGTCGAGCAAGCTTTGTCGCAATGGATTGACCCCAAAGCACCCGCTGGCTTGGGTGAAGCGATGCGATACGCCGTCTTGGATGGTGGCAAACGCCTGCGCCCGCTACTGGTGCTGGCTGCACGAGAGGCTGTGGCGGGTTCGGCCCAGCCCAAAAACAGCAAAGATGCGTTAGACCAAGCGGCTCTGAGAGCTGCGTGCGCAGTTGAGCTGATACACGCTTATTCGCTGGTGCATGACGACATGCCTTGTATGGACAACGACGTGCTGCGTCGTGGCAAACCCACGGTGCATGTGCAGTTTGGCGAAGCTCGGGCTTTGTTGGCGGGCGATGCGTTGCAGGCTTTGGCGTTTGAGTTGTTAACACCCGAGTCGTCACCAAATTCGCCAGCCATTCCCGATTCGGTGCAAGCACGGTTGTGTCGACTGCTTGCCACTGCCGCCGGACACGCCGGTATGGCAGGTGGACAGGCCATTGACTTGGCAAGTGTTGGCACCGCGCTGACAGAGGAAAAATTGCGCCAGATGCACCGTCTTAAAACAGGCGCTTTGTTAGAAGTCAGCGTCATGATGGGCGCTGCGTGTGGCGAAACATCGACCGCTGCTTGGCAAGGTTTGCAGCGTTTTGGGCAAGCTTTGGGTCTGGCTTTTCAGGTGGTGGACGACATTTTGGATGTCACCGCCGATTCAGCCACGCTGGGTAAAACTGCTGGCAAAGATGCCGCAAACGACAAACCCACGTATGTGTCTTTGTTAGGGTTAGACCAAGCGAAGTCTTATGCGCAGTCATTGTTGAGTGAGGCGTTGGCCGCTTTGCAAGACACTGGCTTGACGCACACCCATACCCTGGCTGCTTTGGCTGAGCGTGTGGTGAACCGGAATACTTGAACCATGTCTAATTTGTTGTCCACGATTCAGTCGCCCGCCGATTTAAGGGCTTTGCAACGTCATCAGCTGGGTACGTTAGCCGATGAGTTGCGAACTTACTTGCTGCACAGCGTGGCTAAAACGGGCGGACACTTGAGCTCGAATTTGGGCACCGTTGAGCTCACGGTGGCGCTGCACTATGTTTTCAACACCCCGCACGACCGCGTAGTTTGGGACGTGGGACACCAGACCTATCCCCACAAAATTTTGACGGGTCGTCGCGACCAAATGCACACCCTGCGTCAGCGTCACGGACTGAGCGGATTTCCGCGTCGCGATGAGAGTGAGTTCGATGCTTTTGGCACCGCGCATTCATCCACCAGTATTTCGGCTGCGTTGGGAATGGCTATTGCAGCGCAACAAAAAGGCGAGCATCGCCATGCGATTGCCGTGATTGGTGATGGCGCCATGACGGCGGGCATGGCCTTTGAAGCTTTAAACAACGGCGGTATTTCAAATAGCAAGTTGCTTGTTATCTTGAACGACAACGACATGTCCATCAGCCCACCCGTGGGCGCTTTGAATCGTTATTTGGCGCAGCTGATGAGTGGCAAGTTTTACTCTGCCGCCAAAGAGGTGAGCAAGCAGGTGCTCAAAGGTGCGCCGCCTTTGTTTGAGTTGGCCAAACGTTTTGAAGAACATGCCAAAGGCATGGTGGTGCCTGCCACGTTGTTTGAGAAGTTTGGCTTTAACTACATCGGCCCTATCGATGGGCATGATCTTGAGTCGCTTATTCCAACGTTAGAGAACATTAAGCATTTAGACGGCCCGCAGTTTTTGCATGTGGTCACCAAAAAAGGGCAAGGCTATAAATTGGCCGAAGCCGATCCGGTGGCTTATCACGGCCCCGGAAAGTTTGATCCTGCCGTGGGTTTGGTGCCCTCAACAGCACCCAGTAAAACCACGTTTACGCAAGTGTTTGGCCAGTGGCTGTGCGACATGGCAGAGCATGACCCACTCTTAGTGGGTATCACGCCCGCCATGCGCGAGGGGTCGGGCATGGTTGAGTTTCATCGTCGCTTTCCTGAGCGCTATCACGATGTGGGTATTGCCGAGCAGCATGCGCTGACGTTTGCCGCAGGCTTGGCTTGCGAGGGCGTGAAGCCTGTGGTGGCCATTTACTCCACCTTCTTGCAGCGTGCTTATGACCAAGTGATTCACGACGTGGCTTTGCAAAAACTTCCGATGGTGTTGGCACTAGACCGCGCTGGCATCGTTGGGGCAGACGGCGCCACGCACGCGGGCTTGTACGACATTCCGTTTATGCGGTGTATTCCGAGCGTGAGCATTGCATGTCCGGCAGATGAAAACGAATGCCGCCAGTTGTTGACCACGGCATATCAACAAGACCACTGTGTCGCTGTGCGTTACCCGCGTGGCGCTGGTGTTGGAGTGCCTGTGCAGTCTGGTTTAGAGGCTTTGCCGTTTGGTAAAGCGCAGGTTCGTCGAGAGGGCAAACGCATTGCAATTTTGGCGTTCGGTACGTTGCTTTATCCCGCTCTGCAAGCGGGCGAGGCCCTGAATGCCACGGTGGTCAATATGCGCTGGGCCAAGCCCTTAGATACCGAGTTGTTGGCCAAGGTTGCAGCTACGCACGACGCGTTAGTCACCGTTGAAGAGGGCGCGGTCATGGGCGGTGCAGGCGCTGCTGTGCTGGAGGCGCTGCAACATTTACAGCTGCTCAAACCCGTCTTGGTGCTGGGCGTCGATGATGTGTTCACGGAACACGGCGACCCAACTCTATTGCTCAGCGAATTGGGTTTAGATGCCAAAGGTATTCAGGCATCCATTGAGAAGCGATTTGCGAATTTGCTTTGAAGCAATTTCACGCGAATTGAAGTTTTTTGCATTCTCTTTTTAGATCGGGGAAACCCGAGCATTGAGGTCAAAAAGCCTGCATACAATGCCCTTCGCTAATTTGTTTTAACAACTCTTGGGAGCTATCTATGGACCGTCGTTCCGTTATTAAAAACGCAGGTATTGCTGGTATTTTGGCCGCAGGTGCAGCCCCAGCGGTGCATGCTCAAGCTGCAATTCGTTGGCGCTTGGCTTCGAGCTTTCCTAAATCGCTTGACACCATTTTTGGTGCTGCAGACGTTTTTTCAAAAGCTGTGAAGAACATGACGGGCGGCAAGTTCGAAATTTCCGTCCACGCTGCGGGTGAATTGATGCCTGCAACTGGCGTGGTCGATGCCGTGCAACAAGGTTCTATCGAAATGGCACACACTGCGCCCTACTATTTCTGGGGCAAAGATGAAACTTTTGCTTTGGGCACAGCGATTCCGTTCGGACTGAACAGCCGTCAAATGACTGCTTGGATGTACGAAGGCAACGGTATGAAGTTAATGCGCGAGTTCTACGCCAAGTACAACATGGTGAACTTCCCAGGCGGCAACACAGGCGCTCAGATGGGCGGCTGGTTCCGCAAAGAAATCAAGTCATTGGCTGACTTGAAAGGCCTGAAGTTCCGCATCGGCGGTTTGGGTGGCAAAGTGTTGGAGCGTTTGGGCGTTGTGCCACAAAGCATTCCTGGCGGCGACATCTACCCCGCTTTGGAAAAAGGAACGATTGACTCTGCAGAGTGGGTTGGCCCATACGACGACTTGAAGCTCGGCTTCAGCAAAGTGGCACCCTTCTACTACTACCCAGGTTTCTGGGAAGGCGGCCCACAGTTGGACTTCTTCATCAGCGACAAAGCCTTTAACACTTTGACACCTGAGTACAAAGCCATTGTTGAAGCTGCTGCTGCACAAGCGCACTCCGACATGCAAGCCAAGTACGACGCTCGCAACCCTGCGGCGTTGAAGCAATTGGTGGGTTCAGGCGTGAAGTTGCGCGAGTTCCCGAAAGACGTGATGGCTGCTTCTTTCAAAGAAGCCATGGCCTTCTACCAAGAAATCGGCGAGCGCAATGCCAACTGGAAAAAGGTTTACGCAGACTACTCTAAGTTCCGCGCTGAATCGAACCTCTGGTTCCAGTTCACAGAAGCGAAGTTTGATTCGTTCATGCAAAAGCAAAAGCTGTAATCTAGCTTTTGCCCGAGCAACAAAAAACCGCGCTAGGCGCGGTTTTTTGTTGTCTAAAAGTTTTTCAAAGTTGTCGAAAAGCAGCAAGCTCTTGACTGAGTCTTTCGCACTCTGTTTGCACGCTCGGTTCACTCACATAAAAGACCGCAAATTTACCCACCAATGTGCGCACGTAAAAACGTGGCGCAATGAACCACTCCAATCCACGAATGCGAATGAGTCTGGCGTAGGCTAGTTCGTCATAAGGCATGTGTTTGTCCCAAATCCATGTTTGGTGCAGACCTTTTGCGTCTAGTCTTGCACGACTGCGCATGACATGCCAAGTGGTCCAAGCTAACAAGAACCAACCTAAGACAAACCAACCGGCTGCGCGAAGTCCGTTCAAGCTCGTATCGCCGCCGAACTTGCCTTGTTGCCACAGGTTTAAAAGCCAGTAGCCCGAGCCCAATAGCGTGAGCCAAGTGACGGCTTGGAATGTGCGCGAGAAAGCTGCGCCTTCAATTTCTCCCTCAACGGGATGAAATACGAATGGGCTTAAGCCTAGGGGAGAGGATGCGTTCATTTGAGGTAATAAAAAGCCCCTCGTGTTTGAATTCGAGGGGCTTAAAAATGAGAAGGGTTTATTTTTTAAACAACTCTTCTATGCGTTTTTGTTCGTCAGCTGCACTCTCAGCGGCAGAGGGTTTAGCTCCCTCTAATTTGAGTTCAACTTCTGGCGTGTCTTGATCGACGGGCATTTCAATGACCACTTGATCAAGGTCGATCTTTTCTTCTTTGTCTAAGAACATCGTCACCGTCTGAGGCACGAAGATCACGATCACCACCAACACCAATTGCATGATGACCCAAGGAATGGCGCCCA
>CAZEAQ010000116.1:0-5288 GCA_964510145.1 uncultured Bordetella sp.
ATTTCTTTAAATTCAGCCATGGTGCGTCCTATCAGGCTTTCTTGTCTTCACCAATCAACAACTTAGTGTCGGACAGGTACATGTGTGGCGGGATTTCGAGGTTGTCAGGCGCAGGTTTATTTTTAAACACGCGGCCTGCAATATCGAACGTCGAACCATGGCAAGGACACAAGAAACCACCCTGCCAATCATCTGGCAGTGAGGGTTGCGCTCCCATTTGAAATTTGTCCGATGGTGAACAACCCAAATGCGTACAAATGCCAACTGCCACAAAAATTTCTGGCTTGATGGATCGCGCTTGATTACGAGCGTAAACCGGGGTCAGTTCTGAAGGCTTACGCTCAGAATTTGGGTCTGCCAACTGCGATTCGGTTTTGTTCAATGTCTCAACTTGCTCGGGCGTGCGTTTGACAATCCAGACGGGTTTTCCGCGCCATTCGACAGTCATCTTTTCACCGGGTTTGAGGGCCGAAATATCGACCTCGACAGCAGCGCCAGCGGCTTTTGCCTTTTCTGAAGGCTGGAAAGTGCTAACAAAAGGCACAGCAACTGCTACGCCACCGACTGCACCCGCACATGTTGAAGCTATCAGCCATGTGCGTTTATTGGTGTCTACTGGGGTGTCACTCATGAAATTCCTCAAACAATAATCACTGGTTGGGTTAGCCTCTGATTGTAGCTGACCCATGGAGCGGCACTGCCTAATAAGCCGAGTACCCTCATTTTTGGACCTCCATCAGCGCTCAAATTGGAGTACTTTTGAACGACATTTAATTGATCTGAATCATCGACTTAGCCATCTCAACCGCAGCGACCAAACTCGCTGGGTTTGCACGCCCCGTTCCTGCCAAATCAAACGCGGTGCCATGGTCTGGGCTGGTTCTTACGAAGGGCAACCCCAAGGTGACGTTTACGCCCTGCTCCACTCCAAGATATTTGACGGGTATCAGCCCTTGATCGTGATACATGGCGATCACGACGTCGAACTCGCCATGCTTATCTGACGGCTTTTTGCGAGCCCTCATAAAGACGGTGTCTGGCGCAAAGGGGCCGCTCACCTTCAAACCCTCAGCTTTGGCTTTTTGCAATGCCGGAATAATAATTTCAAGCTCTTCACGCCCCATCAGTCCGCCCTCACCCGCATGAGGATTAAGTCCGGCGACCGCCATGTGCGGGGCACGTCCATGAACAGCCAACTCAGCTTTGTGCGTGACACGCAAAGTTTGGAGCAAATTTTCAATGGTGACCGACTCGATCGCTTGCCTCAAAGAAACATGAATGCTGACTAAAACTGTCTTGAGTTCAGGATTGGCCAGCATCATTCGGACGGGCAAATCTTCAATAGCCAAACCTAAATGAGCCGCAGCACAGGCTTGAAGCATTTCCGTATGGCCCGGAAAAGGAACACCTGCGGCAAACAAAGCCTCTTTGTGCAGCGGCGCAGTCACGACGGCAGATACATCGCCACTAAGTGCTGCTTTTGCTGCCCACAGCACAGCATCTGCTGCCGATCGTCCAGCGACCGCACTGATTTGGCCAAAGTCGGGTAATGCCACATCCGACGCAGATGAATCTGGCAATTGAAAAAACGTGACCGTATTTAAGTTTGGACTATGAATCGACTCATGCAAGTTTGGGATCGAGCGCAACGACAAAGTCTGCCCGCAATTAGGCTTAAACCCATTCACCACATCCAGCGCTCTTTGCATCACGCGAGCATCGCCAATCACCACGCAATCTTTCATTTGCTCGGGCGAGTCGCGAAATGCTTTAACAATAATTTCCGGCCCAATACCCGCGGCATCCCCCATGGTGATGGCTATGGGCTTCATGACATTGGCCATAGCTAAGCGGGGTTATCAATTTCAATGAATTGATGCGTGATGCCCAATTGCTGCGCTACATGCGCGGCAACAGCGGGTGCGCCATAACGCTCAGTCGCATGATGTCCGCACGCGAGAAAGACCACACCCGTCTCTCGCGCCAAATGCGCTTGCGGCTCTGAAATTTCCCCTGTGATAAAGGCATCAACGCCAGCTGCAATAGCTGCTTCAAAATAACTTTGCGCACCACCCGAGCACCAACCGATGCGATTAATTTTTCGAGTTGCAGCTGCGCTGTCTACGGGGTGAATAACCAACGGCTGTCGACCTAAAACCTTTTCAATCCGAGAAGCCAGCGCATCTGCATTGGCAAAAGTTTGACCGTCTGAGGACACGCCCCACAAACCCAAATCTTGATCGCCAAATGAGCCCTTCACTTCAAAGCCAAATAAACGACCCAGTTGTGCGTTGTTACCCAACTCAGAATGGGCATCCAGCGGCAAGTGATAGGCCAACAAATTGATGTCATGGGTCAACAAAAGCTGCAAACGCTGCTTCATCCAGCCCGTGACGGTGCTCTCTTGTCCTCGCCAAAACAGCCCATGATGAACAAAAATAGCATCCGCCTTCGCTTCAATCGCGGCTTCAATCAGCGCACGACTTGCCGTAACACCCGAAACGATGTGTCGAACATTAGTTCGCCCCTCGACCTGCAATCCGTTTGGGCCGTAATCTTTAAAGCGCTGCGGCTGAAGCAAATCATTACAGGCCGAAACCAAGGCTTCGCGCGACACGCTAGTTGCACTCATGGCTTTACTTTCGTTTTGGGTCGTTGTGCGGGCGTCACATCCAAAGTCATGGTTTGTTGACGACGCATCACCTCTAGTTTGACGCTTTTACCGGGGGCAAGCTTGGCAATTTTGTTGAGCAAGTCACTGACACTTTTCAAGGGCTCACCCGCAACTCTTAACAATAAATCTCCGGGTCGCAGTCCTGCCTGCGCCGCAGGACCATTTTGCAAAACGCCCGTCACGATGACGCCAGATTCTTGTGGCTTCAAACCAAAAGTCTCTAGCAATTCTGGTGTCACTTCGCTGGGTTCAATACCAATCCAACCCCGTGTTACTTGGCCATCGCGCACGATGCCGTCAAGTACCTGACGTGCTGTTGAGACAGGAATGGCGAAACCAATTCCCATGTTGCCGCCCGATCTTGAATAAATGGCTGTGTTGATGCCCAACAAACTGCCATTCACATCGACCAACGCACCGCCTGAATTACCGGGGTTGATGGCTGCATCGGTTTGAATGAAATTCTCAAACGTATTGATTCCGAGCTGATTACGACCTAACGCCGAGACAATGCCACTGGTCACGGTCTGCCCAACGCCAAAAGGGTTACCAATCGCCAACACTCGGTCGCCCACTTGCGCGGTATCGGAGTTGCCCCAAACGATCACAGGCAAACGATCGAGGGTGATGCGCAAAATAGCTAAATCTGTATCTGGATCGGTGCCAATGACCTTTGCAATTGCGCGACGACTATCGCTCAGGGTGACCTCAATTTCTTGCGCCCCCTCCACCACATGGTTGTTGGTCAGGATATAGCCCTCTGGGCTCACAATCACACCGCTGCCCAAGCCTTGCTGGGGCGAATCGTCTTCGCGATCGCCATAAAAAAATCGAAACCACGGATCGTTTTGAAAAGGGTTTGGCGCCTTGGCTTGCGTAGTGGCAATGCTCACCACCGCAGGAGAGGCTTGTTTCGCGGCAGCACTCAAACTTCCGGGCATCTGAGCGCCGGCCGCCATGGGCGAGGCCTCCAGCAATGTCAAACCCGAACCGGTTGCATTTTGGCGAACCCACTCAGGCTTCAAAGTCGACACCACAAACCAAATGGCCACCAAAACAGTAACGACTTGAGAGAAGAACAACCAGTGACGTTTCATTGGAAGTTTGCCCCGCGCTTAGTCAGCCGAATCTGGCGCTTGCGTGTGTTTGATGAACAACTGCGCCGCCCAAATACCAATTTCGTAAAGCAAGCACATGGGTATTGCCAACGCCAATTGCGACACCACATCAGGCGGGGTCACGATCGCCGCAATGATGAACGCCAACACAATAAAGTAAGAGCGGAAATCTTTGAGCTTTTGCACAGACACCACATTCATACGCGCCAGCACAATGACGACGATGGGCACCTCAAAGGCCAAACCAAAGGCTAAAAACATCGTCATCACAAAGCTGAGATACGCCTCGATATCAGGCGCAGCTGTAATGCTCTTTGGCGCAAAACTTTGGATGAATGCAAAGACTTGTCCGAAGACAAAGAAATAGCAAAAGGCCACGCCCACCATAAACAAAAAAGTGCTCGAAACCACAAGCGGCAACACCAGCTTCTTTTCGTGCGAATACAAACCTGGCGCCACAAATGCCCATAACTGATAAAGCACGACCGGAAGCGCGATCAAAAAGGCCGTCATCATCAAAATTTTCAACGGCACCAAAAACGGAGAAATGACGGAGGTGGCAATCAAAGTGGCGCCTGCCGGTAATTGCGCCACCAGTGGGGCGGCCAACAAATCGTACAAATCTGCAGGCCCCGGATAAATGGCCAAAGCCACGCCCGCAATGATGACGGCCAAGGTGGACTTCACCAAACGGTCACGCAGCTCAATTAAATGCTGCACAAACGGTTGTTCGGTGCCCGCTAATTCGTCTTGTGAGGGGGTATCAGACATGTTCAGAACGCTTCACTGGACGAAAACGAGCCACTCTTGCCGCGCTTGATTGCGCCCTGGTGCGCACGCCTTGTCGCGCTTTGTACCAATGAGGCAAAGCACCTCTTTTTAAGCGCCATTTTTTTCCCGGATGTTGATATTCAGGTGCGGGCGGTGCCAAGGGAACATAGGGTTCGCTGTCTGAGATTCCATCGGAGCTTAGACCGGCTGTGGTTTCCGACCAATCTTTTTCAAAGTCACTGCTGGCGGTGTGAACCGAATGTTCAACATCGCGAGCCGCAGTCTCCATCGTGTCCTTCATTTTTTTGAGCTCATCGAGCTCCATGCTTCGATTGACCTCGGCCTTGACATCGGAGATGTATCGACGCGCCTTGCCCAGCAAAGCGCCCATCGTGCGAGCGACGCTTGGCAACTTTTCTGGGCCGATCACGACCAACGCAACTGCACCAATCAGTGCAATTTTTGAAATTCCAAGATCAATCAAAGCAAACGATCACAAACAAAAAATCAGGACTTTTGCTTAACTTCAACATCAATGGTGTTTTTGTCTGCGGCCACTGCAGTTGTGGGTGGTGCAGCTGGCTTGTCGTCTGGCGCACTGCCGTCGCGCATGCCATCTTTAAAACCTTTGACGGCACCGCCGAGGTCGCTACCCAAATTTTTAAGCTTTTTGGTGCCAAACACCATGATGACGATCAGCAACACGATCAGCCAATGCCAAATTG
>CAZEAQ010000117.1:0-3246 GCA_964510145.1 uncultured Bordetella sp.
CCTCAGGCCGCATCAGCCCCGACTACATGTGCATGGACAGCACCATTCCGCGCAAACGCTTGGCGGACATCTTGCAAGCCATTAGCGAAATGGAAAAGAAATATCAGTTGCGCTGTTTGAATGTGTTTCATGCGGGCGATGGCAATTTGCACCCCCTCATCTTGTTTGATGCCAACGACCCTGATCAGCTGCACCGTTGCGAGCAATTTGGCGCCGACATTCTGGAAACCAGTGTGGCCATGGGTGGCACAGTCACGGGTGAGCACGGGGTAGGCATTGAGAAAGTGAACAGCATGTGCGTGCAATTCAGCGCCGAAGAAAACGAACAAATGTTTGGTGTGAAGCGAGCTTTTGACCCCAAGGGTTTACTGAACCCCGGCAAGGTCATTCCCACGCTTCATCGCTGCGCCGAGTACGGCAAGATGCTGGTGCGTGCGGGGCAAATTAAACATCCCGACTTACCGAGGTTTTAACTCACTTCGACTTCATGGAGGTTCGTCCGCCAAATATGGCGGTCCCTACCCGAACCATCGTGCTACCCGCTTGAATCGCGCTCTCCAAATCGGCGGTCATGCCCATGGACAGCGTATCGAAGTGCGGTGAATTCAGAGCTGCTTTCACCTCATCAAACAAAGTTCGCGCTTTGGTGTGTAACGCCACTTGCGCTGCAAACCCTTCAACAGGATCTGGGATCGTCATCAACCCACGCAAGCTGAGTTGCGGGAGTTTTGACACCTCATGCGCCAGCGCCAGCACATCAGAAGGTGCAACACCCGACTTGGTTTCGCCACCATCTATATTGACTTGCAAACACACATTCAACGGCGCTAGGTGTGCGGGACGTTGATCGTTTAAGCGTTGTGCAATTTTGAGTCGATCAATGGTGTGTGCCCAATCAAAATGTTCGGCGACTAACTTAGTCTTATTGCTCTGAATAGGCCCAATGCAATGCCATATCAGTGTTTGAGCGTCGCCTTGTAAAGCGGTAATTTTGTCTACCCCTTCTTGGATGTAGTTCTCTCCAAAATCAAGTTGCCCACAAGCCACCACTTGACGCACTTCGTCCGCGCTGAACGTTTTTGAAACGGCTAACAACCGCACACTGTTTGCGTGTCGCCCGCTGGCTTCGCAGGCTGCCACGATACGTGCCTGAACAGCGCGAAGGTTGTCACTCAAGGTTTTCATAGTGGGTCTAACTTTAACAAGAAGCCCATGACCTTCAACACCCCCAACATTGATCCAACCCACGCAGAGCTCAGTGACCTGTTGCACCAAACATGCTTACTAGGTGCGTCAGATCTTCATCTTTCTGCTGGGCAAGCGCCACGCATTCGTCTACTCGGGCAGTTGCGCCCCCTCTCCGCGTCTCTGCCTTTGTTGACACATGAGCCATTACTGAAAATGCTAAAAACGCTGATGAACGAGTCGCAAAAGAAACTCTTTGCGCAAGGCGAAGAGGTCGACTTCGCATTTGCTTGGCAAACGTTAGGCCGATTTCGTGCGAACGTATTTATGCAGAGCAATGGCTGTGCAGCCGTGATGCGACTCATCCCCACCCATGTGCAATCTCTCGAGACGCTGCGTGCGCCAGAAGTTTTGCCCAATTTACTCTCGCAAGTGGGTTTGCTCTTGGTAACTGGCCCCACAGGGTCCGGCAAATCGACCACATTGGCGGCCATGCTTGGACACTTAAACACACAAACGCAACAGCACATCGTGACGCTTGAAGACCCGATCGAATTCATTCACCAGAGCCAACAGAGCCTTATCACACAGCGAGAAATTGGCACGCATAGCGTTAGCTACGCACATGCCTTACGCGCCGTGTTGCGCGAAGATCCTGACGTGATTTTGGTCGGCGAGCTGCGCGATGCAGAGACGATTCGTTTGGCGCTCACCGCGGCAGAGACTGGTCATTTGGTGTTGGCCAGTTTGCATACGCGACATGCCGCGGCCAGCATTGATCGCATCGTCGATGTGTTTGATCCCCAAGAAAAGTCTCTAATACGCACCCAACTGAGCGATGTCTTGCTGGGCGTTGTGTCGCAAACCTTGTGCTTATCTTCGAATGGCACGGGCCGCGAGGCCATCTTTGAGACCTTGGTGGCGACACCTGCCATCAGAAATTTAATTCGCGAAAACAAAACTGCACAAATTCAGAGCAGCATGCAAACTGGCGCTCAATTTGGAATGCAAACTTTGTCGCAAGCCATGCAAATAGCAAGATCAGCGGGGCGTATTCAATAAGGTTACGTGTGCGACACCGCGACAGTCATCTCTCCCCCTATCATTTAGGTCAGTTCAACTTATTCTTTTTCACGGCCATGTCCAGCATTAACGCAAAAACTTACGAACCCGCAGCTTCTAGTCATGTCGCTTTCATTGGTATGGGCGTGATGGGCTTCCCAATGGCGGGGCACCTTGCAACAGCCGGTCACTCGGTCACGGTTTACAACCGTTCGCCCGCCAAAGCCCAAGCTTGGGTGAGCGAATTTGGCAATCTCCAAAACTCCAAAAGCGCTGCGACCCCGCGCGAAGCCGCCAAAGGAGCGCAGATTGTTTTTTGTTGCGTTGGAAATGACGATGACTTGCGTTCTGTCATCTTTGGCGCAGATGGCGCACTTGCAGGCATGGAGCCCGGCACGATTTTGGTAGACCACACCACAGCGTCGGCTGATGTCGCACGCGAAATTTACGGCGCCGCCAAAAACTTAGGCATCCACTTTATTGACGCACCCGTCTCTGGCGGTCAAGCCGGCGCACAAAACGGCATGTTGACTGTGATGTGTGGCGGCGATTTGGCAGTTTTCGAAAAAGTAAAGCCTGTTGCCATGGCGTTCTCCAGAGCATTCACTCTGATGGGCGAGCCCGGCGCAGGACAACTCACCAAAATGGTGAACCAAATTTGTATTGCTGGTTTAGTTCAAGGCCTCAGCGAAGCGATTGCCTTCGGTCAAAAGGCAGGGCTAGATATGAACCTTGTTTTAGACGTCATCGGCAAAGGCGCCGCACAAAGCTGGCAGCTCGATAACCGAGGCAAAACCATGGTGGCCGACAAGTTCGATTTCGGTTTTGCCGTCGACTGGATGCGCAAAGACTTAGGCCTCGTATTTGATGAAGCCAAGCGCAATGGCGCCTCACTTCCCGTCACGCAACTGGTCGATCAGTTCTATGGCGATGTTCAGAAGCTGGGTGGTAACCGCTGGGATACCTCCAGCCTCATTAAACGTTTGCGTTAAGCCGTCC
>CAZEAQ010000117.1:3346-5212 GCA_964510145.1 uncultured Bordetella sp.
ACCAACTGCTGCACTTGCTGACGCACTCTGTCGCTAGAGACTTCGCCGGTGATCAGTAATTTGCGATTGAAACTGGTGAAGCTCACATGCTCTTTGTCACCAAAGTTTTCACGAATGGCTGTGGCGCTGCGCTGTTCAATCGCCTCGTCTTCCACTTGTATGCCGGGGCTGCGACGATCCGTCGCCACCATTCCGCCACCCACCACACCGCCAAACATCAGTGGGGCTGCGCAAGAGGCCAAGCCAAAGCACATCACCAAAGTTGTCAATAACGAGGCTGTTGATTGCTTAAGAGTTTTCATACGTTTCCTTCTTGATCACCCAATAACTGGGTATCCACGCCATCGCAAATGCAATGAATGGCTAATAAATGAACTTCTTGAATGCGCGCCGTGCGATCGTGCGGCACACAAATGTGAACATCTGTCTCACGCAAAGCCACATTCATCTTGCCGCCACCTTTGCCCGTCAACGCGACAACTGTCATATCTCGTTCGTGCGCCGCCTCAATAGCAGCCAATACATTGGCGGAGTTGCCGCTCGTGGTGATCGCCAACAAAACATCGCCAGACTGACCCAGTGCGCGAACTTGTTTAGAAAAAATGTGTTCAAAGCTGTAGTCGTTGGCGACCGCCGTCAAAATTGAACTATCTGTGGTGAGGGCGATTGCACCAAGCTCTGGCCGCTCGCGCTCAAAACGACCCACAAACTCTGCGGCAAAGTGCTGTGCATCAGCTGCTGAACCCCCGTTACCACAGGCCAATACTTTGCCGCCGCTGGTCACGCTGGCTAAAACCGCTGAAATAGCCGCCGAAATAGGCTTTGAGAGGACTTGCGCCGCTTGATATTTCAAGTCAGCACTGTCGATGAAATGTTGTTCAATTCGTTGCTCGAGCATGGCCTTAATGATACCTTTTGTCTCGCGACTCTTGAGCCCGCTAGGAGGCATCAAATGCAGCTTTGTACCAATACAAATCTTCCCCCTCAAGGGCTATGACATCAAACCGACAAGCGGGCTCTACGGCCAAGCGCATCACAAAATGTCTCGCGGCAAAAATAATACGTCGCAATTTAATGGGGGTGATGCTTGCTAAGGCACCGCCATGCAAGCGACTCACGCGCTGACGTACCTCGACAAAAACCAAGGTCTCGTCGACATCGCGAACAATCAGATCAATTTCTCCCCCGCCCCGTCCTGGCGTCCGATAATTGCGTTGTACGAGTTGCAGACCTTGATTTTGCAAATAGTGCAAAGCGCGGTTTTCAGCCGCATCCCCTTTTTGCTTTGTGGTTAAGAGACGCGTCCCTTGGCCTGTGAGCTTTTGCATAGCCCCTCCTTCATGAGTGCCAACTTCGACCTCGCATTGACAGCCGCCCAAACGGCGGCCTCTTCGCAGCATTATCCGACCGGGGCTTTGTATGTTGTTGCCACGCCGATAGGGAATTTGGCAGATATTTCGTTGCGAGCCATTCACACTCTGAATCTCTGCGACACATTGGCATGTGAAGACACGCGGCACAGCCAAACGCTACTTCGAGCCTATGGCATCGATAAACCCGCATCAAGCTGGCTAGCAGTGCATCAGCACAATGAAGCCCAAGCCGCAGAGGAAGTCGTGCGTCGACTGCAGTCAGGACAACGCGTGGCATACCTGAGTGACGCTGGAACCCCCGCCGTAAGTGACCCAGGCGCACGCTTGGTGTGGTTGGTACAAACTGCGGGATTTCGCGTTGTCCCAATACCTGGCGCCAGTAGCATCACCGCACTTTTAAGTGTTTGCGGAACGGCTGACCCAGAGTCCGCTGGCTTTGTATTTCATGGCTTTTTACCCACTAAGGCCACAGCCAGAGCACAGCACATAGACA
>CAZEAQ010000118.1:0-5209 GCA_964510145.1 uncultured Bordetella sp.
TTTGCTCTTTTAATGGCGGCAGCGCGTCGAATGGCTGAGAGTGAGCATTACCTGCGTCGAGGTGAGTGGACGCAATGGCGTTACGACATGTTTGCTGGCGCCGAAGTGCACGGCAGCACGATAGGTATTTTGGGCATGGGTCGAATTGGTCAGGCTATTGCTCGACGTGCGGCGCATGGCTTTGGCATGAAGGTCATCTATCACAACCGGTCTCGTTTGACGCCCGAATTAGAGGCTCAATGCAAAGCGAGTTATGTCAGCAAAGAAGAGTTATTACGGACTGCAGATCATGTGATGTTGGTCGTGCCTTACAGCGCAGAGTCGCATCACACCATCGGTGCTGCAGAGTTGGCACAAATGAAGACGACAGCCACGCTAACAAACATAGCGCGGGGCGGTATTGTGGATGACGCTGCGCTAGCTGTGGCACTCCGAGAAAAGCGTATTGCGGCTGCTGGTTTAGATGTTTTTGAAGGTGAGCCAAAACTTAATCCTGCTTTGCTAACTGTTCCGAATGTGGTGTTGACACCGCACATTGCAAGCGCCTCCATATCAACACGAAAAGCGATGGCCAATTTGGCGGCAGATAACTTGATCAGCTATTTCACGCAGGGTAAATCGTTGACACCTCTTAATTCCGTCGCGCCGTAATGGAAGTTTCTTTGTCGGTAGGGTTGACCGTATTGAATACGGTTCTACTAATTTTTTTGTGTCTGGTCTTTTTACGTCGATCGGGCGATAGCCATGATCAGGAGACGACAGCGCTTATGAATAGTTTGCAACAAAGTTTGCAAATCGTTCATGAAAAATTAGAGCGTGTCGAGCGCGAGTTGCGTACTGAAATTACGGAGTCGTCACGGGGTGGCCGCCAAGAGTTAAGCCAAAACTTAACCTTGTTTCAACAAAGTCAAGTTCAGCAACTCACGTTGATGCAAAAGTCAATCAGTGACACCTTGAATCAACAGCTTCAACAGTTACAAAAAAGTAACGCTGAAAAGCTGGATGAGATGCGGCGAACAGTCGATGAAAAACTGCAGACCACCCTTGAAAAGCGTTTGTCTGAGAGCTTTAAACAAGTGGCTGAGCGGTTAGAGCAAGTTCATAACGGTCTGGGGCAAATGCAAAAGCTTGCAGATGGCGTTGGCAGTTTGCAGCGCGTGTTAACGAACGTCAAAACTCGCGGAATGTTTGGTGAGGTGCAACTAGAGGCACTGTTAGAACAAGTATTGACGATAGAGCAATACGGTAAGCAAGTTGAAACAAAACCACGAAGCAATCAGCGAGTGGATTTCGCCATTCGTTTTCCAGGCCGGGGCGGTGCAGACGGCGAACCTGTGTGGCTACCTATTGATGCAAAATTTCCAAGAGAGGATTACGAGCGTTTGCTTGATGCGCATGATCGTGCTGACGTTGTTGGTGCTGAGGTAGCAGCGAAAGCTTTAGAGTCTCGTATTAGAGGCGAAGCAAAGAGCATTGCGGAGAGTTATTTGGCGCCGCCGCACACAACTGATTTCGCTATCTTGTTTTTGCCGATTGAAGGTTTATATGCCGAGGTATTGCGTCGCCCAGGTTTGATGGACAGTTTGCAGCGTGACTACAGAGTGACATTGGCAGGTCCCACAACATTGTTAGCAATGTTGAACAGTTTGCATATGGGTTTTCGCACTCTAGCTTTGGAGCAGCAGGCTTCAGAAGTCTGGAAAGTTTTGGGCGCTGTAAAAACAGAGTTCGAGCGCTATGGCGACTGGGTTGAAAAAGTTCGTGAGCAAGTCCAAAAAGCGGCTGATACTCTTGATAGAGCAGATACGCGCAGCCGTCAAATGCGTCGCGCACTTAAAAATGTAGAAGCTTTGCCAGAGGGTGAGGCGCAAGCGCTTTTACCTAAATTTGATGATGAAGCACTTGACGACACGGATTCCAAAGTGTGAAGCGTGAACTCACCAAATTAATATCGGGTCAAATTTGTTTGCATGCATGCATGGCGGGCATGAGAATGGCAGCGCCATTGATGGCACTTCGCACGGGGCAAAGCGAGGCTGCAGTGGGTTTGTTATTGGCTTTATTCGCTTTAACACAGGTATTTCTTGCCTTACCTGCCGGACGTTATGCTGATAAGCACGGCTTAAAAAGACCTTTTATGTGGAGCGTCATCATGGCGTTCGTTGGCGCTAGCGCAGCTGCGATTTGGCCCGTCTTTCCTGTTTTATGTTTTAGCGCACTGATGACGGGTGGCGCAACGGGTGGCGCAATCATTGCGCTTCAACGTCACGTTGGACGAGCCGTTCAGGATGTCGCGCAAATGAAGCAAGCTTTTAGCTGGCTCTCAATTGGCCCCGCATTTTCAAATTTCATAGGGCCATTTACTGCCGGTTTATTGATAGACCATGCTGGTTTTCAATGGGCCTATGCAGCCATGGCTTTACTCCCGGTGCTCGCATGGTTATGGGTTTTTAAAACACAAGAGCTCCCGTCAGTTATTAAGCCTGAGGGGCACGAAAAGAACAGTGCTTGGGATTTACTCAATGAGCCTATGTTTCGGCGCTTGTTAGTGGTGAATTGGTTTTTGTCCGCTTGCTGGGATGTTCATACTTTTGTCGTCCCTATCTTGGGTCATGAACGCGAACTCAGCGCTTCGGCGATTGGATCTATCTTGGGCGCCTTTGCAATTGCTGCTGCATTGATACGGATGTTATTACCCATCGTTGCCGCGGGCTTACAAGAATGGCAAGTCATCACTGGGGCGATGCTCGTTACGTCTGCTTTACTGGGTGTTTATCCATTGATGAACGACGCATTCACGATGGGTGTTTGCTCAGTACTTTTGGGACTTTCATTGGGGTCCGTGCAACCGATGGTCATGAGTACCTTGCATCAAATTACGCCTGAACACCGTCATGGAGAAGCATTAGGTCTCCGGCTCATGGGCATCAACGCATCGAGCGTATTGATGCCCATCGTGTTTGGCGCTGCAGGAACAGTGATTGGTATTGGCGGCGTATTTTGGTGCGTTTCGGCCGTTGTTGGACTCGGTTCTCGCAGCGCTTACTTACTTAGAGTTCATAAAAAGAGCGAATGAAATGCCACGCGTCATCCACACTATCTACATATTTAAAAAGATCTAAATCTGTCTCGTCGATCACGCCTTCTTCAACGAGCACCTCGGGGTGAAAGAGCCGTTTCCAGTAGTCCGTGCCGAACAACACAATAGGCACTGGTTTTGATTTTTTGCATTGAACCAATGTCAGTGTTTCAAATAATTCATCCAGAGTTCCAAAGCCACCTGGAAAAGCCACAAGTGCTTTAGCGCGCATCATGAAATGCATTTTGCGTAACGCAAAGTAATGAAATTTAAAGCTCAAGTCGGGCGTAATGTAGGGGTTAGGTGACTGCTCGTGCGGCAACGCGATGTTCAGACCTACGCTGAGCCCGCCAGCCTCTTTTGCGCCACGATTAGCCGCTTCCATAATGCCTGGCCCGCCGCCTGTGCATATGAAAAGTTTGTTTTCGTTAGACGTTTGTGTCGCGCTGAACTTAGTAATGGTGTGCGCTAAGGCACGAGACTGTTCGTAAAAACGTGCATTTCGCACCAATGTTTCCGCTTTGGTAATGGCAACAGGGTCGCCGCTATCGCGGGCTCTGACGAGTTCGAGATGCGATGCTTCTTCGCTGCGAAATCGTGCACTCCCAAACACTACGACTGTGTGTTCAATCCCGTGTTCTTTCTGAGCCAAATCGGGCTTGAGCATTTCGAGTTGAATGCGTAATCCCCGTGTTTCTCTTCGCAATAAAAATTCCGGATCAGCAAAAGCTAACCGATTTGATTCGGGTGTAATCGTGTCGCCGTTGTCGTAGTGAGCTTTGAGTGTTTCCCAAGCCTCAGCAAGGCGTCTGTCGTGAGGGTCTAGCATTCCGTCCATATAGCAATGTTAACGGCACATTTATTTCAGACGTAAAAAAGGCTCACGAATGAGCCTTGGATATGTTGTAAATATCTTTAAACGCGTTTGCGGTATTCACCAGTGCGGGTGTCAATTTCAACCTTGTCACCTTGCGCCACAAACAAGGGAACTGCCACCTCGAATCCGGTTGCAATTTTGGCAGGCTTCAACACTTTGCCAGAAGTGTCGCCTTTGACAGCGGGTTCAGTCCAAGTGATTTCACGAACGACGTTGGTTGGCAGTTCGACTGAAATAGCTTTTTCTTCGTAGAAAACCACTTCGAGTTCCATGCCATCTTCAAGATAGTTCAATGCATCTCCCATATTGCTGGCTTCAACTTCGTATTGATTAAATTCAGCATCCATACAGACATACATGGGGTCGGCAAAATAAGAATAAGTGCACTCTTTTTTATCCAAGATCACTTGGTCCATCTTGTCGTCAGCTTTGAACACAACTTCTGTACCAAAGTTTGCAATTAAGCTTTTTAGTTTCATGCGAACGGTTGATGAGCCGCGACCGCCTCGCTGATATTCGGTGCGCAAAACGACCATGGGGTCTTTACCTTGCATGATGACGTTGCCGACGCGGATTTCTTGAGCGGTTTTCATAATTTGAAGAGGTGTTTTAAGAGAAAGAACTTACCCGTGTGGAAGTGCTCGACATGGGTACACAAAGCCGCTTATTTTAGCGTTTTCGGGCAGTAAATTTGACCAGTTTTGTGGTCAGGTCAGTTTGCTCTAGTAAAAGTTGTTTGGCTTGTTGACTCCAAGTTAGCCAGTCTGCCAAATTATCGGGAAGTGGGCGTAATTTTGAGGGGTTTTCTAAGCCGTTCCAAGCTTGATGAAAGGCAATCAAGTCCGGAGGCATTTGCAAGGCGTCACAAAAAGCGGCTAGTTTTGTCTGATGCGCTAAATCGTCTTGTGGATAGATATGCCATACAAAAGGCTTACCAGCCCATAGAGCGCGAACCAGAGAGTCCTCTCCTCTTACAAAATTAATATCGCATGACCAAAGCAAATGATCAAAGTCTGGCTGACTGAGGTGGGGCAGTTGGCTGATTTGCAACCGATTTATTTTTATGGATTCTTGCAATTTCAGTTCAGACAAGCCGAGTTCTGCCAATGCTTTAGAAACGGCGACGTTTGGGCGACCTGCGGTAACTAAAAGCCGAGTGGGTATGTCGCTTTCGCTGAGTTGTTCAAGCCACTTAGTAAGTGCAGGGGGCTCGTAGCAAAACAGGCTAATAAGACGTTCATCTTCACTAACGG
>CAZEAQ010000119.1:0-5168 GCA_964510145.1 uncultured Bordetella sp.
GAACCTCGCGGCTTCTGTGCAGGCGTTGACCGCGCCATTGAAATAGTCGAAAAAGCATTAGCCAAATTTGGAGCGCCTATTTATGTTCGACACGAAATTGTGCATAACAATTTTGTCGTCGAGGCATTAAAAAAGAAGGGGGCCATCTTTATTGAGGACTTGAGTGACGTGCCTCCCGGTGCCACCTTGATCTTCAGTGCGCATGGTGTCAGTCGTGCGGTTCAAGAAGAAGCACAGGCACGCGGATTTTCTATTTTTGATGCCACCTGCCCCCTCGTCACCAAAGTGCATGTTGAAGTCGCAAAGCTGCACAAAGAAGGCTACGAGTTCATCATGATCGGCCACAAAGGCCATCCAGAAGTGGAAGGAACTCTGGGTCAAATTGATTCAGGAATTCATCTGGTCGAAACTGTTGACGATGTAGAGCGCCTAAACCCAATTCAAACTGAATACTTGGCGGTTGTGACGCAAACCACTTTAAGCGTGGACGACACAGCAGAAATTTTGGACGTCATCAAGAAAAAATTTCCAGCAGTCCGTCAGCCCAAGCAACAAGACATTTGCTACGCCACACAAAACCGACAAGACGCTGTCAAACTGATGAGTAGCCAAGTAGACATTGTGATTGTGGTGGGCAGCCCCACCAGCTCGAACAGCACCCGATTGCAAGAGCTTGCGCATCGCATGGGGGCCGATAGTTACATGGTCGACAACGCCACAGAGCTTCAACCTCAGTGGTTTGAAGGCAAATCAAAAGTTGGATTAACAGCAGGTGCGTCAGCCCCTGAAGTTCTTGTTGAGCAAGTCATCCTGCGACTGCGCGAGATGGGCGCAGTGAGCGTTCGCAAAATGGATGGCTTGTTAGAAAATACAAAATATCCTTTGCCTAAAGGCCTGCGAAGCGCTTCTTGATCACCCTCAACGAGCAGCGGACTGTTTGGCTAACAACTGAGCGCTTAAAAATGTATTCACAGCGGCAAGCCCAACATCGGGCTGTTCCTCTTGAATGACATGGCCTAGTTTGGGCAACACCACCGTTTGCGACTGTTGCAATACCTCTTCATAACTCTTGGCATTGCTGCTTGGAATCATGGCGTCGTTTTCACCCCAGACCAACAAAGTGGGCGCCGTAATTTGTTTCAACCGAGGGATCGGATTTGTATAAACCGTCTGTTGGGCTCTGTCCAAAATGGCGGCCCTCACACCTGGCGCTCTTAGCATGTCGTGGTAGCGGTCTAGCACGGGTTGCGTCAACCACTTCGGATCGTAATAGGCGCTATCTAGAAACTGTTTTACGAAGTATTGCGGCAAACAATATTTCATCAGTCCCATCGCAGCAGGAACTTCGTGAGGCTTTGTGTCCCATTGCTCAGGGGGCGCAAAACCATCGGGCGCCAACAACACTAACGCTTTAACTCGATCGGGCTGATCCGCCGCAAGCGACCATGCTATTTTTCCGCCCAAAGAGTGCCCCACGATTGAAAAATTCGTGACCCCTAATTGATTCACAAAATGCCGAAGTGTGGCGACATCGTGTTGCTCCGAATAATCTTTACTGGGCACTTCACCCGTCAATCCAAAGCCTGGCAAGTCAGGACGTATCACGCGAAACTTTGACGACAAATCACTCGCCCAGTCATCCCACGTTTGCAAGCTCGACCCAAAGCCATGCAACAACAAAACAACGGGTGCATCTCTCGGCCCTGTATCTTGATAGTGAATGCGCATTCCATCCACTTGAAGCTCATGCTGACTCGGCGCACCATAGCGGCGCTGCAGTTCAGCACGCTCAATATCTGGCGTCCATAGCCCATAAAGAGCTGCTGCAATCACAAAAGCATTGATCAACCAAACACTCCACCGACGTCGCTTGGCCATCATCACAATTGAGATTGACCTGCTTCGCTCAATCGTTTAAAAAAATATGTTTCACGGCTTCAAGAGCCTTTTCTCTTTGAACACCATCAGGGTGGTTGAGTTCGCGCAAAGGGCCACTGAGCATTTTTTTCATCAACGCCATCGAGAGCGACTCTAAAACGCTGTTCACGGACTGGCCGTTTTCAATGCGCTTACGCGCTCGCGCTAACTCGGTTTGACGCCACGCATCTGCTTGAAGATTCAGCTCTTGAATAAGCGGCACATGATTTCTTCGCTCCAACCAAGCCATGAATTTTTGAACACCCTCATCAATGATGATCTCAGCCTCAGCCACCGCTTCTTGCCGATGCGTTTGGCCACTGTTAATGACCTGCGTCAAATCGTCAATGGTGTACAAATAAACGCCCGATAAAGCGCCCACCTCAGGCTCGATATCGCGTGGAACGGCCAAGTCCACCATAAACATCGGGCGATTTCTTCGAGTGCGTAACGCTCTTTGCACAGCACCCAAACCAATCAAAGGCAAGGTGCTCGCCGTGCAACTGACGACCACATCGAACTCATGCAACCGCGCTGGCAAGTCGGCTAGTGACATGCTGAAACCGCCATGCATTTGCGCCAATTTATCTGCACGTTCTACCGATCGATTGGTAATCGTGATTGACCGAGGCGATTTAGCGGCGAAGTGCGCCACGCACAAATCAATCATCTCGCCTGCGCCGACAAACAGCACATGCGTGTCTTTGATGTTTTCAAAAATGCGACTCGCGAGTCGAACACTCGCCGCAGCCATACTGATTGAATGCACGCCAATGTCTGTTGAAGTGCGCACCTCTTTGGCCACCGCAAAAGACCTTTGAAACAACTGATTCAACGTGGTGCCCAACGCGCCCGAATCAGCGGCGACACGAACCGCATCTTTAAATTGACCCAGTATTTGCGATTCGCCTAAGACCATCGAATCGAGCCCACTCGCCACCCTAAACGCGTGTCGCGCCGAAGCGCCGCCGTCCAACCTGTAAATATGCGATTGCAAGTCCTCCACCTTCGTCTTGCCCGTGTCCGCTAACCACCGAAGTGTTTCTCGCCATTGAACTTCCTCACCCGCGCAATAAATTTCTGTTCTATTGCAAGTGGACAAGATTGCCACCTCTTTGTGAGTCTCAAAACTTTGACGCAACTCTTGCAGCGACAGCACCAGTTGGTCGGACGCAAAAGCAAATCGCTCGCGCAAGCTGATGGGAGCCGTTCGGTGGTTGAGCCCCAAGGTCCAAACAGCCATTCAAACGACCTTTCTTAGCTTGGGCGTGACATACACATCCGGCCAAGCGACGGCCATACGCTGGTGAATGCCAGCGGCGGTTAGGCCATAGTGCTGCATCAGGTTTTGGGGGTCGCCATGTTCGGTGAACTCGTCTTCAAACCCCATCACCAAAACAGGTTTGAAGACGCCCATGTCTTGCAAGGCTTCTAAAACGGCAGCGCCTGCGCCCCCCTTTCGCACACCGTCTTCAATGGTGACGAAACGATCGTGTGTTTGGGCTATTTCAGCCAACATTTCTAAATCCAAGGGCTTTGCCCAACGCATATTGACGACCGTGGCATTCAACGACTCGGCCGCTTTTAACGCTTCGTACAGCAAGGGTCCAAAAGCCAAAATCGCAAGCCCTTGGCCCTCGCGCCGAATCTCTGCACGACCCAACGGCAACGCCGTTAAATCTGTTGGCACCGGCACACCCACGCCTGAACCTCTGGGGTATCTGACCGTGACAGCGCGGTCGTGTGCGTAAGCGGTGCTGAGCAACTGTCGGCATTCGTGTTCATCTGCTGGGCAGGCCACGCTCATTTCAGGAATACAACGTGTAAAGGCAATGTCAAACATGCCCGCGTGTGTTGGCCCATCCGGCCCCACCAGCCCTGCACGATCTAGGGCGAATACCACTGGTAATTTTTGCAACGCCACATCGTGAATCATTTGGTCATAAGCACGCTGCAAAAACGTTGAGTAAATGGCCACAACGGGCTTGAATCCCTCGCACGCTAAACCCGCCGCAAACGTCACTGCATGTTGTTCTGCAATACCCACGTCGTAGTAACGATCGGGAAATTGCTGGCTAAACGCCACCATGCCCGAGCCCTCGCGCATGGCTGGCGTGATGCCCACCAATCGCGGGTCTTGCTTTGCCATGTCGCACAACCACTGCCCAAACACCTGCGTGAAGGTGAGCTTGCCGGGGGCTGAGGGAGCCAAGCCCACCTCGGGATCAAACTTGCCCGGACCGTGGTAACTCACAGGGTCAGCCTCGGCCCTGGCATAGCCCTGACCTTTGCGTGTGACGACATGCAAAAACTGAGGCCCCTTCTCGTTGGAGAGTTTCCTCAAGGCATCGACCAACCCCACCACATCGTGACCATCTATCGGGCCGGTGTAAGTGAAGCCCAGTTTTTCAAAAATGGTTGCGGGTTGAATTAACTGCTGCGTTTTTTGCTCGAGATGGCGCGCCAATGCAAACAAAGGCGGTGCGTTTTGCAAAATTTGTTGGCTGAGTTTTTTAGCCTCTGCATAAAAACGACCCGACATTAATTCCGACAGGTATTGGTTCAAAGCGCCAACAGGGGGGCTGATGGACATGTCGTTGTCATTGAGCACGACCAACAGATCGCAATCACTCGTGCCCGCGTTGTTCATCGCCTCGTAAGCCATGCCCGCCGAGAGCGCGCCGTCGCCAATGATGGCGACCGCTTTTCTCTGGCTCCCTGAGAGTTTTGCGGCGATTGCCATTCCCAATGCAGCCGAAATACTGGTTGAAGAATGGGCGGTGCCAAATGCGTCGTAAACGCTTTCTTCTCGCTGAGGGAATCCACTCAAACCGCCGCGTTGTCGCAACGTCCCCATCCGACCCATGCGACCGGTCAACATTTTGTGAATATAGGTTTGATGCCCCACATCCCACACCAATCTGTCCTCTGGCGTGTTGAACACATAGTGCAGCGCAATGGTGAGTTCAACCGTGCCTAAGTTAGAACTGAAATGTCCGCCTGTTTGCGAGACGGACTGAATGAGTTGTTGGCGTAACTGACTGGCCAAAGCTGGCAAGCGCTCGCGGGGCATCTCTCGCAACTGAGTCGGCGATTGAATCCATTCCTGCAAGGGGTCCATGAGCAGCCTTCCAAGTTGCTTAATTGGGTTTAAATTTACAGCGATTTGACAAAATGTCAAGTTAAATTGACACTCAGGCAAACATCAAGTTGACACATCCTCGTAAACCCTTAAATAGAGAACGCTCAAT
>CAZEAQ010000120.1:0-1485 GCA_964510145.1 uncultured Bordetella sp.
ATTTCAGAGGTAATAAAAGCAGGCATCAATGTGGTGAATGGCACTTGCGTGGCATCGGCTAACTCACGACGATTGGCGATTTGCATAAACATCGCAATATCGTCTTCGCGAGTTTGTTTGGTCATGAAGTCACGAATAGGCACTTCGGCTTTGATCAAGGCTTTGTCAAAGTCGAGGTTGCTGTTCATATAAGGGCCGATTGCTTCTTTGTAGACTTGCTCAAAGACGGGCGACATGATGAAGAATGTCAAAAACAAAGCCAATCCGACCAACACGGTATTCGGGGGTGTTTGTGCAGTACCAATGGCTTGACGCAAGATGGACAACACGATGATGATGCGAACAAAAGACGTCATCATCAGCAACATAGACGGTAGCAATGTGAGCGTGGTCATCAAGCCCAGCAATTGCAGGCTCATGCTGTATTGCTGACCGGCTTTTCCGCCACTCACGTTGACCAGTGGAATACCTTGTGCGTGCGCCATCATGGGCAACGCAGCCAACGCCATCAAGAGCAAAGCCAAGATGACGTAAAGAATTTTTTTAGTAATTGGCTTACGCAACATGCTGCTCTCCTTGCGTCCAAGCGTGCAAGGTTTTTACTTCTGCAGGACTGATGCTGGCCAACACCATTTGGTTGTCGACTTGAATCAACACCATTTTGTGTTTCAAGCTCATGGGCATGGCTTCAATCACTTGAATACGCTTCGGGTCTGTGCCGTTGACAGAGAAAGAACGGTTGCGTTTTACCCACCACAAGGCACCACCCAGCAACAAAAAAATGCTGAATGTGCTGGCAAAAAACTGACCCCAATCGAAGCTATGCATGATGAATTTCCTGTGCCCAATGACGGTTTTCCGACACTTCACGTGCCTGTGCCTAGGGGTATTGCAATGGCCGTGCCAGGTTTGTCGACGGTATAGTTATTTCATGCAACCGAGCTTCATACGCGACTTGATTCACGCAGGCGGAACGGGCGGACTTAATTGGCATCTTCATGCCTACTACGCCCGCGAGCGTTGGCGTGGAACGCTTGAATTGATCGAAGATTTTTTGGCACAAGTTCAGCCCCAGTCATCACATCTGGTATTGATCGGGGGCAGCGCAGGTTGGATGATGCCGCCGAGTTGGCTAAGTCGGTTTGAGCGAATTGACGCTTACGACATCGACCCCCTTGCGTCATGGCTTTTTACAAGAAGGCATGGCGGCGTACTTAAAAAACAAGGCATTCAAATTCACCACCACCGACAAGACGCACTCATCACGCTGCAAGACATTGCACTAGAACACCCAGCGGCTTGCTTTTGGTTTGACAACGTACTGGGGCAACACCGATACCGCATCCGAGATGAAGCCCGCGTGGAGCGTGAGCTGGGCGAAATTAAAAACACGCTGGCAGGCAGACACTGGGGCAGCCTGCACGATGTGCTCTCCGGCCCAACCTCAGGAAAACCTTGGCCCAACAACTTAAATGCATGGCGACA
>CAZEAQ010000120.1:1585-3123 GCA_964510145.1 uncultured Bordetella sp.
TTTTTGCTCTGCGGCTTGCAACTTAATTTGAGCTAACTTCACTTCTTCTTTGGCGTGCGCTAAATCGACATCGACACGATCAATCAGCGATTGCAATTGCTGCATGAAACTTCGAAAGTTCATCGTCTCAGCCATGCTTTGCGCTTTTTTTTCAGCCTCGCGAGACTTCGCCATGTAGTCTTGGTGGAGCATGACCATGCGCCCGCGACTCTGCTCAAACTGCTTCACTCGGTCGCGTGCTGCGCGCACCATCGCCTGTGCTTCATCACATTTTTCTTTGGCTTTCTTGGCCAACACAGGCCAGGCGGCGCGTGGCTTCATGCGAGTAACTGTTGAAGTTGATGTCGGGTCACGGCGTAGTCTTCGCCCAAGTCCATGTCTTGTCTGAGGAAGGCCACCATTTGCTCGCGCAAGCGAATGGCTTCATCGAGCTCGGGGTTTGTTCCCGACTCATACGCCCCCACTTGCACCAAGTCGGCATTTTGTTGATAGACCGACCACAAACGTCTAAATTTATTCGCCTGTTTCAGCTCATCGGGGCTGACCAGTGTTTGCATGACACGCGAAATGGATCCGTTCAAATCAATCGCGGGGTAATGCGCTTGGTCGGCCAGTCGGCGAGACAACATCACTTGCCCATCGAGCGAAGCGCGCGCGATGTCAACAATCGGGTCAGACGCATCGTCACCCTCAGCCAACACGGTGTAGATCGAAGTAATCGAGCCGTGCCCATGACGTCCCACACCACCCCGTTCAATCAAGTTAGGAAGCAACGCAAACACCGAAGGTGGATAGCCTTTTGCCGTAGGTGGCTCGCCAATGGCCAAACCGATTTCGCGTTGCGCATGCGCCACGCGCGTCAAGCTGTCGCACAACATGAGCACGTTTTTTCCTTGATCGCGAAAATACTCCGCAATCACATGCGTCATGTGTGTCGCTTTCAGTCGCAACACAGGCGATACGTTGGCAGGGGCAGCCACCACCACCGACTTCGCCAAACCCTCTGCACCGAGCGATTCGCTGATAAAAGCTTGCACCTCTCGGCCACGTTCGCCAATCAAACCAATCACCACCACATCGGCTTTGGTGAATCGCGTCAACATGCCCAGCAACACACTCTTACCCACACCAGAGCCTGCCACCAAACCAATACGTTGACCACGACCGACCGTTAAAACGCTGTTGATGGCTTTGACACCGACATCCAAAATTTGCTCAATCGGGCCACGCTCCATCGGATTCAACGGGCAACCCAACAAGCTCAATTGGTCTGGCAAATTTGGCATCGGCTTACCGTCAATAGGTATGCCGCGTCCGTCAATCACACGGCCCAAAAGTTCGTTACCTAAACGCACTTGCCCAGTGTTAGACATGATGCGCACCGTATCGCCAGGCCCAACGCCCACGGGGTCGGTAAATGGCATGAGATACAAAGTTTTGTCGTTAAAGCCCACCACCTCCGCTTCAACGCGATGACCACCTTGCCCGATCACTTCGCAACAAGCACCCAAGGGCGCCATGATGCCGCGCGTCTCTAA
>CAZEAQ010000120.1:3223-5117 GCA_964510145.1 uncultured Bordetella sp.
CACAGGTTTGGGTTTGGGCTTCTCGGGCAATTCAAGCAACATCATTTGGTACTTGATTTGGTCGGCGCGTTTGGCTTCAAACAATTCGGCTTGCCGAATCATCTCGCGCTCGACCGCCTCAACCGCAGCCTTTTGAATGTCGTTGTGATTCACATCACCGCCCACCATATTCAAAATGAATGGGCGAACGATGGTCACCACAATGACCATAAAAATCAAACCCATCAACAAGGTGTTGATGACGTCAGGAATGAACATCGCCGCCCTCCTCTTTCATCTCATCATCTGTTTTAACCAGTGTCGATTTTTCTCGCCACTTGTCTTCATCAATCGCGATTGATCGCACCAAGCCCTCAAGGCGGTGCGTCACTAAATCGTCAATCACCGTGTCGTTCGCGTACAAACGCACACTTCCCGGTGGCAAGGTGTGCACCGGTTCTAAGCGCATACCTTTTGTGAATTCCGCGCCTTGCTCTTGCAGGCGCACTTTGTCTTCTGGGTTCAACTCCAACACCACAGCGCCCTGCGCTGGATGGTCTAACTCGTCAAGACAACGCTGCACCAAACGCTCTATGGCTTTGCTGGAAGTGGTTAATTCGCCCATCACCAATTGCTCGGCCACATGAACAGCGAGTCGCTTCAAGGGTTCATAGAGTTTCTTGGAATCACCCAATAACGCATTTAATTCTTTTGAAGCGCTTTCAAACAACGCGCGTTGTGCAGCCATTTCTGCGGCCATCGCTTCGCGCGCTTGTTGTTCACCTATGGCGATGCCTTCTTGCTTCGCCTCTTCGCGGCTTTGTGCCAAACCTTGGGCAAGCCCTTCAGCCAGGCCCTCTGCTTTGCCTTGCGCTAAGCCCTCTTCAAAACCTTTGGCTTTGCCTTGCTCTTCGCCTTGCGCTAAACCTTTTTCGAGTCCTTCGGCCAAGCCTTGCTCGCGCCCTTGCTTGAGCCCTTCTTCAAGTGCCTCGGCTTTCACTTGCGCCAAGCCTTTTTCTAGCGCTTGTGCAGCGCCTTCCTCTCGTCCTTGCGCTAAGCCTTTGGCAAACTGTTGTGCTTCTCGTTGCGCCACTTCTTCGGGTGGCACGCCGCCTACAACAGCGGGTAATTCGGGTTCAACTTCTGGCTCAGCTTCTGGTCTTAATTCTTGGACTAGCTCTTCTGAAGTGTCGCGATGGGTGTCTTCAATCAACACCACGGTGTCGCGTGCGTTTTCGTCAGCAGACGTGATGGGACTGACCACCAATGTCTCGGCTAAATCTGCGTGCGCTTGAGCGCGCTTTAAAACTGCAGGGTCAACTTTGACTCGCAATTTAGATTTACGCGTTGCCGCAAAATCATCCATCACAAATGGCAAATGCGCATTGGTCGAGGTGCTCTCTACCGACTCTGGTTTTTCTTCGCCCAACGTTTCGTTGCGGTATTCGTCCTCTAGCAAAGCCAACGATGCTAACGCTTGCTTTGAAAGCGGTTGCGTCATCGGCTGATAGTGATCGGCCGAAAAACCCGTTGGCTTGGCTGGATAACCCAAGGTCGCAAAGTCGTCTGCTTCCTCCGTGGTCCATTGGGTTGTGCCGTACCCACGCTCGCTCAATTTGAGAGCGAGGGTCGGTTGCGGTTGCCAAGGAACGGCAGACCGCCTGGGTTGGGTTTGATTAAACAAAGTCTGCGCCGCCTAAGATCAATTCGCCCGAATCGGACAACTTACGCGCCTTACGCATGATTTGCTTTTGCGCGTCTTCCACGTCTGCCATACGTTGTGGGCCTTTGGCCTCCATGTCGTCGCGGAACATACCGCGCGCACGCTCGGACATGTTGTCGAAGAAACGTGCTTGACACTCTTCGCTGGCATTTTTCAAAGCCATCATCAACAAGTCTGGCTCCACCGCACGCA
>CAZEAQ010000121.1:0-5057 GCA_964510145.1 uncultured Bordetella sp.
CGCGTTTTATCGCATCTGCGCACGCCAGACGAGGCAAAAATGATTGCGCAAACTCGTCGAATTGATTTCATTGAAACTGCTGGCGAGATTGGCGCTTTGCTTCTTGAAGCTCAAATGATTAAAACGCACAGTCCACTGTTCAACATAAGACTTCGGCGACTCAGAAATTTAAATACCATTCGACTCAAGCAAACCGAATCGGGTCTAGAACCCGAAATCATTAGTAGCAAAGACACGGCGATGGGTCAGACGGAAGGGCTTTATGGATTGTTCAATTCCGTGCGATCTGCGCAAGAGCGCCTGCGCGAGTTGGCTCAAGAAAATCAGCTCTGCCACGCGCTAATTGGTCTAGAAAAGTTCAGTAAGCGCGGTTGCTTTGGTTTGCAAATTAAAACTTGCCTAGGTGCATGCGTTGGGCAAGAGGCACGCACCTCTCACGACCAACGATTGTTTTCTGCGCTAGTGCACATGAAGGTTCATGCATGGCCTTATAAGGGCGCTATCAATTTGGTTGAAAGTACCAACGGATGGACGCAAAAGCACCGCATTCAAAACTGGCGGCATTTAGCGACATGGTGCTCAAAAAAACAAAGCAACAAATCATCCGTCGAGAGCAACTTCGATCTTGATACCTACAAGATACTTGTGCGTCCCATCATGTTAGGTACGGCAGTGATTGAAGAAATACGAATCTGAAAAATCTAAGTCAATGAGGTCGTCGAGCTAAGTAGGCTGGGTCTTATCTGCGACTTGAGTTTCCAACGCGACGGACTCGACAAGTTTAGGGAAACACATCTTCTCCCCATCCCATCTTTGACCGCACCAGCAAAGTCCATCCTCATTGATGATGCAAGTCCCCGTTCCGCAACATCTTGGGTCTTCTGTCATGTGTGTCTCCAAATTTTATAAATTCAACAATTGGCTCTGCGATGGTTCGCTATTTCAATGTCTTTAAATTTCATCTCAGGGTTTCTCAAAGCGCGATGCTTGGTAATACGCCCCTTCATTCTCATACGCCAGAGCTTGTAAGAGCCGGGGTTAAGCTCATGACGCATCAGTCTAATCACTTCAGATTCAGTCAAACCTACTCGCTCTTGAATCGTTTCAAAAGAAGTTCTGTCCTCCCACGCCATCTGAATGACAGCCGAAATGTCGCCCGCTGTTAGGTTAGAAAGTTTTTCTGAAAATTTGATTGGCATGTGCGCTCTCAATGAGGCGTTGAGGAGCTTTCGGGAATCAAGTTCATATTGATCACCCGATTGGGGGTGGTCACTGTGGTGTAAATAATTTGAGATTTACAGCCAAATGAAATAGCCGAATTAATTGGCGCTGTAATCTCTGTGTGATCAAGATACACGTTCAAAAGGTTTAAACGATCCACAGACACACGCAAATCTATCCAACTCAATATGGGAGCTAGGTTTTCAATGTTGTCTAAATCATGTACCCACTGCCATGCCTGTCCACGAGGAATTCGTCGACCATAACCCTCCTTGTTTTGAAGCATGTAAGAGAACCGCATGGCAGACTTAAAAAGACATTCCCAACTGGAAAACAGAGTTAGGCGCTTTGGGCGTGAAGGGCAAAGGAAGGGGCTTTAATTTGTATCTGCCCGTAGCATCTGAATAAGGCTTATCTCCTGCGGCAGAGAAGTCTGCGAAATCTGACAGCGTGAAGCTCTTAAGCGTTTTCATAACCACCTGCTCAAGCTCAAGCTCATACAACTTTTTCGCGCTCGCCTCTTCATTTGATTCGGAGTCAATAAGAGTTTTCTCAAACACCGATGCCACATCCCAAATCGAGATCAGTGACGCATCGCCTCTGATCATGTAGCCACCGCCGGGGCCTTTCATCGACAAAACAATGCCGCAGTCCCTCAATGGCCTGAGAATATTTTCTAAGTAAGAAATTGACAGCCCCAGTCTTGGCGACAAATGAGTGGTGGTCAGATACCCGTCGCCTCTTTGCCCCGCTAGTAAGACACACAACTCAATGGCATTGATTGTTTTGTTAGAAATCATGACTCAACCTCCTGTTGAGTAGGATTTTGAGATATTTATCTACACAATTCCATTAAATAATTAGATTTCTACAATATTTCAGCTTATTATCTACTCAATACCTACTCAAAATTCAGTTTTTCGATGACAAATCCTTCTGCCCCACTCTTTCGGATCGGCGTTGTGTCTAAAACGACCGGCATTCCAGTCTCGACCCTCAGAATATGGGAGACACGTTATGCCGCCTTCAACCCCGTCAAGACCGAGGGAAAGCAGCGTTTATTTGAAGAACGTGATGTGTCCAAAGCTATTTTGCTCAAACAACTATCGAATGAAGGCCACGCAATGAGCGCCATTGCCAGCCTAGATTTAGATCAGCTACGCAAGATGACCAACTTACCCAAAAGCGCACAGAGCCAATTAGGCTCTTCAGGCCAATCGGTCACGTTGGCTGTGGTGGGCCTCAGCCTAGCCAATCGCATTGAATCAAAAAAATTCGCTATCGGCTTGAATCAAAACAAAATAAAAGTAACTGATGTTTTAGTCAATTTAGAAGCCGCGGACCAAGCCGCGTTTGCTCAAAAACCTCAAGTGCTTTTAATCAAAGCCAACTCACTCCAAGCAGAAGTACATAGTCGGATTCAACAACTCATTCAACAACACAAGTTTGCTCAGACCATCGTGATTTACAACTTTGCACCGGATGCCGTTGTGCAAGCCATGAAATTTTCCGGCCTTATTTTGAGGCGTGAACCCATATCTGATATCGAGCTGGCTGAACTTTTGCAGTCAGTGGTGTTTGTTGATCAAGCACGCGCTGAGGAATTTGGGGTCAGCGGCACTGTTATCGCCAGCCGCAAATATTCTGATCAAACACTAGCGCGTGTTTCCAGTATTTCAACAAACGTTCTCTGCGAATGCCCGCGGCACGTTGCCGAACTCATTTCGCAGCTCGCAAGCTTTGAAGAATACAGCCAAGAGTGTTTGAACAAGAACGCAGAGGACGCTCATTTGCACGCGTATCTTCGATCTATCTCAGGTTCGGCCAGATCGTTGTTTGAAAATGCACTCGAAAAAATTGCACAACACGAAGGCATTGATTTGCTTGAGGGCAAAAAATGAAAACAGCCGACTACAAAATTCTTTTCGTGTGTATGGGCAACATTTGCCGTAGCCCCACCGCAGAGGCCGTGTTTCGAAAAAAATTAGCCGCTAATAATCTACTTGAAAAAGTTCAAGTCGATTCAGCAGGAACGCATAACTATCACCCCAACTCTCCTCCAGATTCACGCAGCCAAGAACACGCACTAAAGCGGGGCTATGACCTTTCTGAATTGAGAGCACGAGCTGTCAATGAAACTGATTTTGAAACCTTTGACTTGCTGATCACCATGGACTGGGACAACCGCGCTCTTCTTGAAGAGCGTTGCCCTGCACACTTGCAACATAAGGTACGAGGCTTTACTGAGTTTTTGCAAACGACGCAGGCCTCCGTAATTCCAGACCCCTATTACGGAGGTGAACAAGGGTTCGAACACGTTCTCGACTTAATTGAAGAAGCATCGGATGGTTTGATGCAATTTGTCAGCAAGAAGGTTCATCATCATGACTGACCAGCCCCTTAACGTATTGGGTACACCCTTGGTCCCGTGTTCGTATGACCCTTTAACTGGATTTTTTAGAGATGGCTGTTGTAAAACAGATAGCCATGACCACGGGAGTCATGTAATTTGTGCAAAAGTGACTCAAACTTTTTTAGACTACTCGCTCAGTCAAGGCAACGACTTGATCACGCCCAGACCTGAATACAGATTCGCCGGGCTCAAACACGGTGATCGTTGGTGCCTATGTGCTCTGAGATGGAAAGAAGCATTTGATGCAGGTGTTGCGCCTCCTGTCATTCTTGAATGCACGCACGAAAAAGCGCTTCAATTTTTGACGCTTGAACAGTTGCAGTCGTGATTGAATATTTCAAATATTTGCTCACCAAGTTTTCCAGACAGCATTGAAAAGTTAAAACGCATGAAGTACCTCAAAAAAATAGAAGGCTTTGAACGTGCGCCATCTGGTTTGGAATGGCAAATATGGAAAAGACTTCATTTACTCTTGCTTGGTGGCACGATGCTGCCGCTCTTCATATGCGCTATTGCCTATTTACTCAATGAAATAGAGGTGACGAATCAACGCGCTAACGCTTTAGAGCAGCTCTGTTACATGATGTTCGGTGTGATTGTTTTACATTGGACGCTGGTGCTGACATTGGCAATTGGATGTGCCATCGTGATCTTGATGAAAGGCCCCGCTTATGTTGCTGATGCCTACTTAATGGAAGAACCTAAGCAAAATGCCATCAACTCTAGCTTGACTGACAAAGCTTCATGAGAGCAAAAAATGAAACTGATAAGACACCCGTATTTAATGAGCCTGATACTCGGATTTTTATGGTCTGGACACGTTATGGCAATTGAAGAACCCAAATACGAAACTCTCTTAACAGATGGGCCCTATGAAGTTCGAAAATACACGCCCATTTTGGTTGCAGAAACTATTGCAGAAGGGGATATGAGTGAAGCTTCGAACAAAGGGTTCAGATTGATCGCTGATTTTATTTTTGGCAACAATCAAGCGACCGGTTCATCGGGAAACGAAAAAATCGCAATGACTGCACCCGTTTCGGTTGAAGCTCAAAGTGACGACCTCAATATACAAATCGCAAAACAGTGGCGTATTAGTTTTGTCATGCCCAGCCAATACACGTTAGCGACTATTCCTAAGCCCAAAAATAGCGCTGTTAATTTAAGAGAAATTGCAGCTAAATATTTTGTTGTCTACCGATACTCTGGCTTTAACTCTGATTCGAGGGTTCAATCTAAAACAGAGGAAACGATCAGATGGGCGATTAAAAAAGATTTAAAAATTATTGGGAAACCTCAACTATCCAGATACGACCCGCCTTGGACATTACCCATGTTCAGAAGAAATGAAATCATGGTCGAGATTGCTGATCCTCAGATTTTTTTACAGCAAAACAAATAGCAAATTTCAAAAGAATAGGCT
>CAZEAQ010000122.1:0-5024 GCA_964510145.1 uncultured Bordetella sp.
GCACGTTGCACCAACTTCCACGGTGCAACGCAAGTCAAATATTTAAGGAAAAAACATGTTGACAGCAAAAATTGCCGAAGTCGTCAAAGACAACGCGCGTGCAGCAAACGATACAGGTAGTCCCGAAGTTCAAGTGGCTTTGTTGACTGCTCGCATCAATGAACTAACCCCTCACTTCAAAACTCATGCGAAAGATCATCATGGTCGTCGTGGTTTGTTGCGTATGGTGAGTCGTCGCCGCAAATTGCTTGATTACCTCAAGTCTAAAGATTTCGATCGTTACTCCGCGCTCATCGCCAAACTTGGCCTGCGTAAGTAATCTCTCAAGTCTTCACGACAAACGCCTGAGTTTTCAACAAGCTCAGGCGTTTTGCACATTTACAAAGTTATTTTTTAACCACCGGTAAGAAAACGAGGCGCAGATCGAAGCTGTGTCATTCCAAAAGAGTAATTTCTTTTTTGGAATGGCATCGTGTGCTGCACCGGGTTCTGCCAAATTTCATTAGGAAACTTCATGTCCATTTTTAACAAAGTCACAAAAACCTTTCAGTGGGGTCAACACAACGTCACCATGGAAACTGGCGAAGTGGCGCGCCAAGCAGGTGGTGCGGTTCTCGTCAACATGGACGACACGGTGGTTTTAGCCACAGTTGTGGGCTCGAAGATTGCCAAGGCTGGTCAAGATTTCTTTCCATTGACAGTTGACTACATCGAGAAAACCTACGCTGCAGGAAAGATTCCCGGCAGCTTTTTTAAGCGTGAAGCTAAGCCCAGTGAGCACGAAACTTTAACGAGCCGTCTGATTGATCGTCCTATTCGTCCACTCTTCCCCGAGGGTTTTTACAACGACGTTCATGTTGTTGTTCATACGATTTCTCTGAACCCAGAAGTCGACGCTGATATTGCCGCATTGATTGCAGTTTCTGCCGCGTTGAGTATTTCCGGTATCCCATTCAATGGACCTATTGGCGCTGCGCGCGTGGGATATATCAATGGTGAATATGTTTTGAATCCTGGTCAGACTCAACGCAAAGACAGTCAAATGGATTTGGTGGTTGCTGGCACTGAAGCGGCTGTTTTGATGGTTGAGTCTGAGGCGCAACAACTCTCAGAAGAAATCATGTTGGGTGCAGTGGTTTTCGGGCATGAGCAAGGTAATGTGGCCATCAACGCGATTCACGAATTGGTGCGTGATGCGGGTAAACCAGCTTGGGATTGGACTGCACCAGCTAAAGACGAGCCATTGATTGCCAAGGTAACAGCACACGCTGAAGAAAAACTTCGCGCTGCTTATCAAATTCGCAACAAGCAATCGCGCACGCACGCATGTCGCGAGGCATACGCTGCAGCTATGGACGCCTTGAAGGCGGACGGCGTTGAGTTTGATGCCGTCAAGGTTGAAAACATGCTGTTTGATATTGAGGCGCGAATCGTTCGCAGCCAAATTTTGGCTGGCGAGCCCCGCATTGACGGTCGCGATACACGCACTGTGCGTCCGATTGAAATTCGCAACAGCGTGTTACCTCGCACGCATGGCTCCGCTCTGTTCACGCGTGGCGAGACTCAAGCGCTGGTGATCACGACATTGGGTACTGAACGCGACGCGCAGCGTATTGATGCCTTGGCGGGTGAGTTTGAAGACCGCTTCATGTTCCACTACAACATGCCTCCGTTCGCCACGGGCGAAGTGGGACGCATGGGAAGCACGAAGCGTCGCGAAATCGGTCATGGCCGATTGGCTAAGCGTGCGTTAGTTGCCGTGCTGCCAAGCAAAGAAGAGTTCCCATACACCGTGCGTGTTGTCTCTGAAATTACAGAGTCGAACGGCTCCTCTTCAATGGCGTCAGTTTGTGGCGGCTGCTTGTCGATGATGGATGCGGGTGTGCCGATGAAGGCGCATGTGGCAGGTATCGCGATGGGCTTGATTAAGGATGGCAACCGTTTCGCTGTGTTGACTGACATCTTGGGTGATGAAGATCATTTGGGCGATATGGATTTCAAGGTCGCTGGTACCACCAATGGCATTACAGCCTTACAAATGGACATCAAGATTCAAGGTATTACCAAAGAAATCATGCAGGTTGCCTTGGCACAAGCCAAAGAAGCTCGTATGCACATTTTGGACAAAATGCATGCAGCTATGGGTGAGGCAAAAACTGAGGTTTCAAACTTCGCGCCTAAGTTGTTCACAATGAAAATCAATCCTGAAAAAATTAGGGATGTGATTGGTAAAGGCGGAGCCACGATTCGTGCTTTGACAGAAGAAACGGGCACGCAAATCAATATCGAAGAAGACGGCACTATCACGATCGCCGCGACAGACGGTGCAAAGGCTGAAGAGGCAAAACGCCGCATCGAGGAAATTACAGCTGAGGTCGAAATTGGCAAGGTCTACGAGGGTCCTATCACCAAGATTTTGGATTTCGGCGCTTTGGTTAATTTATTGCCCGGTAAGGATGGCTTGTTGCACATCAGTCAAATCAGTCATGAGCGCATAGCCAAAGTGACTGATGTTTTGGCTGAAGGTCAAATCGTGCGCGTGAAAGTGCTCGAAACAGATGAAAAAGGTCGCGTTAAGTTGTCGATGAAGGCGTTGATGGAGCGTCCTGTCGCTGAGCCCTCGCAAGGCGCAGAACATCAGGGTGAACAGCATCGTCATGACCAAGCGCATGGTGAGCAAGGACATCACGGTCATCACGACCACCAGTCTTAATCAGCTTGGCGGGGGACGCACGCATGATGCGCATCGTTGAAATTACGTCGCCTGGTGCCCCAGAGGTGCTTCGTCCCGCTGCGCGGCCAATGCCGCAGGCGGCAGAGGGTGAGTTGTTAATTCGTGTCAGTGCCAGTGGGGTCAACCGGCCCGATGTGTTGCAGCGAACAGGCAACTACCCCGTGCCGCCTGGTGCCTCTGATATTCCTGGTTTGGAGGTGGCAGGAGTCATAGTTTCTGGCGATGCCAGAGCGATGGCTGATGCTGGTTTGCAAATCGGTGATCGTGTGTGCGCATTGGTCGCAGGTGGTGGCTATGCTGAACATTGCGTAGCGCCTGTTGGGCAGTGTTTGCCTGTTCCAAAGAACTTGAATGATGTTGAAGCGGCCTCTTTGCCTGAGACATTTTTCACTGTGTGGAGCAACGTGTTTGATCGTGGGCGTTTACAAATTGGCGAAACGCTACTGATTCAAGGTGGCTCTAGCGGAATTGGTGTGACAGCTATTCAGATGGCTAAAGCGATGGGCGCCAAGGTGATTGTGACGGCAGGAAGTGATGACAAATGCAAGGCGTGTCTTGACTTGGGCGCGGATCACGCAATTAATTACAAAACGCATGATTTTGTCAACGAGGTCAAGCGGATCACAAATGCGCGAGGCGTAGATGTCGTGCTTGATATGGTCGCTGGAGATTACGTCTCTAAAGAGGTGGATTGTTTGGCGGAGGATGGTCGCTTGGTCATCATCGCGGTTCAAGGCGGTATTAAAGCTGAGGTGAATGCGGGGCTGGTTTTGCGACGTCGGTTAACCATCACGGGCTCAACGCTCAGACCGCGACCAATTTCGTTTAAGTCTGCGATTGCTAAAAATTTACGTGAACATGTATGGCCATTGATTGAGTCAGGTCTTATCAAGCCAGTGATTCACTCAACCTTCGATGCTGCATCTGAAGATGGTGCGGCGAACGCGCATCGATTGATGGAATCAAACGCGCATGTTGGAAAAATTGTTTTGACTTGGGGTCTTTGATGAAACAAAAGCTCATTGCAGGAAATTGGAAGATGAACGGCAGTCTGGCTGCCAATGAGGCATTGGTGAAGGGTTTGCAACAAGGGATGAAAGCTGCGCTGGGAGATAAACAGGCGCTGGTTGCTGTTTGTGTGCCTGCAGCTTATTTGTCACAAGTCCATCAGCTTGTGCAGGGCTCAGCTATAGAGGTGGGTTCGCAAGATGTGTCTGCGCATGATCAAGGGGCTTTCACTGGTGAGGTGTCGGCTGCGATGCTGAAAGATTTCGCTGTGCGTTATGCCATCGTGGGTCATTCCGAGCGCCGTCAGTACCACGGGGAGACTGATGAGTTGGTGGCCACTAAAGCGCAGCGAGCTTTGTCGGCTGGAATAACACCAATCGTTTGTGTCGGTGAGACGCTTGCAGAGCGCGAGGCGGGTAAAACAGAAGATGTGGTCAAACGTCAATTGGCTGCAGTGATTCATCTCAATGGTCATTGCATTAGTGAAATCGTAGTGGCCTACGAGCCAGTGTGGGCGATTGGAACGGGTAAAACCGCAACGCCAGAGCAGGCTCAATCTGTTCACGCTGTGCTGAGGGCGCAGTTAAAAGCGGCGACTGAGCACTCTGATCGCGTGCATATTTTGTATGGCGGAAGCATGAATGCTGCTAACGCACAAGAACTCTTGGCGCAACAAGATATTGATGGCGGATTGATCGGTGGCGCTGCACTTAAATCTGCTGATTTTTTAACCATCATTGCAGCGGCTGCGCGATGAATTGAAATGAATTATTTTTCGGAGTTTTTATGAGCTTAATTCTTAATATCGTACAAATTGTTCAGATCTTGGCGGCTCTTGGCATGATTGGCTTGATCTTGGTTCAGCACGGTAAGGGGGCTGACATGGGGGCGGCTTTTGGTAGTGGAAGCTCGGGTAGTTTGTTTGGGGCGAGCGGAGGGGCAAACTTCTTATCACGAACCACGGGTGTACTGGCGGCTGTATTTTTTGTGTGTACGCTTGCGTTGGCATATTTTGGCAACTTGAAGCCTACAAGCTCAGGTAGCGTTTTAGAGAATGCTTCGGTGGTTCCAGCTGCGGTTGTAGTGCCTGAAGTGCCAGCGTCTGGAGCGGCGCAAATTCCAACTAAGTAAGCGCAAAACCGATCGTTTCAGAGAGTGGACAACTGTTTTCAGGGTAAACTCTGAGGCTGCTCAGGAAGCGTGATCCCTCTTCGCTTTTCTGAGCAAAAACCCAAAGCCGTCGTGGTGAAATTGGTAGACACGCTATCTTGAGGGGGTAGTG
>CAZEAQ010000123.1:0-3684 GCA_964510145.1 uncultured Bordetella sp.
GCAAACGGAATTAACACCAGAGCGTCCATTAAATCGGCTTCGCTATAGGGACGTAAATCTTGGTACGGCAAGACTTTGGCTAAATTAATCACAGCAAAGACCAGCGTTGCCGTTCCCGCAAATTCGGCTTTGGGTAATTTTTGTGGCAACACATACACCTGAAAAGGCGGCGCCCCCGCATGCGAAATAAAACTGGTGAATCCCGATACGGTTCCCCAAAATAGACCCGGCCACATTTTTGGGTTTGTCACGGCCTCTACCGGTCCCTTGCGCAACCAGGCATTCAAACAAAACACAACGCCAATCAGTCCAATTAAAAATCGGACCATCGTTTCTGGAATCACCGAGGCCGTTAACCATCCTACAAAAACGCCCATCACGCCAGCAGGAATAAGCACCTTGATATTCCAAGCGCTGAAATTTTTTCGGTACAACCAAACGCCCACTACATCTGAAATAACGTAAATCGGCAGCAACAACGTAGCCGCTTTAATGGGTGAAATCACCAACGACAAAATGGGCACAGCCAAGGTTCCAGTTGAAGGCAAACCGCCCTTGGACAAGCCCACCAACAAAGCGCCTATTGCTGCGTAAGAAAGATAAGACCAATCGAAGCTCATGATGTCTTTCTTGTAGTCGTGATGGCGCCTACGGCTTGAAATAATTGGCGAATCACATCGGCTTCAATATTGCGCGTAATGAACACCAATCTTGAATCTTTGTCCTCACTCGGCCATTGATCCATCTTGACGGGGGTATCAAAAATATGTTGCACGCCCTGCACAACTACAGGCTCGCCTTCGACATTGACGATTCCCTTAAGCCTCAGTAAATCAGGACCTCGGAGCGTCGCCAATAGTTCAAGTGCCGCACTGAACGAAGTCCATACAAAGGGCTCCTTAAATCGCAAAGACAAAGTGCGCACCGCAGGGTCATGCCCCGCCTTTTTAGCGGCTAAATATCGCCCTTCCTCTGCGCTTTCGCGAGATGAAGAGCCCATTAAATCTTCACCCAAAAAACGCAACGTACCTTCACCGGCACGAGAAGAAGTGAGGCCTAAGTTAATCAGCGAAGAGGGCTCGACCTGCCCATGGCGAATGTGTTCGATGGGTGCATTGGCATTGAGCGAACGAATGTGTGTTTGCAGCTTTTCTAAATCACTGTTGCTGGCCACATCTGTTTTAGTGACCAAAATTTTGTCAGCGATTGCAATTTGTTTAACAGCCTCCGTTTGCTGTTCAATTTGTCCAACCCCGTTGATGCCGTCCACCAGAGTAATGAGCCCATCTAAGCGGTATTGAGCAGCTAATAAGGTATCGCTCGCAAGGGTTTGAACAACAGGCGCTGGATCTGCCAAACCAGTGGTTTCAACGATCACGCGATCAAAGTCAAAAACCTCGCCGACTTTTCGTTGCGCAAACAAGTCTCGTAAAGTTTCTTGCAAATCAGTTCGCACGGAGCAACAAATACATCCGTTCGCAAGCAAGGTCATGTTTTCAGAGGACATGGAGACCAAGTCATGGTCAATGCCAATTTCTCCAACCTCATTGATCACCACCGCCACACGTCGCATCTCCGGATGCAACAACAGCTTTGAAATTAGGGTGGTTTTGCCGCTGCCTAAAAAACCTGTGATCAATGTCACAGGAATTTTTCCAGCTAACGCATCACGCGTCCAAGTCACAAGGTGCGCTCTAAATAGTCATTTCAAGAATGTATAAGCCGCCCGTGAATCGGTCGACGGTATAGACAATGCGACGGTCGTCTACATATACATCGTTGAGTTGAATCGCCCCAGCAGGCGACAACTTAGGTGCGCCAGGCACGAAATAAGCGATCTCTTGCACTTGATACGGATCGGTCGTGTCGTAGACCCGCACACCCGCGTTAAAGAAGGATCCGACGATGATGGTGTCCGATCTAAACGAGGTGGGAATGGGCAGGTTTTCGTGCAAGTTATGCGCGCCAAAACGTCCACCGCGTTTAGCAAACGCATCGTACGAAGGTGCTGGAAACGTACCAATCGGAACTGGATTTGCTTCGTGACGCGCATCCACAACCCAAACCAATTTGGGCCAATCGGCGCCGTTATCTTGCACACATTCATCACTCACGATCCACAAACCTCTATCGAACAAAGGTAACACCGTGTGTGTAAAACCATTGAAAGGTGGTGAGTGATTCCACTGAGAAACCACCTTGATATTGCTCATGTCTCCAATATCAAGCACCACGGCGCCACCATCGATATAACCCACAAAAGCACGGTCAGGACGCTCCGGAAATACGTTGGTGTTGTGCGTGCGAAAACCTGTGTCAAATTGAGCGGGCAAGCGTGCGGGGGGGGGGGCAGCATCGCCCTCTCGCGTACCGGGGTACCACCAGCGACCGGCCTCTACTGGCTTGGACGGGTTTGAAATGTCAAGGATGCGATAGAACTGATCGTCTAGCGGATTGCGTGGCTGAAAATCTGGCGCACCCGAAGACATGTGAATATATTTGCCATCGACAAACCACACAGCATGAACACCACGCGAATGAGGCCCCGAACAATCGAAGTGCGAAATCAAGCGAGGCTTCTCAGGCTGACTGACATCAAAAATATCAACCCCAGCAGGTTTAATGCCAACTGTCTGAGCTTGATACGCCACCACCATGATGTCGCCCACGACATCCAAAGAGTTAGAACGCAGCTTCATGTGCGGCAACTCAGTTTGAACAATCAGCTTTGGATTTTTAGGATCGGTGACATCCACGCCTGAGAAATTTTTGGGCGCAGACTCATGTGCCAACCAAAGAATGCGTCGACCGTCAGAGGTCATCTGCATCGAAATTCCCTCGCCCAACCCACCAAAGCCATCTAGCTCGTGATGCGCCAAGAGTTTCATGTTGTGCGACAGAGTTTGATCAGCACGCGAAGCAGGTTTTGGCGCATGAAGCATGGGTAAATACTCTCAATGATTTTGTTGAATTTGTAATATAACTAAAAACTGTTGAATAAACATTCAAGCTTTTCAAAACCATGAAACCAAGGAGACACCCCATGAGTTCTGAGTTGTTATCGCGTTGGAAAAATCGTTTCTTTAGCTGCTTCGTTATCTTGCTTGGATGCATCGCATTTCAAGCGCATGCGCAAAATTTTCCTAATAAGCCCGTCAAGCTTGTGGTCACCTATCCAGCTGGGGGCAGCTCAGATTTGATGGCTCGCATCATGGGACAAAAACTCAGCGAACTCTGGGGCCAACCGGTCATCATCGAAAGCAAGCCCGGTGCTGCTGGCTCCATTGGCATGGAATTTACGGCACGCCAACCCGCCGATGGCTACACCTTCGTCGTGGGTAATTTAGGCCCCGCTTTGGTCAATCCGCTCATCACCAAAGTGCCTTACAACATGGAGAAAGACTTTATCCCCGTGGCACTCACTGCAACAGGCCCTAACATTTTGGCGGTGCCCGCTGCGTCGCCCTACAAGAACTTAAATGATTTATTGGCTGCGGCAAAAGCCAAGCCCAACACACTTAATTTCGGCACCAGTGGCCCCGGCAGCATGGCGCATTTAGGGGGTGAACTCATCATGCGTCAAGCGAACGTGAAAATGATCAGCGTGCCCTACAAAGGCGGTGGCTTAGCAGTCAATGATTTGATTGCCGGACAAATTGACATGATGGTCTCGGATGCGTTACC
>CAZEAQ010000123.1:3784-5000 GCA_964510145.1 uncultured Bordetella sp.
GAGTTCAAAGCCTTCCTCGCAGCTGAAAACGCCAAGTACTCCAAGCTTGTGGCGGACAACAACATCAAGGGCGAATAAGCCATTTTAAAAAGCGAGCCATCTCTATGCGTATCGGAATTGCTGGCACAGGCAAGATGGGTAGCGCCATTGCGGCTCGCTTGCATACCCTTGGACAACAAGTCACCGTTTGGAATCGCTCAAAAGAGCGCGCACAACCGCTGTTAGACACAGGCATTGGCTGGGCTGATACGCCCGCCCAACTTGCCGAGGGCGCAGACATCGTTGTTAGTTTGCTCACCAACGAGCAAGCACTAGACGATGTGTATTTATCACCCTCAGGTTTGTTATCGGGCTCCGTCTCAAACAAGTTATTCATCGAGATGAGCACTGTCAAACCCGAGAAACACATCTCATTAGCCAAGCTTGTTCAAGCAACTCACGCCACATATTTAGAGTGCCCTGTGAGTGGAAGTGTGGGTCCGGCAAAAGACGGGAAACTCATTGGTTTTGTGGGCGGCGAGTCTGAAGACGTCGCAAGCGCCAAACCTTTTTTAGATCTAATTTGTCGGCGCGTAGAGCACGTTGGCCCTTATGGCAGCGGCGCCACCATGAAGCTAGCCATTAACTTGCCGTTGATGGTGTATTGGCAAACGCTCGGTGAAGCTTTGTCGCTCATCGAACCGTTGGGTTTAGATCCGCAACGAGTGATCGATATTTTTTCGGACTCATCTGGCGGCCCCAATATGCTGAAAGTTCGTGGCCCCATGATTGCGCAAGCACTGGCTGGTGAAAAAAACGAAACCATCACGGTCAATGTTGCAACGATGCGCAAAGACGTTCGGGCCATGCTGGCCCAAGCAAGCGCTCATCAACGTGAATTGCCTCTCACCCAAGCCACGCTCAATAGCTTTGACCAAGCTGCCGAGAGCGGCTTAGACATGGCCGATTGCACGCAACTTCTCGTGTGGTGGTTGGCACAGGGCGGCCGCGCGAATTAAATACCTAAATACGCTTCTCTAATTCTGGAGTCGTTCAATAAGTCTGATGACTTGCCTTGCAAAACCACATGGCCCGTTTGCAAAACAAAAGCTTCGCTCGCAACAGACAAAGCGAGCTTGGTGTTTTGCTCTACCAACAAGGTAGTCACGCCTGAGCGATGAATTTCAAGAAATGCATCATGCAGCTCTTGAACAATTTTTGGGGCTAAACCATGGCT
>CAZEAQ010000124.1:0-4965 GCA_964510145.1 uncultured Bordetella sp.
CGCACTGCTGCTGCTGGACAAACCGGTTTAATTACCGTGGCTGTATCAGCCGAGGCTGCTGCGCCGGGTCGTAGCTTCTCTTTTGCCCTAGAAACGCCGGCAGTCACCGGCACGCCTGCCGCTGCAGCGGCAGAGGTCAAAGTGACGCAGATGGACGGACGCGCCTTGCCCGAGTGGCTGAAGTTTGACAACAGCACCAAGACCTTTGTAGCGACCAATGTGCCAGCGGGCGCTTTGCCTTTGCAACTCAAGGTGGGTGTGGGTAGCACCGAATCAGTGATGGTGATTAAAGAAAATCAATAAAAAACAACGTGAATTAATTCTTCTGTATTCAGAATGATTCGGTGACCCATTTTTTCGGTTGATACCGCCTCGTAAAAGTTGTGTAATTGAACTGCAGGTTAACCCTAAGAGATAAAGTTTTTTTAGGTTTGACCGATTCCACTCACAAGGTCATCAGGAATTCTGCAATGGTTAAATTCGTATCCGTTTTATTCGTCGCGCTCATGTCGATGTGCCAAGTTGCGCACGCCGATATGGGGACGTTCACAGGTCGACAGGTTCAGGTCAGTGGCGTGAATGGCCACTACGGCTGGAACTGTGAATATCTTATTTATGGCAAAACCGTTTGGGTGGTGACGTCAGGCGTTTGTCCATCGATGTTGGACGTTCGCTAAATCGAAATTTTAGGTTTTTGTCGGGTTAAATTCTGGTCATATGACCGAGCTGTTATTTGTTGTTTATTTTGTGGTGCTGATCGGCACGTTGCTCATCAAGACACCCATCATCAAAGGTCCGTGGCTATTTTTGCTCCGGGCCTTTTTCCCTAATTGGAAGTTCTTTCATGCGGTGGGTCATGTGCCGCACCTCTATGCACGCGCTGCAGTTGCCAACGAAAAAGGTGAGCTCCATTGGTTTGATTGGGTGTTGATCTATCCGCGCCGCATACGCCGCTTAAGTCATGTGGTGCACAACCCCGATACCAATCTTGGTTTGGCTCAACAAAATTTAGTCGATCATTTTTGGGCTGATTTGTATGACTTACCCGAGGGAGGCGACCCTCGACAACTCGTCACCTACACCATGATTTCTCGCTTGGTAGAGCAAGTACTTCGAGACCAACATCCTCATTTCACACACAGTCAATTCGAGCTACGCATGGTGTTGGACAACCGCTTTGAAACGGTGGACACCCAAGTCATGATGACTGCACCGGTCACTCCCTCATGGACCTGACTTTGTGGTGGGCCATTCGAGCCACAGAAATTTTGTTTGCTTGGAGTTTGTCCATTCAAACACTTGAATATTTGCGAATGCAAAAAGCCACCGCCCATGACGGTTTGTGGTCTTGGCAATTGCAGCGTGCGGACATTCCAAATGCAATCGTGCGGCAACTGCTCGATGTCTTATTTGCCCCCCGTGTACATACGGCACATTTATGTTTGCGACTTTTAGCGGCGTTGACGTTGGCTTTACAAGGCGCTTCGTTGCCCTTGATTTCTTTTTTATTTGTAGGCAACTTGCTCATTCTTATTCGATGGCGTGGTGCGTTTAACGGCGGCAGCGATTTTTTAACTTTGGTCGTGTTAACTGGGCTATTGATTTCACAAATCGTTGGGGCGTGGGGTGATAGCTATCTAGGCTGGCAAGCCGGTTTTTGGTACATCGCTATTCAGGCGATAACTTCTTATTTCATGTCGGGCGCTGTCAAGTTGCTGCGATCGGAATGGCGCAATGGTTCTGCCATGACCATATTTTTAAACGCTGCTATTTATGGCCCCTTGTCTAGCCAACATCCACTGCGCAATAAGTGGTTGGCATGGATGGGGTCGTGGGGTTTTATCGTGTGGGAAATTTTGTTCCCACTCAGTCTTCTAGATGCACGACTTGCTGCAGTGTTTTGCGCAGTCGCTTCGATATTTCACTTTTTGGTTTTTTGGTTCTTTGGCTTGAACCGATTTTTCTGGGCGTGGATGGTTTCGTTTCCCGCCATTATTTGGGCCTCAAGCCAAGGCGTTTTCAATCGATTCAATCTGCTCGGTCAGTTCTAACCAACGCGCTTCGAGGGAGGCGAGTTCGTCTTCCACCACTTTTAACCGCTTGCCTGCCTCTGCTATTTCAGCAGGGGTGATGGGTGAGGCAAGTAACTCATGCAGTTGCGTTCTTTCGCTTTCGAAGGTGGCAATGTTTTTTTCTGCCGCATCGAGTTCTTTTTTGACTGGACGCTTTCGCTCGTTAATTTCTTTTCTGGCTTGAGCATCGTCTTTGCGTTGCTCGCGCGACGCAATCGGTTTTGTCTCGACAACGGGTGAGACCACTGCAGGTGTGACGTCATTAGCGGCCGCGACAGCCTCAGCACGCAAACGTTTTCCTTCGTCAAGCAAATAGCGTTGGTAGTCGTCTAGGTCGCCATCAAATGGTTCGACACCGCCGCGCGAAACCATCCAAAACTCATCGCAAACAGCACGCAGTAAAGCACGGTCATGGCTGACCAACATCACGGTGCCTTCAAACTCATTCAGTGCCATGCTGAGCGCTTCGCGGGTGGCTAAATCTAAGTGGTTGGTTGGCTCGTCCATTAGCAACAGGTTAGGGCGCTGCCATACCAACATGCACAACACAAGACGTGCTTTCTCGCCACCACTCATGCTGCCCACAGCTTGTTTGACCATGTCGCCACCAAAATTAAACTGACCCAAAAAGCTACGCAAATCTTGTTCGCGCGTCGCTTGTCCGGCAAGTTTTCCATCAGCGGTGAGTCGCTTGACTAAGTCGATCATGTGTTGCAGCGGGTTATCTGCGGGGTGCAACACGTCGAGTTCTTGCTGCGCAAAGTAGCCAATATTGAGGCCTTTGCCCTCAGTCACTTCGCCACCTAACGCTTGTAAATCGCGCGCAATGGTTTTCACCAAAGTCGATTTGCCTTGACCATTGGCGCCCAAAATTCCAATGCGTTGGCCAGCCAAGACTGAGCGACTCACGTTGTTCACGATCACGGTGGGTGGCGTTCCAGCAGGCGCATCTGCGGCAGGTGGGTAGCCAAAACTCACCCCTTGCATAGACAACATCGGATTGGGCAAATTGGCGGGCTCTTTGAACTCGAAGCTAAAGTCTGCGTCGGCCAACAGAGGTGCAATTTTTTCCATGCGATCGAGCGCTTTCACACGACTCTGCGCTTGTTTGGCTTTACTGGCTTTGGCTTTAAATCGAGCGATAAATTTTTGCAAATGCGCAATCTTGTCTTGCTGTTTGGCATAAGCGTTTTGTTGCAACTCCATTTGCTCAGCACGCATGTCTTCAAACTTGCTGTAGTTGCCACCGTAGCGCACCAGTTTTCCGCCATCAATGTGCAAAGTGACATTGGTCACGGCATCTAAAAATTCGCGGTCATGGCTAATCACCACCATCGTGCCTTCGTAGCGCTTCAGCCATGCTTCGAGCCACACCAACGCATCTAAGTCCAAGTGGTTGGTAGGTTCGTCAAGCAGCAATAAATCTGACGGACACATTAAGGCGCGAGCGAGTTGTAAACGCATACGCCAACCACCAGAAAAACTATTAACGGGGTTGTTGAGTTCAGTAGTTTTAAAGCCCAAGCCCAAGATCAATGCTTGCGCACGCGAGGCTGCGTCGTGTTCGCCCGCGTCATACAAAGCCATGTAGGCGTGCCCCATGTGATCGCCATCGCCCGAGGCTTCGGCGGCTTGCACTTCGGCGCGTGCATCGTTGAGAACGGTGTCTCCTTCAATCACAAAGTCGGTGGCGCTTTGATCGGTCTCGGGCATGTCTTGCGCCACTTGCCCCATGCGCCATTGCGAGGGTATGTAGTACTCGCCTGCGTCCTCGTGCAAGGTGCCATTGAGCAACGCAAAGAGCGACGATTTGCCTGCGCCATTGCGTCCCACCAAACCTACTTTTTCGCCGGGGTTGAGCGTGACCGAAGCGCCTTCAAGCAAAACTTTGGCGCTGCGGCGCAGGGTGACATTTTTAAGAGTAATCATGGTTATTTGCTAACGGTGTGGAGTGCTTGGCGAGTGAGAAGTAAGACCTGGTCATCACCAGCGCTGGTCGATAGCCACACGACATCTAATTGAGGAAAAGCTGCTTCGAAGTAATCGCGCTCATGCCCGATTTCTAAAACCAAAACGGCGTGATCGGTCATGTGCTTCGGTGCGTCGCGCAACAACTGACGAATAAAGTCCATACCATCTGTACCACCGGCTAATGCCATTTCGGGCTCGGCTTTAAATTCAGCGGGTAGTGCCGCCATGCTTTGTGCATTCACATAAGGTGGGTTGCACAAGATGAGGTCGAACAACCCATCGGCGTGTTGCAACCCATCAGATTCAGCAAGCGTCATGCGGCCCACTAAACCATGTCGTTCAATGTTGATATGCGCCACCGCCAATGCGTCTTTCGACAAATCTAAACCCTGCACAGTGATGTCTGGATAAGCCAGCGCCGCCAAAATTCCCAAGCTGCCATTGCCTGTGCAAAGGTCGAGCACGCGTTGGGTGTTGGGGTCGAGCCAAGGGTCAATACTGCCTTCGGCCAACACCTCTGCAATGAGAGAGCGAGGCACGATGGCACGCTCGTCAATATAAAAAGACACGCCCTGCAACCAAGCCTCTTGAGTGAGGTAAGCCGCTGGTTTGCGGCTTTCAATGCGTTGCTTAATCAGGGCCTCTACATCATTGATTTGTTTTTGAGTTAATTCGGGAAGGTGCGATTCATCAGACACATCTGTGTCGAGGGGTAAGCCTAATTTCCACAACACCAACCAAGCTGCTTCATCGTGAGCATTGGTGGTGCCTTGACCGAAACTCACCAGTCCTTGAGAGCAGGCAACATCAAGCTGATTAGCGCTCTGTGTGATGAGGGCGCTGAGAGTCATCGTTGCAGTCATTGCTTGTGCAACTGTTCCAGCACACGGCGATAAATATTTTTCAAAGGCTCTAAATCAGC
>CAZEAQ010000125.1:0-4962 GCA_964510145.1 uncultured Bordetella sp.
GCTTGGGCAAAAAAGTACAAATCGTGGGTGACGATTTGTTCGTGACCAACACCAAGATTTTCAAAGAAGGTATTGATAAAGGTATCGCCAACTCGATCCTCATCAAGATCAACCAAATCGGCACTTTGACTGAAACATTCGAAGCCATTGAAATGGCCAAGCGTGCGGGCTACACAGCCGTTATTTCCCATCGCTCTGGTGAAACTGAAGACTCCACCATCGCAGACATTGCTGTTGGGTTAAACGCGGGTCAAATCAAAACCGGCTCGATGAGTCGCTCAGATCGCATGGCCAAATACAACCAACTGTTGCGCATTGAGGAAGACTTAGGCGATGTCGCGGTCTACCCAGGTCGTGACGCTTTTTATAACTTGCGCTAATCTACCTAGCTATGTTGCGTCCACTCCACGTTGTACTCATTGCCCTGTTGCTGGTGCTTCAGGGGCAACTGTGGTTTGGTCGCGGCAGCGTTCCGGATGTCATGCGGTTACGCCAAGTTCTAAAAGAACAAAAAGAACAAAATGCCGCCGCCCAACTCGCCAATGATCGACTCGCCGCAGAGTTGCACGACCTCAAAGATGGATTAGAAATGGTTGAAGAGCGTGCCCGGGCTGAAATCGGCATGGTTAAACCCAACGAAGTTTTCGTTCAAATCGCCAAATAAATATGAGAGTCGCTTTGCTGGGGGTGCAAAGCACGGAGGCTGATTTACTTCGCCAATCGATCGGCAGTTTTAATATCTCGTTTGAAATCATTCCATGCGGTGAACTCGCTGCAACCGATTGGCTATCCTTTCAGATCGTGATTTTGAGAGGTCTCATTTCAGAACCCACTCAAACTCAAAGCACTGAGAATTTAATGAGTCGGTCGTTTCTTTCCGCTTCGAGAACGCCTTACCGAGTCGTTTACGGCGAGGGTCAAGAATGGATTCAAAACGCTTTATTTTGTATTGCAGAAAAAGCCAAAGAAAATTTGCAAGCCTTTGAAAGACCTGCGCCAATCGTACGTTGGCTAGGCACTTGTGAATCTTGCGGCGATGCAGATTGCGAGCATCGCCTGTTTACAAAACTCACTGAATAGCGGAGGGGCCAGGTGCCTGATTAGCAGTTTCTGCGACAAAAACTTGCGCAGCATCTACAGGGTCATAACGATATTGTTTACCGCAAAAATCGCAACCCACCTCCACGTCACCGCGCTCTTTCAAAATACTCTCGACCTCTTCAACGCCAAGGCTGCGAATCATGTTGCTCACTCGTTCGCGACTGCACGAGCAAGCAAATTTAGGTGTGAGTGGCTCAAAGCGCACCAATTTTTCTTCCCAAAATAAGCGACGCAAAATAGTCTCAGCATCTAAAGTTAACAGCTCATCGCGCTGCAAACTGGCTGCCAAAATTGAAATTCGGTTGTAGTCTTCGTTGCGACCAATTTCATCTTCGTCCGCAGCGGTTGACTTCGCCGACAAATTCCCCTCACCCATAACCGGAAGCCGTTGAATCAGAAGGCCCGCCGCAGTTTTGTCATCAGCTGCCAACACCAACGTGGTGTCTAGCTGTTCGCTCTGCAACATGTAATGTTGCAACACTTCGCTGAAGTTCTCTAATTTTTGGCGCTCATCGTCAAACAAAGGAACAACGCCCTGATAAGGCTGTTGGCCGGGTAATTTATTCAGCGGGTCCAGAGTGATGGCGCAGCGACCTTCGTTTTTCACATTCACCATTTCAGACAAGCTTGCTGCATCAGACACATCGCCCACGACTTTGGCAGTCGCACGCAAACTCAAATCAGGCTGGACTTCAACAACAGTCAACTTAACGGGACCATCTCCAAAAATCTGCATGACCAATGAGCCATTGAACTTTATATTCGACTGCATCAACACAGCGGCAGCGGTCATCTCACCCAGTAAATGCCGCACGGGCTGGGGATAAGCCCCCGTCTCCAGGTTGGCTGCTCGACGTTTTAATACCTCTTGCCACACATCGGTTAACTGAACCAACATACCTCGAACAGGCATGCCTTCGAATAAAAATTTGTGCAGTTGAGACATCAAGATATTTTCTTTAAACCCGCTTTAAAGCGATCAGCGTTTTCAATGTAGTGCTGCGCACTGCGACGCAAGCCTTCAATTTGTTCAGGGGTTAGCGGGCGAACCACCTTGGCTGGACTTCCGAGAATCATGGAGCCATCGGGAAACTCTTTTCCCTCTGTCACCAATGAGCCAGCCCCTACTAAGCAATTTTTTCCAATCTTGGCGCCATTTAAAACAATCGCGCCGATTCCAATCAACGTCTCATCACCAATAGAGCACCCATGCAACTGAACCATATGGCCAACCGTGACGTGTTTACCAATCGTTAAAGGCAGCCCTATGTCGGCATGCAACACGCTTCCGTCTTGCACATTTGAACCCTCTCCAATCGTGATCTTGGCGGAGTCGCCGCGAACAACACTGCTAAACCAAACACTGCTGTGCGCCTCCATCACCACCTCCCCCATCACTTGTGCGTTGTCAGCCACCCATGCGGTGTCTGCAATTTGGGGAATGTATTCGTCGAGTTGATAAATGGCCATAGATGTCTCCTGTGACGGCGATGTTTTTACAATTGTAAAGATGACATTACGCCAACAAGCCCTCGCCGCACTCTGCATGTGCAACCCCGCACATAAAGTAACTGCGGTGCAGGCGCTGTGGCATGACAGACTAAAACTAGCCCTTCAAACAAACCAACCACCCGAACACAACAAGACCTCATCCGCGTCGTTCTCGCTGCCGGGCAGGCCTGAAAAACCAAGACTCATTCCTGCCAAGCAAGTCCCAAGTAGAACCCCCTTCACGCCCGAAGGATTGGCGGCTCTACTTCACGCCATTTGTCACATTGAATTTAACGCCATCAACTTAGCTTTAGACGCTGTTTGGCGCTTCAACCATATGCCGGAAAAGTTTTATTTTGACTGGCTGCAAGTCGCCTACGAGGAGTCACAACACTTTGACATGCTGCGCACACATTTGGAAAGTTTGAACTATCAGTATGGCGATTTTGATGCGCATGATGGGTTATGGCAGATGTGTGAAAAAACAGCTTCCGACGTTCTTGCACGAATGGCGTTGGTGCCGCGCACGCTTGAGGCGAGAGGACTTGATGCGACGCCCTTAATTCAAGAAAAACTTCGTAAGGTTAAAACGCCCGAAGCATTCAAAGCGGTTGAAATTTTGGACGTCATTCTGCGCGACGAAGTTGGGCATGTGGCCATTGGCAACCATTGGTACCGTTGGCTGTGTTCAGAACGTGGGCTCGATCCCGTCACCCTATATGGCGAATTAGTTGAGCGTTATGACGCCCCCCAATTAAAGCCCCCATTCAATCAAGAAGCTCGTAAACGAGCAGGCTTCACAGATACCGAGCTTGAATATTTGTTGGGGACTTGATCAAGATTGAAAGACTTATCCACGCGGATGATGCTGCGCGTGAAGGTTTTTCAAACGCTCCCTTGCGATGTGCGTATAAATCGTTGTCGTCGAAATATCTGCGTGCCCGAGCAACATCTGAACAGCACGTAAATCTGCACCGTGGTTCAGCAAATGTGTTGCAAAAGCGTGACGCAAAGTATGTGGCGAGATCGTCTCTTGAATGCCGGCTTGAAGCGCATACCGCTTAATTAGCTGCCAAAACATAGCCCTTGTCATCGCCTCGCCCACATGTTTGCCGCGAACAGTGGTAAACAAATCTTCAGTCTGATGGCCCTTTAATAAAACAGGTCGAGCTTCGGTTAGGTAGCGCTGCAGCCAATCGCGAGCAACTTCACCAAAAGGCACCAGTCGCTCCTTGCTGCCTTTGCCCATCACACGAACTATGCCATCTGACAAACTGAGATGTAGCGTTTTGAGTCCAACTAGCTCGCTGACACGAAGACCGCTGGCATAAATTAACTCAAGCATGGTGCGGTCGCGAAGACCTAGAGGCGTTGACACATCGGGCGAATTTAGCAAGCGCTCCACCTGAATTTCCGTCAACGTCTTGGGCGATCGGGCTGGTTGTTTGGCGGTCAAGAGCTTTAGTGTTGGATCGGCCTGTATCAATCTCTCGCGCAAAGCCCAACGATAAAACCTTTTGAAAACTGTCAACCGCCGATTGGCACTGGTCGCCTTTGACTCAGCGTGTCGGTGGGCGAAATAAAGTTGCAAGTGGTGTTCTTGCGCACTCAACAAATTAGCGCTCTGCTCTTGTAACCACACCTCCAACAAATGAAGGTCACGACGGTAGGCAGCCAGTGAGTTGGCTGCTAATCCGTTTTCAAGCCAAAGCGCATCTACAAACGCATCAATGTCACTGGCTGACATCAATCCAAAGTCAACTTTTGCTCGTTCACCACGCGCTTATAGACCTCGAACTCCGCCTTAATTTGCGCCGCAAATTGTTCAGGTGTATTCGCGATGATGAGGGAACCTGTATCTTCAATTCGCTTGCGTACTGCGGGATCTTCCAAGGCTTTTTTGACGCCGGTAGAAACTTTTTCAATCACTTCTTTGGGCAAACCCTTCGGGCCGTAAATACCGTAATAAGCCATACGATTGACTGGCTCAAGCCCGACCTCTTTAAAAGTTGGCACGTTGGGTAAAACGGCCAACCGCTGAGGAGCTGCCACCACGATCGGAACCAAACGGTTGTCTTTGATAAACGGCAATGCAGAGGGCAAGTTGTCGAAAATAATGGGCACCTGACCCGCCACCGTGTCATTCAGCGCTGGGCCAGCGCCACGATATGGAATGTGCGTCACAAAAGTAGCGCTCAAGTTTTTATACAACTCCATTTGCAAATGGCCGATTCCACCCGTTCCAGAAGACGCATAAGAGTATTTACCTGGCGATTTTTTGACTTCTGCAACAAAGGCTTTGTAATCGTTGGCAGGAAAACTTGGATGAACCGCAATGATGTTGGGCGTCGCCGCGATATTGATGATGGG
>CAZEAQ010000126.1:0-4961 GCA_964510145.1 uncultured Bordetella sp.
GGTCGTGGCCCTCGTCAAGAGCGCAACCGCGGCAACAACCGCAACGCTGAAAACCCAACCAATTCGGTTGAAAACGCTACGCCTGAGGCGCAAGCTGAAGCCAGATCTAAAGCACGCAATGAGCGCATGGCGCGAGAGGAACGTGCGGATGGCACCGAAAATCGTCGTGAACGAGCTCCTCGCGGAGAAAATCGTCGAGGCGACCGCACACCGCGTGTAGACGAAAACGGTCAGGTTGAATTGCTGCCGATTGAAGCCACTCAAACATCTGAAGTGCCAACTCACACCGCAGATGAAAACAGCGGCGAACGCCGTGAGCGCCGCTCACGGGACCGCTACGGCAGAGACCGTCGTGAACGCGGCGAACGCACCGAACGTGCGCCTAGTGAGGGCGAATCGACTTCTAGCAACGAGGTCAATTCTTCATCGCCCATGCCGCGCGAATCTGCACCTGTGGCCAGCGCACCCCAAAGCGCTGCTTCAACTTCAGCACGTCAAAGCATGCCCCGCATTACAGCGTTCACGTTACCTGTTGAACAAATGCAGGCTGTTGCACAAAGCAGCGGTTTAGAGTGGGTCAATTCCGACGCAGAGCGTGTGGCGGCGGTTCAAGCAGCCATTGCAGCTGAGCCAAAACCGGTGCACATTCCGCGCGAACGTCCACCACTGGTCATCATTGATGAGGGGCCTTTGGTCTTGGTTGAGACCCGCAAAGATCTCTAAGCTCAATCGGCAAGCGCAACCTTAAGAGGTTGCCACTTCAGCGGCGCGTTTCCAGAACAACTGGGCACGCGCCGTTTCTTCTTTCTTCTCCGCCAATTGCGCCAACGTGCGCCATGCCTGGCGTTGCATATCGGTATTTTTAAGCTGTGGCGCTGCTAGCTCAAGCATTTGCTGCGCTTTGCCCCAGAGCGCATGGTGCCAACAAATCATGCCTGCCAAATATTGCAGCTCTATCCAACGCGGATAAGTTTGACGCGCCCGGTCAATGCTCGCCAACCACTCCGGATCGGCTGGCAATTGCACCAAAGCACGCGCCAGCATTTGAGAAACTTTCTCCCGAATGGCTGGCGAACAACTGTCGGGCTGTTGCACCATGCGGTTCCAAAGTGGCGTGAGCCAAGGCATCACTAAGTCAGCTTGATCGCTGAGTTTTAACATGCGCTGAACTGCGTGCAACACCACTTCAGGCTGATCGCGCTCTGTCGCCTCTAGTGCGTCCCACGCACGCTGTAATTGAGCGCTATCGTGGGCTTCGTTCAAACTTGCAACAGCCAATTCACGCAACAAGCTTTGCGCAGCCGTTTTTGAAAACGCCCCGTGCTTCGCCAACAAACGCGCCGTCTCCAGAGCTAGGCTGTGTTTTTGATTCAGGCGCGTCGCCTTTAAACGCAAACGCAAAGCCAGCGTTCTGCGGGCCGGGCCGTGGCGTAATCCGTCCAGCCAACGTGTCGCCTCTGGTGCATCGTGATCGCTCAACGACCATCTTGCCGCAGCCAAATAAGCAGCCTCTAGCACTTCGTCGACCGCCTCGTCCGAGGCATCGCGCCCCATGTCGAGTAGCGATTGCAAATGTGCAACACGGGTATCGCGGTCGCGCAGCGCTTGTGCACTTTCAGCGGCAATTAAATGCGTGAGTGCGCGCAATTGCTGAATATGCCTTGGCGCAGGGTCATCGGCTGTGCGAACTGAGGCTAACAACGTTTCAAGCGCCAACACCTGTTCTGCCGATTTCACGGCACGCACATAACGCCCACTCCAAAGCTGAGACAAAGCATCTAACAAAGTGGCGTGCATGGCACGCTCTTTTTGTTGCAAACGCCAACGCCGCGCTTGATGCGGTAGCTCGAACAATGCAGACAAAGCACGCCATGCCAAGTGCGACACCACAAAGAAAACAACCAGCAAAAGCAACACCAAGTTCAGTGATAAATCGACTCGGTATGGCGCCCAAAAGACCGTCACCGTGCTTTGGTTTCCACCCACCAACAACGCCGAAGCCACGGCCACACCGAACAAGGCTACAAACCACAAAGCGGCTCTCATTTCAACGCCCCGCCGCTGCTGTTGTCAGGGCTGCCAAGGTGTCGTCTACCCTTGGAATCTCTACGTGTTTGGACTGCGCCAATACCTCGCGCGTCAAAGCCAATGCAGTCTGGCCTTGGCGAGTTTGCATGTCAAAGTATCGCGTGAGGTCGTGGGTGACTTGCGTCATATCTGACTGCACCAATTCAAAGTGACGTGATAACAAACCAAGACGTGCGTTTAACAAACGCAACTTCAAATTTTCACGAACAAAAAAACTTTGATCCGGGCTTAACAAACTGGCATCGGGTCGATCAATGCGACTCACACGCACTAAGTTTTGTACATCGTCCCAAACGCCACGGATTAATTGCTCCCACCAGTTCATACTGATAGCGCTCGCCCAACTGTTGGTAGGCGCTGCCTTGGCGGGTTTATCTTTGTTCACCACGCCAACCGCATTGAGCAAAGGCAGCGTATCGACAGTTCTAACCAACTCATCAAACTTGTTTAACAAGTTTGGGGTGTCCGTGACTGCGGTTGATTTAATGCGTTCAATGTCACGCGTGACGGCTCGCAACACGGGGGCCAATCGGGGTTGCGCCACTTTGGACAACCTCTGCTCTGCCGACTGAAGCGCCGCCAACAGGGGTTGCACACTACCCGTGAGTTGCGATTGTTGTAACGCCAAACGAATGGCTGATTCGATGTCGACAACCAAGTTTTCATCGCGTGAACGCGACAAGCTCTGCATCAACTCTTCTAATTGGCTTCGCTGCAAAGACACTTCGCTCAATTTGGCATCTGTCACCGCTAAACGAGCCGCTGTTTCGCGTGCCAGTTCTTCGGCTTGCTTCGACGTCAATCGCGCCTCAACCGCTTGACTGCCCGTATCTGCACTTTGACGCGCCAATTGTTCTTGGATGCCTGTGAGCTTGGCCCACATCAAGCCAACGCCAAGGGCACCAGCAACAGCCAGGACACCCACAACACGCGACACCCATCGGCTAGCGGTCAGGGACGTGGTTGAGGTCGTGGATAAGGTCGTGGCCTCAGGGGTTAAGACGTTTTCGGGATGGGTGGGTTCGACGTGCTCTGGCTTCATGCCAGAGATTCTAATGACGCCAGCATCTCATTCACGCTGGGCTTTGCGGTCTTTACAAGTCCAAAGCCCAGTGTCGCAGCCGTTTGAGCAATGCGGGGGTGCGTCACGATGCAACGCATCTTCGCCCAATTTTGAAGCGGCAAAAGGCGTTGCAAATTTTGCAGCGCTTGCGAACTGCTAAAGCACCAAACCCAATCGCCCTGCGCTGCAGCTTGCGCCATAGAAAGTTGGTCAGGCGACCAACTTGGCACGCAGCGTTCGTAAGCCACAACTGACTGCACATCGACCCCGCGTATTTGCAATTGATTGGCCAGCCAGTCTCGCCCTGTGCCAGATGATTCGTCTTGTCCACGCACGATTAACACCGACTTATTTAGCAACACACGTTCGCGCACACACTCCCACAAAGCCTCTGAGTCAAACTGCGCGGCGTCAGCAGATGGGCTATCGATCAAATGCGCTGGTACGCCCGCCTGAAGCAACGCTTTGTGCGTTCCAGGCCCTGTGGCCCAGCATCGAGGGCCGTTTTCAAAGGACGCCACCTCATTAGGGCGATGTTCAAAAAAATGGCGCACCGCCTGTGCGCTTACAAACATCACAGCCTGCCAATTTGGCCATAGCGCCCAAGCTTCTTGAATGAGCGGCGCGTCGCTGGCAGGCTTAATCTCTATCAGTGGCAAAGCGACCACCTCATGACCGGCGGCTTTGAACGCATTCAGCCATGTCTGCGCATCGGCGGCTGGTCGAGTCAACACAACGCGCATGAAAACTCGTCTTAATGAGCGCCTTGCGCCCTTAACTGCGACGCCACTTGCTCGCCCAACTGACGGGCAATCTCGTGCGAACTAGGCTCATGAATTTCTAGCGGCTGCTGAACTTCAGCGCGCACCAAACCCGGCGCACCCTCTGGGTCGCCCCACGCCGCCTGCAAGTGCAACACACCGTCTTGAAGCGTCGCATGCGCTGCCAGCGGCATAGAACAACTGCCGCCCATGGCGCGGCTAACTGCGCGTTCAGCCGTCACGGTCAACCACGTCGCGGGGTCGGCCAATGGCGCCAACGCTTGAGTAACGTCAGCCCGATTACTGCGCACTTCAATGCCCAAAGCGCCTTGCCCTGCTGCAGGCAACATTTCGGAAATTTCAAAAATGTGTCGGATTCGGGCGCCTAAACCCAATCTTTTTAATCCCGCTGCAGCCAGCACGATGCCGTCGTATTGCCCCTCATCCAGCTTGCGCAAACGGGTGTCTAAATTTCCGCGAAGGGGTTCAATTTTTAAATCGGGGCGCATTGCGCGCAACAACACGGTGCGGCGCAAGCTCGATGTCCCGACCACCGCACCCTGTGGCAAGTCTTTGAGATGCGCGTATGTGGCAGACACCCAAGCGTCGCGCGGATCTTCGCGGGTCATCACACACGCGAGATCAAAGCCTTCGGGCAAATCCATTGGCACGTCTTTCAAAGAATGCACGGCCAAATTAGCGCGGCCTTCTTCAAGCGCCACTTCAAGCTCTTTGACAAAAAGCCCCTTGCCTCCGACTTTGCTTAACGAGCGATCCAAAATTTGATCGCCCTGTGTTGTCATACCCAAAAGCGAGACCGAATGCCCCAGTTTTTCGAGCAGCGCTTTGACGTGCTCGGCTTGCCACAGCGCAAGTCGGCTTTCGCGGGTGGCAATGGTCAAAGAAATAGCGGATGGGGCAGCTTGGGACACAACAAAACTCACTCGAATCTAAGGCGTCAAATGTTAGCAGGCGACCCCGATAAAATTAGCCACTATGTCTACAAACCAACTCGATAAAAAATCCCAAGCGTGGTCGGCGCTGTTTTC
>CAZEAQ010000127.1:0-4926 GCA_964510145.1 uncultured Bordetella sp.
GCAAACAAAGGCCAGTTAGAGGCGGGGTCGACCACCACGGGCTCGAGTTTTTTGCCTAACACGCCGCCTTTAGCGTTGATCTCTTCAATTGCCATCAACACGGTGTCTTTCAGCACAGTTTCAGAAATCGCCATGGTGCCGGACAAGCTGTGCAACACACCCACTTTGATGGTGTCAGCCGCTTGTGCTTGAGGGGCAATGACAAACGATCCGACCGATAGCGCTGCCGCAGCAGCAAGAGCTTTGAGATTTCCTCGACGATTCATCATGGGCGATTTCTCCAAAAAAAGAAGTAGGTTTAAAAATAGCATCGCTGTTGACCTATCGCAAACCCTGTGCCAGCGTGTGCTTTGTGTAGAGCAAAAGCAAAATCTCTAATAGATGCAAAAGAAGGTCTAGAGGGACCAAAAAATGCGCGAGTGCACTGCACCAAAACCGAACAAGAAACTCTTGCGCGCACCAACATGGCGCCGCAGAATTGGTGCGGGCTCTTGCACCAAGACGGATTTTTTGCACCAAAGCATGCACTTCCAGTCGCGACAAAATACACAATAAGGGCACATAAGTTGCATACTTAAAAAACCATGGAACTCACACCTCGCGAAAAAGACAAACTACTCATCTTCACCGCTGCGCTGTTAGCAGAGCGCCGAAAGGCGCGTGGCTTGAAGCTCAATTACCCAGAGGCGGTGGCCCTTATCAGCGCGGCTGTGATGGAGGGTGCAAGAGACGGTAAAACCGTTGCGCAACTCATGAGCGAAGGGCGCAATGTGTTGTCCCGCGCCGATGTGATGGACGGCGTGCCCGAGATGATTCCTGACATTCAAGTGGAAGCCACTTTTCCCGATGGCACCAAGCTCGTCACAGTGCATCAACCTATTGTTTGAGAGACATCACATGAAACGTTTTACTTTTCTTCTTGCGCTCTTGCCCGCATTCGCCCAAGCTCATGAAGGGCATGGCATTGAAGGTGCATCGCACTACCACGCAACCGATGTGTGGGGCTTTGTTGTGATTGCCATTGCTGCGGCTGTGGTGTGGTGGTTTACTGGCCGCAACAAATAAAGCGAGGCACACATGATTCCGGGCGAATTTTTAATTGATGAGGGCGAACTTGCACTCAACCCTGCGCGTCGCACGCACACATTGGTGGTTAAAAACGCGAGCGATCGCCCCATTCAAGTCGGCTCGCACTATCACTTTGCAGAGACCAATGCGGGTTTGAGCTTCGACAGAAAAGAGGCGCATGGTATGCGTCTGAACATTGCATCGGGCACAGCTGTTCGATTCGAACCCGGACAGCAACGCACCGTTGAATTGGTGGACTTTGCCGGCGATCGGCAAGTGTTTGGATTTCGAGGTTTAGTGAATGGTGCGATTGACAAGGCCTTAAAGGGAGCGCGTTGATGGCAACCATAGATAAACGCGCTTATGCCGAAATGTTTGGCCCCACGGTAGGCGACCGTGTTCGATTGGCAGACACCGATTTGGTTGTTGAGGTCGAGCAAGACTTCACACTCAAAGCGGGCGGCTACGGCGAAGAAGTCAAATTTGGAGGTGGTAAAACTATTCGCGATGGCATGGCGCAGTCGCAACGCACACGCGAAAGCGGCGCTGTTGATACGGTGATGACCAACGCGCTCATCATGGATCACTCAGGCATTGTGAAAGCGGACATTGGCCTAAAAGACGGACGCATCGTCGCCATCGGTAAAGCAGGAAACCCTGACACACAAACTAGCGTGGACATTGTCATTGGTCCCGGTACGGAGGTGATTAGTTGCGAAGGCAACATCGTGACGGCGGGCGGAATCGACACGCACATTCACTTTATTGCACCTCAGCAAATTGAAGAAGCGTTGACCAGTGGTGTGACCACCATGATTGGTGGCGGCACCGGCCCAGCCACCGGCACGTTTGCCACCACTTGCACGCCTGGCGCGTGGAACATCGAACGCATGATGCAAGCGGCAGATGCCTTTCCGATGAATTTAGGTTTCTTGGGCAAAGGAAATGCGGCCTTGCCAGACGCATTGCATGAACAAATTAATGCAGGAGCGATTGGCCTCAAGCTTCACGAAGACTGGGGCACCACACCCGCAGCCATCGACAACTGTTTGAGTGTGGCCGAGGCCACCGATACACAAGTGGCCATTCACACCGACACACTCAACGAGTCGGGTTTTGTGGAGGACACCGTCGCTGCTTTCAAGGGGCGCACCATTCACACTTTTCATACCGAGGGTGCGGGTGGTGGCCACGCGCCTGATATTTTGAAAGTCGTGGGTGAAGCCAATGTGTTGCCTTCGTCCACTAACCCCACACGCCCCTACACCGTCAACACGCTCGATGAGCATGTGGATATGTTGATGGTCTGTCATCACCTCGACCCCGCTATTGCCGAAGACTTGGCGTTTGCAGAAAGTCGAATTCGTCGCGAGACGATTGCAGCAGAAGATATCTTGCATGACCTCGGTGCCATCAGCATGATGAGCAGCGACAGCCAGGCGATGGGCCGCGTTGGCGAAGTGATTATTCGCACTTGGCAAACTGCGCACAAGATGAAAGCGCAACGCGGAAAGCTTCCGGGTGACTCAGATCGCCATGACAACTTTCGAGTCAAACGTTACATCGCTAAATACACCATCAACCCTGCCATTGCGCACGGCATTAGCCACGAAGTGGGTAGCGTTGAAGTGGGTAAGTGGGCTGACTTGGTGGTGTGGAAGCCGGCATTTTTTGGCATTAAACCGAGCCTCATTTTGAAAGGCGGTTTAATTGCCATGGCCGCCATGGGCGACCCCAACGCATCCATCCCTACGCCGCAGCCTGTGCATTACAGGCCTATGTTTGGCGCGTTTGGTGGCGCATTGCATCGGGGGTCCCTCACGTTTGTATCGCAAGCCGGAATGGCAGCCAACATTGGTCAAAAATTTGGTTTGCACAAAACGCTGAGCGCGGTCAAAAACATTCGAACGATTGGTAAGCGCCATATGATTCACAACGACTACGCGCCCCACATGGAAGTGGACGCGCAAACCTACGCTGTGCGCGCAGACGGCCACTTGTTGACTTGCGAACCTGCGGTGAGTTTGCCTATGACGCAGCGTTACTTTTTGTTCTGATGGATGAATGGGTTTGAATGCTCACTTGCTCTAAATTAATTTCGGGGGGGCACGGCCTCGCATCTGTTTTGTTAAAGCGTGCCACCACAGTTTTGCTCGACTGGGATGTGCGTCAAAAAAGTCGCTTTGATGCGACTGACTCTTCAGGTCGTGCGCTGGGTGTTTTTTTGCCGCGTGGCACTTTGGTGAGAGGCGGCGATGTATTGGTGGCTGAAGATGGTTCACTCATTCGCGTGGAGGCTGCTCCCCAAGAGGTGCTCAAAATAACGGCGTGCAGCGTGCATGGCTCGCCGTTTGACTTAACCCGCGCCGCCTATCACTTGGGCAACCGTCATGTGCCAATTGAGTTAAAACCCGACCACTTAAAGATTGAACCCGACCATGTGTTGGCCGATATGCTGCGCGCCATGCACATGACCGTGGTGAAGGTGCAAGAGTCGTTTGAGCCTGAGGGTGGTGCATACAGCAGCCATGGCGGTCACGATCATGGGCATGGGCATGGGCATGGGCATTCTCACGAACATGACCATCACCACTAAGCCGCCTGCGCTTTTGCAACTCATTTGGCTTGCATCGCCTGCATTGCCGATTGGTGGCTTCTCGTATTCCGAGGGGTTAGAAGCTGCGATTGATCGTGGCTTTGTGCATGACGAGCACAGCGCAGCAGCGTGGTTGGTAGACCAACTTCACCTCACGCAATCGCAAGGCGATATGGCGGTACTGGCGCAGATGGTGGCTGCTTGGCAACAGCTCGATACACGCCGACTTAAAGCGTTAAGCCAATGGGTTCATGCCACGCGAGAAAGTGCTGAACTGCGTTTGCAATCCGAGCAAATGGGGCGCTCGATGTTGGAGTGGTTGCGAAACCAAGATGCCATCGATGCAGACACCGTGGCCATGTGCAATCAATGGGTGCCCACCTATCCGCTTATGTTTTCGTTAGCTCTATCGCGCACCGGCGCACCGCTAGATCAATGTTTGCAAGCGTATGCATTTGGGTGGGCAGAAAACATGGTGCAAGCCGCTATTAAATCTGTGCCGTTAGGTCAAAACGCGGGGCAACGTATCTTGACGCAACTGGCACAACACATAGCGCCTGCGGTTGAGCATGCGTTGCAAGTGACAGACGAAACTCGGCAAGCTTTTTCGCCCATGTTGGCGATTCTTTCTGCACAACACGAAACTCAATATTCAAGACTATTTAGATCATGAAAAATTTACACAACATCGCACACAGAACCAAAAAACTACCGCCTTTGCGCGTCGGTATCGGCGGCCCTGTGGGCTCCGGGAAAACCACTTTGCTGGAGATGCTCTGCAAAGCCATGCGAGAAAAATACGACTTAGTCGCTATCACCAACGACATCTACACCAAAGAAGATCAACGCTTGTTGACTGTCAGCGGCGCATTGCCCGCCGAGCGCATCTTGGGCGTGGAGACAGGCGGTTGCCCCCACACGGCCATTCGTGAAGATGCGTCGATCAACCTAGAGGCGATTGACCGTATGTTGGTTGATTTTCCGGATGCAGATGTCGTCTTTATCGAAAGCGGCGGCGACAACTTGGCTGCAACCTTCAGCCCCGAACTAAGTGACTTAACCATCTATGTGATTGATGTCGCAGCGGGTGAAAAAATTCCTCGCAAAGGTGGCCCGGGCATTACGAAGAGTGATTTGTTTGTGATTAACAAAACCGATCTCGCCCCTCATGTGGGAGCAGATTTGTCGGTGATGGAGGCAGACACGATTCGCATGCGCACAAACGCTCAAGGCCTAAAGCCGTTTGTGATGACCAATTTACG
>CAZEAQ010000128.1:0-4919 GCA_964510145.1 uncultured Bordetella sp.
CACATTCGCATCAATCGCTTGTTTGGCAACACGCATCAGGTGTGGATCAAGTCCGAGCGCACCAACCCCGGTGGCTCCATTAAAGACCGCATTGCTCTGGCGATGGTGGAAGCGGCCGAAAAATCGGGCGCCCTCAAAGCGGGGGGCACCATCATCGAGCCCACTTCGGGCAACACGGGCGTTGGCTTGGCCATGGTGGCTGCGGTAAAGGGCTACAAACTTGTATTGGTCATGCCCGACAGCATGAGCATTGAGCGCCGCCGATTAATGCTGGCCTACGGCGCCACGTTTGATTTAACGCCACGCGAAAAAGGCATGAAAGGCGCGATTGCTCGCGCTGAAGAATTGGCTGCACAAACGCCCGGCGCTTGGATACCGCAGCAGTTCGAAAACCCAGCCAACATCGACGTGCATGTGCGCACCACCGCACAAGAAATATTGGCCGATTTTCCAGAGGGCGTGGACGTCATCATCACCGGTGTCGGCACAGGCGGGCACTTAACGGGCACTGCCCAAGTGCTCAAAGCCAAGTGGCCCAAACTCAAAGTGTTCGCGGTTGAACCCACCGCATCGCCCGTCATTTCGGGTGGTGCACCTTCGCCCCACCCGATTCAAGGCATTGGCGCTGGTTTTATTCCTAAAAACTTAGACACCGCTTTGCTCGATGGCGTCATTCAAGTCGAAGCCGATGCGGCCCGCGAAATGGGTCGTCGCAGCGCTGCAGAAGAAGGTTTGTTGGTAGGCATTTCGTCAGGCGCCACATTGGCCGCCATTGCACAAAAGCTGCCCGACATTCCAGCCGGTGCCACCGTGCTTGGGTTTAACTACGACACGGGTGAACGTTATTTGTCGGTTGAGGGCTACTTACCCGTTTAAATTTGCCAACGCAGCTCGCGCTTCTTTAGCCTGCTGCGCTTGTTCTTTGAGCCAACGTTTGAGTTCGGCTTCGTTTTGAATACGGCGGTAGTCGCGCTCTAGCTTCTCCGCCTCGTATTCTTTGTCTCGCAATTGAATGGCCAATGTACGCGCCAAGCTCTCAGCGCTGATGTGGTCTAAATCTTTCACACCGAGATAGTGACGAATTTCAAACTCAGCTTGCGCTTGGTCCTCTTCTAAAGCTGTCACTTGTTCTTTGAGCAGCAAACACATGGCGTTGAGTTTGTCGTCGGCTATGCGACTCAAGCTTGCGCTGTCGATCTGGGCAATTTGTAATTGCAGCTTCAGTAGCTCCGATAAATTTTTGCGGTCATAGGCAGCGTTAACGTCGCTCATGAGCGCAGTTTTGCGCAGACGCTCTGTTTCATCGGGTTCACGATCTGGGTGCAATGCGCTGGCGAGTTGGCGATACACCGTGCGCAAAGCAGTGTGAGCGTCCATTTTTTGTTGCGCATCTTTGATCTGACGAGCCGCTGGTTTTTTCTTTGCCTTCTTAGCTTGGCGTTTGTCTTCGAGGCGCTGCTGTTGCTCTCGGTATTGGCGCAAGCCCGCTTCGAATACCGCCTCCGCTGTATGCAAATCGTCTGCGCCATGCAGGGGTTTACCAAACAAATCTTCAAACACCGCTTTGGCATGCTCTGCAGCTGCTTGCGCTTCTTCGGCTAAGGCTTGTGCATCTTCTTCAGAGTGATGGTGGTTAAACACGGCCTGCACTTGGGGGTCTTGCTGATGCGAGAGTGCCTCGCAAAGTGCCAACAAAACCTGAGTCGCGTTGCGACGATGCGTCGCGGTCAGATTAGCTTCAGCGCTTTGCAACTGCTGATCTAAAAAAAGCAGCAGGCTTTTACAAGCCGTGTCATGACGCTGCTGCAACGCGGTCATGGCCGACAAATGTGTGCTGCGATGTTGGGTAGACAACGCCTCCAAAGTTTCGATGGAATGCGACAGTTGCGACACGCGCTCTAGCAAACTGTTGAACCGTTTTTGCGCAGGTGTCAACGTAGTATTTTTGACAGCGCTAACAACAACGGCCGCTTCTGCGCGAGCAGGAGCGGCCGCCGAAGGTGCGTTAAATTTGTTGCGCAACGCAGCCTAATTAACGTGCAGCTTGTAGTGCGGCAATGCGCTCTTCAAGTGGGGGGTGCGAGGCAAATAATTTACCCAAACCACCCGTAATGCCCATAGCGGCAACGCTGGCAGGTAATTCACCAGTTTGCATGCTGTTTAAGCGAGCCAAAGCGTTGATCATGGGTTGCTTATTACCCAACAACTGCGCAGAGCCTTCGTCTGCTCTGAATTCGCGGTAACGGCTAAACCAAGCCACGATCATGCTGGCGACAAAACCGAGCACGATGTCGAGCACAAAACTGGTGATGTAAAAACCCATTCCTGGCCCGCTAGATTCTTCGTCGTTCTTGCGCAGCATGCTGTCCACAAAGTAGCCCACCACGCGGCTGAGGAACACCACAAATGTGTTGAGCACGCCCTGAATCAATGTGAGCGTGACCATGTCGCCGTTGGCAATGTGCGCAATTTCGTGGCCCAGCACGGCTTCAATTTCTTCACGCGTCATGCCTTGCAGCAAACCCGTGGATACCGCCACCAAGGCAGAGTTTTTGAATGCGCCTGTTGCAAAAGCATTGGGCTCACCCTCGTAAATAGCGACTTCAGGCATGGCAATACCTGCACGCTCAGAGAGGCGCTGCACGGTGCTCACAATCCAAGCTTCGTCTTGGTTGCTAGGCTGGTTAATCACTTGAGCGCCAGTGCTCCACTTGGCCATGGACTTGCTCATTAAGAGCGAAATAATGGCACCCCCAAAACCCATGATGAGCGAGAAGCCCAACAAGGCAGATAAGTTCAAACCATTGGCCGTGAGATAGCGGTTAACGCCCAGCAAACTGGCGACGACCCCGAGAACCACCATCACGGCTAAGTTAGTGAGGACGAACAGAAGAATGCGTTTCATGATTTCCTTTACAACAGCACACACAGTTGGCTGCTGACTCGAATGGTAGGGATGTTTGGTTGGTTTTCAAGGGGGCGCTTTAAAAACCTAAAAAAGTTAGGAATTTACTTTTTCTCGCTTAGGTCGAAACACCTGTGCATCGTCATAAAAATTGGGGTTTTGGTTTGGCGCCCACCAACCTGGAATACCCAAAATAGGCAAAGGCTCATAAGGTTTAGTGGTCAGTTTTTCGGGTTGTAAGTCTTGCACCAACCAAGCATCGAGCTCAGCTTCATTGCGCATATTCACACTGTTGTGCACACGGTAAACATGCCCCGTGATGGACTTGTAGGGCTCAACCAACTTCTCAAGCAAGGCATGTCCAAACAATACCAAGTGAACGTGTTGCCACTGCTCGCGCAAGTCCACAAATAGCGCTCGCCAATCTCTGTCTTGCAAAGACTGCCAAACCACATCGGGTGCTTGCATGAGAACGGCGTTTTCATCAAACAACGTGAGTGCGTCGCGCACAGGGCCTCGCGTCGAGCGAATACCTTGTGCTTTGATTTCAGCAGCTTGCAGTTGATTTAACCGACGCTTTGCAAGCGGAAAGCGGTGCCAACACAAACCGTTAAAAAAGTCGTGCAGACCATCGCGAGTGGGGACTTGTGCCGTTTTAAAAATGAAGTCTTCATAGGCCTGCCCATCGGGCAAAGCTGCTTGCGCAACGAATTGAACGTTACCTAGTTCGCCACCTAATTCGTTGAGTGCGGTTGCCACGTTTTGCAGTTGCAAAGCGTTTGTGGCAGCAGGCTCTCCAAGTTCACGCCAAGGCGCAAACCAGGGTTGCGCCCAATCAATGCGTGTTAAGACTGAACACGCCAAGGCAACGCCTCGCCAGAGCGAAGAGGCTTGAGCTCGGCCTCGCCAAATGCAAAACTTTCAGGCGGCGTCCAACTCTCTTTGCGCAAAGTAAGCGTGTCCTGATTGCGCGGGAGTCCATAAAAATCGGCGCCGTAAAAACTGGCAAAGCCTTCTAGTTTGTCGAGTGCGCCTGCGTTCTCGAAAGCTTCGGCATACATAGGCATGGCCGCATGCGCGGTGTAGCAACCCGCGCAGCCCGTGGCGTGCTCTTTAAGTTGCGCAGGATGCGGCGCACTGTCTGTGCCTAAGAAAAATTTAGATGAGCCACTGGTGGCAGCTTTGACCAAAGCTTGGCGATGCGTCTCGCGCTTTAAAACTGGCAAACAGTAATAGTGCGGACGAATGCCCCCCGTAAAAATAGCGTTTCGGTTAAACAACAAATGATGCGCCGTAATCGTGGCACCCGTGAACTGATCGGCGCTCGCAACGTACTGCGCCGCCTCTTGGGTGGTGATGTGCTCGAACACAATTTTGAGTTCTGGGAAATCTTTGCGAAGCGGAATAAGTTGTGTGTCGATAAACACGGCTTCGCGGTCGAATAAATCAATCTCACTCGAAGTCACCTCACCATGAACCAACAACAACATGCCTGCTTTTTGCATAGCCTCGAGCGTTTTGTAGGTCTTGCGGATGTCGGTCACGCCGGCATCGCTATTGGTTGTGGCGCCCGCTGGGTAGAGCTTGGCGGCGACAACACCGGCGTCTTTGGCCCGCGCAATTTCGTTAGCTGGCAAGTTGTCGGTGAGGTAGAGCGTCATCAAAGGCTCAAACTCTGCCGAGCCGTCCATGCGCTTTGGAGCAGCCGCCAAAATGCGTTGCTTATAAGCCAACGCCTGTGCTGCAGTGGTCACCGGAGGCTTCAAATTGGGCATGATGATGGCGCGCCCAAACTCGGCCGCCGTGTGAGGAACAACCGTATTTAAAGCAGCCCCATCACGCACATGTAAGTGCCAGTCATCGGGCTTGGTGATGGTGATTTCTTTCGTCATATCAAGATTGTCTTTGAAAAAAAGGGCGCTACACAGAGCGCCCTTTTTGTTTGCGTTGTTGGCTTAATTACTTCTTAGCGTAAGCCTCAACGGGCTTGTCGTTCAAGTTGGCCCAAGCGGCT
>CAZEAQ010000129.1:0-4918 GCA_964510145.1 uncultured Bordetella sp.
CGTAATAAACAAAACCAACATCAGCCTTCTCAGCTTCTAGACGAAAAGCTTCCAAGCCCCTCATCATGGTCTTGCGATCGGCATCAATTATGCGACGCACCTTGTAGCCCATCCCCTCAAGTTTGTTAGCCACGTCAGTCGCGTCGTTACGCGGATTGGTCAGAGGGCTAACCACGTAGTTTGAATTACCAATCACCAAAGCCGCTACTTTCTTATTGGTCGGGGGCGGCAAATTGGTCAAGTTCGCCACGGGCGTTGGCGATGCACCAGAGGGTTGCGCATGCACATCGCCGCCTGAAGGTGCGGCACGATCAAATGACAAATTTTGAGAAAATTTTTGACCAAACTCATCGGTCAATTCAATAGACAAAGTAGTTTGCCCCACCGGCACAAAACGCTTGATTGTTTTGCTGCTATTTGAAAACCCGCCCATCTCGAAACCATTTACGGTCAAAGATGCAATCGTTGCTGAATTAGCAGATGGACGAACTGTTAAAAGGACTTCGCCGTTAGGGGCTATTTCGCTACTGAATATTTCTGCAGATAGTTTAGGAGCAGTAGCCGCTCGCTGAGCAGAAACAGTTGGCACAACTTGCTCTACTTCTTGGCTTCTACGCATCCAAGAAGGCAATATGCCTTGGGCATAAACGCTGGAAACGAATGAAACCAGCAAAATACTAAAAACTACACGGGTGAAATTAACCATGACATTTACCCCGCCAAACACACAACTGATAAAGAAGGGGCATAACGCCCCTTCTTTAACTAATCAACTGACTAAGCCGTTAAATTAGAATTTAACTGTCAAACCAACCAAGAACGAAGACACTTTTTGTTCGCGGTTATAAACGTCGCCGTTAATAGTTACTTGAGACTTCATAGGCTGATATTGAGTGAAAGCTGCACGGACATCAGTCTTGGCATCGAGCGCGATAGAAGCGCCGACTGTCAACCCCAAGAGGCCCTTGCTAACAGTTTTCTCAACAGTTTCAGTAGAGTTGGCAACTGAATAAGTTGAGTTGAACATGGTGTATGTTGGGCCAGCCATCAATTTGATGTTTCCGATTGGCAGTTTACCAAAGCCAGAAATGCTGTAAGCAGAAATGTTTTGCTTAACTGAGTTGACGTAACCTTCCGATGTCGTCACTTTTGACTCGGCTTTCAAAGCAGAACCTGCTGTTGCTTCAACAGCTAAATATTCATTCAAATCGTAACCAAGACCGATTTGCCATGCATTGGTGGCAATAGTACCAGTAGCGTTGATAGTTGCATCAGTAGCACCTGTGTAGCTGTCTTTGATTTGGGCGGTACCGAATTGAGCAACGCCATAGAAACCTGATTTGCTTGCTTGAGCAAAAGAAGCGGATGAAGCCAAAGCCAAAGTGATAGCGGCCAAGAGTTTAATTTTTTGCATTTTGAGAGTCCTTTCAAATAAACGCCTACAAATTCTAAGCATTACTGCTGAATTTGTTAATTTTTTTGATAAAACTTCGTTTATTGGTTGTCAAACCGCAACATTCGACAAAATCACAGTTTCAAACTGAATTTAAATTCATTAATTCATCGAGAAAATAATTATTTATAACTACAAAAATTTCCTTCAAAAAAAGCTCAACTTTTCAAAAGAACGGTCGATTCTGATTTCAACCTAGGTCATTTATGGAAGAACAAACCGCTGCAACGCCAGATGAAGGCTCTGCAACCGAAGTTGACTCATTGCCCAATGAGGAGACGAAGGACGCAGAGAAATTTGTTGCGCCCGAAGAAAATTTAGTTGCCTCTGAGGTCGCAGAAACTGCAGCGCCGTCCTCTAATGCAATCGATTCACAACCCTCTGAAACAGCCCCGCCAGAAGAGACAAAACAACCAGAGGAAATTAAAGAGCCCGATGAAATAGACCCTTTCATCGCCAAAGCGAAAGACAATATTCAAGAAACGCTTGAAGGGCCCGAGCTCAACGAGTTTTTGCGCGCGCACATCAAGCCCATCAGAGAGCAGTGGGACACATGGTCGGAAAACGCCAAAGCAGCCTATGTCCACATGCTGACGGCGCAGCTTTTACAGCGCAAAGCGGCTGCCACACAAATAGGCATTGGTAACGAATTCAAATTGCCAAAACCATCGGCAAATACAAAATTGATGGAATCGTTAAAGCAATCTCAGGTCAAACCACCTCGCTACAGGCCCGCGTTGACCATGCCGCCCAATTTGCGCCCCAAGTCCAGATCAAAGACCCTTATTTCTTAACCGGGCTCTGAGTTTTAGCGGCCAAAAAGCTAGCCAAATCGGCGTTTGAAGGCTTTCGTTCGTCTTGGACAATCGATCGACGAATTTGCTTGATCAAAAGTCCTTTTACGTCGTTTTGCAACGATGCAGACCTGAGGGCGATGTAGCGTAATTGCGCCTTTTCTTTGTCCAATTTAGATTCGGACATCGCTTGCAACCAAAGCCCATCGTGTCGTTTGCCCTCTTCAAGCTCTCGCAACACCATAGCACGCACCATGTCAGAGGGTTGATTCGTCACAATGTGGCTCCGTTCAAAATAAAAGCTGATTGAATTTTAGAAGGATTGGTATGCCCGAACTTTTTGGCTCCGACGCTTACGCCCCCAAAGAAATTGCGCTCAAAGTTGAAACCGTTGGCGTGGCCAAAGCGCACATGGCCACCCTGCCCTTAATCATGTTGGGTTTATTGGCGGGTGCGTTTATTGGCCTTGGCGGGTTATTTTTTGTCATCGTTAAATCTGACGCCTCTTTAAGTTTTGCTCTCAGCCAGCTAGTTGGCGGGCTAGTTTTTTGTCTCGGTCTTATCTTGGTAGTCATTGCAGGCGCAGAGCTTTTCACTGGCAACAATCTATTGGCAATGGCTTGGGCCGATAAACAAATTACAACGCAACAAGTGCTACGCAATTGGGTGCTGGTGTGCGCCGCCAACTTTGCAGGCACAAGCGTTCTCGCGCTGCTCGTCTATGCCAGCGGACACACGCACATGAACGGGGGCAACATTGGCCAAGCGGTTCTCAAAATTGCATTTGCAAAACAGAATTTAGCTTGGCACGAAGCCTTTTTCAAAGGCATCCTTTGCAACATCTTGGTGTGCATGGCTGTTTGGATGAGCATGGCCGGCCGAAGCGTGATGGACAAAGTCATTGCCATCGTCTTTCCAATCACTGCGTTTGTCGCTGCGGGGTTTGAACACAGCATCGCCAACATGTACTTTCTGCAACTCGGTTTGATCATTCAACACTTCGAGCCAGAAACCGCCAGCGCGATTGGTAACGCATTGACCACTTCAGGCATGTTTGGCAATTTATTACCCGTCATATTGGGTAACTTAATTGGCGGGAGCGTTTTTGTGGGTTTGGTTTATCACCTGATTTACCGAGTGGCGGCGCTGAATCAAGCGACCACAACACCTCTTATCAAAGACGAAACTCGCGGCACTTAAAGTCACGCGTCGTTCAGCGACTCTTCCATGGCTTGCAGCAAAGTTTCGCTTTCGTGGGCGCCCGACACGCCCACGCGTTGATTAAAAATAAAAAATGGCACGCCGCTAATGCCCATCTCTCTGGCGGCTTTATCGCTGTCAATCGTTTGGCTATGCAATTGAGCGTCTTGCAAATGAGCCTCCACCGCGCTGCGACTCATGCCAGCCGACTCGGCCATGTCCATCAACTCCGAGGCCTCTGTCAAATCTCTGCCGTCAATGAAATAGCCTTTAAATAAGGCCTCCACCATTCTGTCTTGCGCTGGCCCTGGTTCAGAAACCGCAATCAAACTGTGGGCAACCACTGTGTTGGGCTGTCGGATGATGCGGTCAAACTCAAAGGCAATACCCACTTCAGTGCCAACAGCGCTGACTCGCCCATAAACGCTCTCAGCACGGTCGCCAAATTTATTCTGTACGTAGTCTTTTCGCGACATACCTTCTGCAGGCATATCGGGATTCAACTGAAAAGTGTGCCAACGCACAACAGGCTGAATATCTGGGTACTGAACAGCCCATTCAGCCAACGCTTTTTCCAGACGCCTTTTGCCCACGTAGCACCATGGACAAACAACATCCGAAACCACATCAATAGAGATAGTTTTCATAGGGGGGACTTGGTTTCTGCCACAATGCCCCAACTGTAGCTCTATCGCAAATTGAAAGAGGAAATCACCATGGCTAGCGATTTGATCAAAAACATAACAGACACCACATTCGAAGCAGAAGTTCTGCAAGCCGACAAGCCCGTTTTAGTGGACTATTGGGCCGAATGGTGCGGTCCTTGCAAAATGATTGCCCCCATCTTGGACGAAGTTTCTGTGGCCTACCAGGGCAAATTACAGATTGCCAAGATGAATGTGGACGAAAACCGTGACATTCCAGCCAAACTTGGCATTCGTGGCATTCCAACTCTGATGGTTTTCAAAGGTGGCCAACTCGCTGCCACCAAAGTGGGCGCCATGAGCAAGGCACAACTCACCGCTTTTATCGACCAGCAACTCGCTTAATCGACAAATCGCTTCAAATCTGGCCCGTTAATTCTGCGATTAACGGGCTTTTTCCTGTCATAATCTTTTCTGAATTCGCGACCAGCTTATAGGCTGTTGCCCTCACAAGGGCTTGGATTCTGGTCTAGAGGTAATACACACCTCGCTTCGACCTCCCCCCATTTTTTTATTAACGAACTCCCCACTGGAGTCAATCAATGCATCTGAACGAACTCAAGGCCCTGCACGTATCCGAAGTGCTGAAACAAGCCGAAGAACTCGAAATCGAAAACACGGGCCGCATGCGCAAACAAGAATTGATGTTTGCCATCATCAAAAAACGCGCCCGCGCTGGCGAACAAGTGTTTGCAGACGGCGTGTTAGAAATCTTGCCTGATGGTTTTGGTTTCTTGCGCAGCCCCGACACCAGCTACACCGCCAGC
>CAZEAQ010000130.1:0-4797 GCA_964510145.1 uncultured Bordetella sp.
ATGTGCAGCTTGGTGTGCAACACGCCCACAGGTGTTTGCATTTGCACCGACCAATGGTCTTGCAGCCATTCAGCGTTAATGAGCTGCACCTCGGCCAAGCTGGCGTCCATTGGTTTCATGGAAAACCGCATACATGAATGACTGCCAGCCATTTGTTGCCACAACGATGTGTACGCGTCGTTCGCTGGGAAAACGGCAACGCCCCCTTGTGTGAGTGCGCGTAAAACTTCGCCGTTTTCTTGCGCTACGGCTTCTACGCTCGCCATGTATTCTTGATGTTCGCGTTGCGCGTTATTGACCAACGCCACAGTGGGTGCTGTCATCTCAGCCAAGCCCGCGATTTCACCGGGATGGTTCATTCCCAACTCCACCACAGCACTGCGGTGATGCGCTCTGAGGCGAAGCAAGGTTTGCGGCACACCAATGTCGTTGTTTAAATTACCTTGCGTTGCCAATGCGTCATCGCCGTGACTTGCCCGCAAGATACTGGCGAGCATTTGTGTCACTGTCGTTTTACCGTTGCTACCGGTCACAGCGATCACAGGTAAATTAAATTGACTGCGCCAGCCTTTCGCCAACTGACCCAATGCAGCCCGTGTGTCTTTGACTTCAAGGCCGGGCAACTTAGCTTGTCCTAACCCTCGTTCTGCAAGTGCAGCGGTTGCACCACTTTCTGCGACAGCGGGCAGAAAGTCGTTGGCATCAAACCGCTCACCTTTGATTGCGACGAATAAATCTCCCGCTTGCACACTGCGGCTATCCATATGAACACGCTGAACGACTAGCTTCGAATCGCCATGAAGCAGCACCGAACCATGCGGCGCTAGCCATGATTGAATTTGTTGCAGCGACAGATTCATCTCAGACATGCAACCTCCGCTCTTTCAAAGCAGCGTAAGCGTGCGCAACATCGCTGAATGGGTGTTTGACACCAGCTATTTCTTGATAGTCTTCGTGGCCTTTTCCTGCCACCAAGATCACATCTTTTTCATGGGCGCTGAGCACAACTTTTGCAATCGCTTGAGCACGATCTGCCATCACTTTTGCTCTCTCTGCATGCATCAGGCCGGCACGCATATCTTGCAAAATATTTTCAGGATCTTCACTGCGAGGGTTATCGCTGGTCAGCACCACATGATGTGCGAATTGCTCTGCCGCAGCCGCCATCAGTGGGCGCTTAGTGGCATCGCGGTCACCACCGCAACCCAAAATACAAGTTAATTCACCGCCACGCGATTGCGCCAGCGGCAACAGTGCTTGCACAGCTTGAACTATCGCGTCTGGCGTGTGCGCGTAGTCCACGATAACCAAAGGTGCGTCGTCATCATTCGCCTCTACCGCTTGCATACGCCCCGGCACTGCGGGCAATTGACGGCACGCTTCAACCGCATTCGCCAACGTGTAACCCATGGCACGCAAACATGCGATCACACCCAACACATTACTCACGTTGTAATGCCCAACCAACCGCGTTTCTAGCTTTTGCGCTGGGCTGCTGACACCTTCACGCACATCGAAACACAAGCCTTTTGCGCCGTGCGTGATATTCGAAGCCACGATATGTTGTGCAGTTTCAGCCGATTGCTTCGGCGTGCTTGAATCTGCTTCGCAAGAAATCGTCCAAACAGACAAGCTTGAATTCAACTGTTGAGCTAACTTAGCGCCCTGATGGTCATCCACATTAATGACCGCAGACTTCAAGCCCTGCCAACCGAACAATGCCAACTTGGCGCTCCAGTAATGCGCCATATCACCGTGATAGTCCAGGTGATCTTGCGTGAAGTTAGTGAACATGGCGATGCGCACTTGGGTGCCATCTAATCGATGTTCAGCTAGACCGATGGAAGACGCTTCAATCGCACAGGCCTGCACACCTGCATTCACCATATCGCGCAAACGTGCTTGCAACAACACGGGGTCTGGCGTCGTCATGCCGGTGAATTCAAGCGAGTTCACTTGACCCACTTCACCGATACCCAAAGTACCCACCACCGCACATCGTTTGCCTAAATTTTGAAGTGCATGCGCCAACCACCAAGCAGACGAAGTTTTGCCATTCGTTCCAGTAATGGCAATGACATCTAGCTCGTGACTGGGCTCTTCATAATAGGCGGCTGCAATGGATCCGCTTGCGGCCTTTAAACCTTCATAACTTGCAATCAGTTGTGTTTGCTCAGTTTGATTTTTTGCCGCCCATTCAAAAGATTCAGCCCCAGCGTGCTCAACCAAACATGCGCGTGCACCTTGCTGCAATGCCTTCGTGACATAGCCACGCCCATCGGTCACGCCGCCGGGCCAAGCCACAAAACCATCGCCTTCACGCACGCGACGACTGTCGGTTTGCAAGACGCCCTGCACTTGCGTGCGAAGCCATTGCGCTGCTTCTTGCGGGTGTTGAAGTCGCCTCATTAAAACGACTCCTTTTCAACTTGGGTGAACACTTGTGGTTTCACCGCCATGTCGGGTTGAACGCCCATCATGCGCAATGTTTGTTGAACTGTTTGACTAAACACAGGGGCAGCCACATCACCCCCGAAATACAACCCGCTTGTTGGCTCATCCACCATGACGGCAACCACGATGCGTGGGTTATCAATCGGTGCGATGCCGACAAAGAAGCCACGATATTTTTTGCTTGCGTAGCCCTTGCCTTCTACTTTGTGCGCAGTTCCCGTTTTACCGCCTACTGAATAACCCATGGTCTGCGCTTTGGGTGCCGTCCCTCCAGGAATCGTGACCAAGTGCAGCATCTTGCGAATAGCGGCTGCGTTTTGTGACGAGATCACTCGCGCACCACTCACAACGGGTTGATTGGTTTTAAGCAAACTCATTGGCACCATTTCGCCGTCGTGTGCAAACACGGTATAGGCCTGCGCCAACTGAAACAAACTGGTGGATAAACCGTAGCCATAACTCATCGTGGCTTGACCAATCTGCCCCCAAGTTTTGTAAGGGCGCACTTTGCCGGACACCACACCCGGAAAAGGCACTTGTGGTTTTTGCCCCAAACCAACTTGCGTAAAAAATTCCCAAATATCGTGAGCTTGCATTTGCATGGCAATCTTCACGGTTCCAACGTTGCTCGATTTTTGAATGACTTCATTCACACTCAATACACCGTGTGGATGCGCATCGGTGATGGTGGCTGAACCCATCTGTAATTTGCCAGGCGCTGTTTGAATCAACGTCTCTGGTTTAACAATTCCTTTTTCTAGCGCCAACCCCACCACTAAAGGCTTCATGGTCGAGCCCGGCTCAAACGTATCAGTGAGCGCACGGTTACGTAATTGCGCACCACTCAAACTTCCACGCTTACCCGGCGAATAACTGGGGTAATTCACCAGTGCCAAAACTTCGCCTGTTTTGATATCTAAAACTACAACGCTGCCTGCAGTCGCCTTATTTGCAACGACTGTCTCTTTTATTTTTTCGTAAGCGAAATACTGCACCTTGCTGTCAATGCTCAATTGCAAGTCTTGCCCATCGATGGGCGAGACCATTTCGCCAATGTCTTCCACCACACGGCCCAAGCGATCTTTGATGACTCGGCGTGATCCCACTTTGCCGCCTAAGTCTTGATTGAACGTAAGCTCAACACCCTCTTGGCCGACGTTTTCTAAATTAGCAAAACCCACCACATGCGCCACAGATTCGCCTTCGGGATAAATGCGCTTGTATTCGGGACTGTCTGAAACACCTTTGATTTTGAGAGCCGCAATTTCTTTGGCGACTGACTCTTCTACTTGACGCTTCAACATCACATAAGTTTTGTCTTCGTCTTGTAGTTTTTTATTCAGATCTGCCAGACTCATATCCAGCAATTTGGCCAAGGCCTTTAACTTCGCCGGATCACGGTCAATTTCTTCTGGGTTCGCCGTAATGCCTTTCACCGGCACACTCGAGGCCAAGATATTGCCATTGCGATCCAAGATGCGCCCACGATTTGCAGGCAACTCTAAATTACGCACAAAACGCACAGTGCCTTGTCGCTTAAAGAATGCGTTGTCGATCACCTGCACATAAGCTGCGCGTGCAACCAGCCCTAAAAATCCAGCAGCGATGATGGCCACAATAAATTGGCTACGCCAAATTGGCGTTTTGCTCGCCAACAAAGGACTAGAGGTGTACTGCACGCTGCGGCTACTCATGGGCGCACCTCGCTTGCGGAGGCCGATGCCACAGGCGCTGATGCCGCACCATGGTTTGGCAATGTTGCGTAATGCGTAATCGCGGGTGTAATCGTGCGCATGTGTAATTGCTCACGCGCTAATTTCTCTACGCGTAAGGGCGTCGCCTGAGCGCGACGCTCCACATCCAACCGATCGTTCTCTACTTCTAGGCGACGCGCTTCGTTGTTGGCGCGGTCGATATCTGTGGTGAGCGAGCGAGACTCGTACTGCGTGCGTACCAAATACAAGGCGCTCACCATCACCGCCAGCATCAACAAGAAGCTCAAGCGACTCATGCCGCCACTCCTAATCGCTCTGCCACGCGCATGATGGCGCTGCGGGAACGAGGGTTTTGCGACACCTCTTCATCGCTGGGCTTAATGCGGCTTAGTGCTTTGAAGTCCATCACCTTTGGCGCTGCAAAAGGTGCGCGGCGGTCGTACACCTCGCGCGAATGCTGCGCGATGAATTGCTTCACGATACGGTCTTCCAACGAATGGAAACTGATCACGACCAAACGACCCCCTCGCTTTAACACCTGCAACGAGGCGTCTAGCGCTTGTTGCAACTCCGCAAGCTCGGCGTTGATGAAAATCCGAAAAGCCTGAAATGTGCGCGTTGCAGGATC
>CAZEAQ010000131.1:0-4785 GCA_964510145.1 uncultured Bordetella sp.
TGGAAAGAGTGCCAAGACGATTTGATGCGCCACGCCGAGGCAGAGGGCATTCCTCGCGATACGCCTTGGTACAAATTAAGTCAAGAGCAAAAAGACTGGGTGATCAATGGCTCCCCGTTGTGGAAGGGAAAGTGGAATCACCAGTGGTACGGCATTAAACGTTTCTTCGAGTATTTGGAGAGCAAGTCTTACAAGATGCACATTCGCGTGCTGTTGTCTAAATACCGCAGTTACACACCATGTGGCGTTTGTGCTGGCGCTCGCTTAAAGACCGATAGTTTGTTGTGGCGCATGGGCAGCAAAGAGACCGCAGATGCCGTGCTGCCGCCTGCCAAAAGATTTATGCCGCAAGGTGTGCAATGGACGCGTGCGCAACTTGAGGCCATGCCCGGTTTGTGTTTGCACGATTTGATGCTGCTTCCGATCGATAAGTTGCATCAGTTTTTTAACGCCACGCAAGTGGATGTGGCGGGTGCAGATGCGCAAGCCTTGCATTTGTTGATGGACGAAATTCGGACGCGCCTAAAGTATTTGAGCGATGTCGGAATTGGTTATCTCACGCTCGATCGACAAAGCCGGACGCTGAGTGGTGGCGAGGTGCAACGCATTAACTTAACAACGGCGTTGGGCACATCGTTGGTCAATACGTTGTTTGTATTGGATGAGCCGAGCATTGGCTTGCACCCGCGCGATATGAATCGTATTAATGAAGCGATGTTGCGATTGCGTGATGCGGGCAACACATTGGTAGTGGTTGAGCATGACCCCGCCGTCATGCTGTGCGCGGATCGCATCATTGACATGGGGCCTGGCCCAGGCGTGCGTGGCGGGGACATGGTGTTTGATGGAACGCCTGAAGGTTTGCGCTCCGCAGACACCTTAACGGGTGCCTACTTAGGCGGGCGTAAAACAATTGGTTTGGGCCTGAAACGATTGGTCACCGACAACACGCCACGTTTGATTTTGGAGGGTGCGCGGGAGCACAACCTGCAAAACCTGAGCATTGAATTTCCGTTGCAACGCTTGGTGTGTGTCACGGGTGTGAGTGGTTCGGGTAAATCGACTTTGATTCAAGATGTGTTGACCCCTGCGCTGATGCGCCACTTGGGTCGTGCCACAGAAACACCCGGTGAACACGACCGTTTGTTGGGCGCTGATTATTTGAGTGATGTGGTGTTTGTCGATCAGTCCCCGATTGGTAAAACCGCACGCTCCAACCCCGCCAGTTATGTGGGGGCGTGGGACGCTGTGCGAGAAATTTTCTCGGTTGCACCGCTGTCCAAACAGCGCGGCTACACCGCCTCTAAATTCAGCTTTAACAGCGGTGATGGACGTTGCCCAACCTGTGGCGGTTCGGGTTTTGAACATGTGGAAATGCAGTTTTTGAGTGACGTGTATTTGCGTTGCCAAGATTGCAATGGTCAACGCTATCGCCCAGAGATTTTGGAGGTGCGGGTCGAGCGTAAAAAGCCCAGTGGCGCTGCTTCAGCGCTGACGCCCACTAGCGTCTTTTTGAATGTGGCCGATGTGTTGGACCTCACGGTTGGCGAAGCGCTTGAGATTTTTGCGAACGACCGCGAAGTGGTTCGCACCTTGCAACCCATCGTGGATGTGGGTTTGGACTACGTCAAACTCGGGCAACCTGTGCCAACGCTCAGTGGTGGCGAAGCGCAACGGCTCAAGCTCGCAGGATTTTTGGCGGAGGCTGCGAAAGCCAAAACATCTAGCAAGCAATCCATCGCTAAAAAAGGCGTGTTGTTTTTGTTTGATGAGCCAACGACAGGCTTGCACTTTGACGACATCGCCAAGCTGATGCGTGCCATGCGCCGTTTGTTAGAAGATGGAAATTCGCTCATCGTGATTGAACACAACCTCGATGTCATTCGCGCCAGTGATTGGTTGATAGACCTTGGCCCAGAAGGTGGCGATGCGGGTGGTTTGTTGGTGGCAGAGGGCACGCCCGAAGAGGTGCGTTTGCACCCAACGTCGCACACGGGCAAGGCGCTACGCGATTACGCGGCGTCGATGGGGGTGGTGTATGAGATTAGCGAGTCAAAGACTTCTAAGGGTTGGCTAGCGAAAGAAAGCGCTCCACCGTCTGCGAATCAGGGCGCCATTCAAATCGTGAATGCGAAAGAGCACAACCTTAAAAACTTGAGTGTGAACATTCCGCGCGGCAAGTTCAATGTCATCACGGGCGTATCTGGGTCGGGCAAGTCCACCCTCGCGTTTGACATTTTGTTTAATGAAGGACAGCGCCGTTATTTGGAAAGTTTGAACGCGTATGCGCGCAGCATCGTGCAGCCCGCGGGTCGTCCGGAGGTGGATGCGGTGTACGGCATTCCGCCCACGGTGGCGATAGAGCAGCGGCTCTCGCGTGGCGGTCGCAAGTCGACAGTGGGAACGACGACCGAGGTGTGGCATTTCTTGCGTTTGCTTTACGTTAAGTTGGGCACGCAGCATTGCATTCACGATGGCGCTGCTGTTCAACCGCAAACGCCAGAGCGAATTGCAGCGCAGTTGATGCGTGAGTTCAAAGGACAAAACATTGGGCTAATGAGTCCATTGGTGATGAACCGCAAAGGCGTCTACACCGAGTTAGCCGATTGGGCGCGTCCACGCGGATACACGCATTTGCGTGTCGATGGTCACTTCTTGCCAACGACTGGATTCCCACGTTTAGACCGTTTCAAAGAACACACCATCGAGTTGCCCGTTGCGAGTTTGGTGGTGTCTGCGCAGACAGAAAATGAGTTGCGACAGGCGCTCACGACTGCGCTAGAACACGGCAAAGGCGTGGTGCATGTGTTGAGTCAACTCGATGGATTGCGCGAGGCGATGGAAGCGGGAGCTGACACCAACAGCATTGGTCGCTTAGATGTGTTTTCTACTTTGCGCGCCTGTCCTGTGTGCGCGAGTTCGTATGCCGAGTTAGATCCACGCTTGTTCTCCTACAACAGCAAACATGGGTGGTGCCCAGACTGTGTGGGCACGGGGGTCAAGCTGAATAAAGATCAACGCAAGGTGCTAGATGACTCCGTGCGTGACGACAAAGAAAAAGGCAGAGAGCAAACTTTTGCAGAGCCGGATGTGGACGACTTGGTCGATGTCGCCTGCCCTACTTGCGAAGGCACACGTTTGAACGCCACGGCGCGCGCGGTGAAGTTTGCGGGCGTAGGCATCACGGATATTGCACGCTTGAGCGTGACGCAGATTCGCAAATGGGTAGAGACGCTTGCACTCGCCGGCCGTGATGCAGATATTGCACGCGACTTGTTACCCGAAATTAAGAGCCGCCTAGAATTTTTAGAGCAAGTGGGTTTGAACTACCTCACGCTTGATCGCGGTGCACCAACGCTGAGTGGCGGTGAGGCGCAGCGTATTCGTTTGGCTGCGCAGTTGGGCAGTAATTTGCAAGGTGTTTGCTATGTGTTGGACGAGCCCACCATTGGTTTGCATGCGCGCGATAACCAAATTTTGCTGAACGCTTTGCATCTGTTGAGCGACAAAGGAAATACGCTCGTCGTGGTGGAGCATGACGAGGACACGATTCGTCGCGCGGACCACATCATTGACATTGGCCCTAGCGCGGGTAAGCGTGGGGGACGTTTGATGGGCGAGGGGTCTGTGGCCGACATTACGGCGCAAAGCGATTCGCAAACGGGACGTTATTTGCTGCATGCGATGCGGCATCCGGTGCAGGCGCGGCGCGCTGTTTTTGCATTCGCTGAGGCGGATGCGATGAAGTGGCTCACGCTCGAAGGTGCATCTCTGCACAACTTGAACGATGTGAGCGTGGCTATACCGCTGAAGCGGTTGGTGGCGGTGACGGGTGTTTCTGGTTCGGGTAAGTCCACCTTGGCGCGTGATGTGTTGTTGCACAACGTGGCGGCGGCGGTGTCGCAGCGTTCGACCCAAGCAGGGCGAAAACTGGATGAGGCGGGTAAGCATCCAGCGTGGGTGGGTTGCACTGGGTTGGAGGGTTATCAAACGATTGACCGCGTGTTGGAGGTGGACCAAACGCCAATTGGTAAAACACCGCGCAGTTGTCCGGCGACGTATATTGGTTTTTGGGACACGATTCGCAAGCTGTTTGCTGAAACGCTGGAGGCGAAGGCGCGGGGTTATGGCGCTGGACGTTTTAGTTTTAACACTGGCGAGGGGCGTTGCCATACGTGCGAGGGACAGGGGCTGCGCACAATTGAGATGAGCTTTTTACCCGACGTGAAGGTGCCGTGTGAGTCGTGTCATGGCGCGCGTTTTAATCCCGAAACATTGGCAGTGAGTTGGCGCGGCAAGAGTATTGGCGATGTGCTGCAAATGGAGGTGGACGAGGCGGTGGAATTTTTTGCCACGATGCCCAACATTGCGCATCCGTTGCAGCTGTTAAAAGATGTCGGTTTGGGTTACCTAACCTTAGGGCAACCTTCGCCCACATTAAGCGGTGGTGAGGCACAGCGCATTAAGCTGGTGACTGAGCTAAGCAAGGTGCGTGACGATGTGGGTAAGCGCGGCAACAAAGCGCCGCACACGTTGTACGTGCTCGATGAACCCACGGTTGGGTTACACATGGCCGATGTGGACAAACTCATTCGTGTGTTGCACCGACTGGTTGATGGCGGGCACAGCGTGATCGTGATTGAACATGACCTCGATGTAATCGCTGAAGCAGATTGGGTGATCGACCTCGGGCCGGAGGGCGGAGATGGCGGCGGCTTGATCGTGGCGGCAGATACACCAGAGGCCGTGGTGGCGCTGAAGACGCACACGGGTAACGCTTTGAAG
>CAZEAQ010000132.1:0-4765 GCA_964510145.1 uncultured Bordetella sp.
CTAGCGAGGACGAGATCAAAAAGGCTTATCGCAAACTCGCGATGAAGTACCACCCCGACCGCAACCAAGGCGACAAGGCGAAGGAAGCGGAGGCTCAATTCAAAGAAGCCAAAGAAGCGTACGAGATGTTGTCCGACCCACAAAAGCGTGCAGCCTACGATCAATACGGCCACGCGGGCGTCGACCCCAACATGCGGGGTGGCCCAGGTGGCGCCGACTTTGGTGGCGGTTTCGGCGAGGCCTTTGGCGATATTTTTGGCGACATCTTTGGACAAGCCCGTCGTGGCGCTGGCGGTCGACAGGTATACCGCGGTAACGACCTGAGCTATGCGATGGAAATCACGCTGGAAGAGGCCGCCAACGGCAAAGATGCGCAACTCAAAATACCGGGCTGGGACGACTGCGAACCCTGCCACGGCTCAGGTGCAAAGCCCGGCACCTCAGCGAAGACTTGTACCACTTGTCACGGCAGTGGACAGGTACAAATGCGTCAAGGTTTTTTCAGCGTGCAACAAACTTGTCCACACTGCCGAGGCGCGGGCAAGATCATTCCCGATCCCTGCACCAGTTGTCACGGACAAGGAAAAATCAAAAAGCAAAAAACCCTCGAGGTCAAGATTCCCGCGGGTATCGACGACGGCATGCGCATTCGCAGCACGGGCAACGGTGAACCCGGCACGAACGGCGGCCCACCTGGCGATTTGTTCATCGAAATTCGCATCAAAAAACACGACATCTTTGAGCGTGACGGCGACGACTTGCACTGCTCCGTACCCATCAGCTTTACCACCGCCGCGTTGGGCGGAGAGATTCGTGTGCCCACGCTTGCAGGCGAAGCAGCGATTGATATTCCCGAGGGCACGCAAAACGACAAACAGTTCCGTCTGCGTGGCAAGGGTCTGAAAGGGCTGCGCTCCAGCTTTCCGGGTGACTTGTATTGCCACATCTCCGTCGAGACACCAGTAAAACTAACCGAGCATCAACGCAAATTGCTTAAAGAGTTGGACGATTCTTTGAAAAAGGGTGGCGCCAAACACTCCCCCGTCGAGGGTGGCTGGGCAGATAAGTTGAAACGCTTTTTCAATTAATTGAAGCGCGGTATGCCCCTCAAAAAAGGGGATACTTCGCTCCATGAGCGTCAAAATTACTTTTTTAGGCGGAACCGGTACGGTCACGGGTTCTAAGTATTTGGTCGAACACGCAGATCAAAAACTGCTGGTCGATTGCGGTTTGTTTCAAGGCTATAAGCAGCTGCGTTTGCGCAACTGGAGCCCTTTGCCCATCACGCCCACTGACGTCGATGCGGTACTTTTAACGCACGCTCATTTAGACCACAGTGGCTACATTCCGCTGCTCTACCGACAAGGTTTTCGTGGCCGCGTTCACGCCACACCGGCCACTTGCGATTTGTGCGCCATTTTGTTGCCCGACAGTGGCCACATTCAAGAAGAAGACGCCGCTTTCTTGAACCGTCACGGCTACACCAAACACGAACCCGCCATGCCGCTGTATGGCAAACACGATGCGCTGTTGTCGCTGCAATTGCTCAAGGCCGAACACGAAACAAAAACATTCACACCCATCCCCGGATGGAAAGCCACCTTCACAACAGCCGGTCACATCTTGGGCGCAGCGAGTGTGTTGCTTGAAGTTGCAGGACGACGGATTTTGTTCAGCGGTGATCTAGGTCGCCCCGACGACTTGATCATGAACCCACCTGCACCTCCGCCTGACGCTGACACGGTGTTGATTGAGTCCACCTACGGCAATCGCCAACACCCACAAGAAAACGTCATGGCCGAGCTTGCGCCTGCACTTAAGAAAGTTGCCGCTCGAGGAGGGGTCGCGGTTGTGCCCGTGTTTGCAGTGGGACGCGCACAAGCTCTGCTGCACGCGATTGCAGAGATGAAAGAACGTGGCGACATTCCATCAGGGCTACCCATCTTTTTAGACAGCCCCATGGCGGTTCACACCACCGATTTGTTTCAACGCCATCCCGATGCGCATCGACTAGATGCACATGCGCTTAAGGGGTTAAAGCATGTCGCCACGATGATTGAAACCACCGAACAGTCCAAGGCTTTATCCAAGCGTCATGGCCCGATGGTGATCTTGGCGGCGAGCGGCATGGCCACAGGCGGGCGTGTGTTGCATCACCTCGCGCACTATTTGCCCGACCATCGCAACATGGTCATTCTCACAGGCTATCAAGCACCGGGGACACGCGGAGCCACCCTTGCTAGTGGCGGCGCTATGTTGCGCTTGCATGGCCAAGATGTGGCGATTCATGCAGAGGTGGTGCAGTTGCAATCGTCATCAGCGCATGCCGATGCCAGTCAATTAGTGGCATGGCTCAAGCAAATGAAATCGCACCCCGATCAGGTTTATATCGTGCACGGGGAGCCCGAAGCATCCGATGCGTTGCGACAACGCATTGAACGCGATTTAGGTTGGCGTGCACTCGTACCTGAACACGGCAGCACCTGGCCCACCTAGAACCGCTTTTCGCAAATGCGTCATATGTTCTTAGATGCTCCCGTGCGCACGCCACGCTCTGGTGTGTTGCTGGTTGTACTTGCGAGTCTTTGGCTGTCTGTTGTCGGCAACTTCGCGCTCTGGCGTAATTTAAAAAATCTGCCCGACATCAGTGGCTTGCATGGCATGCTGTTTGGCGTTGCATTTGCCATCATCATCGCTAGCGTGATTGCAGCGCTTCTTGCTTTATTTGCATGGCGCCTGACACTGAAACCTGTCATCAGTTTGCTGCTGCTACTTGCCGCCTTTGCGACGCACTATATGTTGATGTACGGGGTTGTAGTGGATACGCCCATGGTCATTAACGTATTTCAAACCGATACACGAGAGGCCACTGATCAACTCAGTTGGCGTTTGTTATTGACAGTTGTTGTGCATGCTGTGCTTCCCATGGTTTGGTTGTGGCGACAGCCCATCACCCAAACGTCTCTGGGGCAGCAAGCCTTGCGTAACCTGGGTTTATTTTTTGGTGCAATAGCGCTCGCGTTTGGCACAACTCAAGTGGTGTTTCAAGACTTCTCGTCTCTGATGCGCAACTACCCGGATATGCGCTATCAAATCAATCCTTTAAATAGCGTTTATGCAGTTTTAGATTTGACGGTCATTCCCTCAGAAAAACGTTCTGGCCCATTGCAACCACTTGGCTTAGACGCCCAAATTGGCGAACGTCAAATCAACGCTCATCGCACCGCGCCTCCGCCACTTTTGGTGCTCGTCTTGGGAGAGACCGCTCGTAGTCAAAACTTCTCGCTCAATGGCTATGCACGCGAGACCAACCCGCTGTTAGCCAAAGAAAACGTCACGAGTTTTACCCATGTGACGTCATGTGGCACCAGCACCGCTGAGTCTTTGCCTTGTATGTTTTCTCACCTTGGTCGCACTGAGTTTTCAAAACGAAAAAACGAATCAGAAAACTTACTCGACGTCTTGCAACGCGCTGGCTATGCCGTACTTTGGATAGATAACCAATCGGGTTGCAAGGACCAATGCGCTCGCATCCCCTACGTCAATACCTCAAGCCTCAAACTGCCCGAACATTGCAACAGCGTTGAATGTCGTGACACGGTGATGCTGGCCACTATAGAGTCAGAGCTTGCCAAATTACCGTTAGAGAGGCGTGCACGCGGTACGGTGGTAGTCATGCACCAAATGGGTAGTCACGGACCGGCTTACTTCAAACGAACGCCCAATGAATTCAAAAAATTCACACCCGAATGCACCGATACATCACTGTCGCAATGCGAACGTCAACGGGTGATTAACGCCTATGACAACACTATCTTGTTTACTGACTATTTTTTATCACGCGTTATCGACTGGCTAAAAACACAACATAAAAACAATACGCCAGCGATGTTGTATGTCTCCGATCACGGTGAGTCGTTGGGGGAAAAGAATTTGTATTTGCACGGACTCCCTTTCAGCGTCGCGCCTCCGGAGCAAAAGAACGTGCCACTCATTACTTGGTTGTCTCCAAGTTTCGAGCAAGTCAGTCGAATCAGTACACGTTGTTTGCAGAACGAGAAACACAAGGCGCTATCACACGACCATTTGTTTCACTCCGTCTTAGGGCTAATGGCTGTCAAAACCTCGGTCTATCAACGCGAGTTAGACATGTTTGCTGCGTGCGAAGGTCGTTGAGCTTTATAAAAAGCGGTCTAACAGCTTGCGGGTATGCCTGTCGAGCGAAGGCAAGTCTCGAATCAAAAACTGAACACCATGGGCGTCGGCCACGATCAAGGTTCGAGGGCTAAGGCGACGAATATCCTCTTCGCCCTTGAGCACTAATTGCGTTGCGCCACGACTGGTTTGCACGCGCCAGATACTGGGTGTTGAATAGCTATTCACACCCTCTAATTTCAAAATCTCGGGCATGAATTCACGGCTTTGCAAAGCTTGCAACACCACTTCACGCTCGTTGGTTGGAAGCTCGCTGAGTTGCTCAATCCAAACCAACTCTTTTCCCTCTGCGCTCAAAATAGAAACAGTTTGATCGGGCGACGCGATTGGAAAAGCACGAACCGCAACGGCGCCGACATGACGTGTTCCATCTGCCAGTGTCAAAACCAACTTGCCAAATGGATCAAACGCTAATGTGAAAGCTGTTGTCATACCGACGCCTCTTGTGCGTTTTTAGCCTGCGCTTCGTACAAACGGAAATACGCGCCTTGTTGAGCCATGAGCGTGTCGTGATCGCCCTCTTCCACCACCACGCCCTGCTCCATCACAA
>CAZEAQ010000133.1:0-4656 GCA_964510145.1 uncultured Bordetella sp.
CCAAGCTACCGCCGGCGATCACGAAACCGCCGAACACGCAAATGAACAGAACGACTAAACCAATAATTGCTGACATCTAACTCACTCCCCATGCAGGTCGGCGCACCCAAGAGTTTTCTTGGATGCGCCTGAAAAATTTACCCGAACAACCTGCAAGATTAACTGATAAATCCGTGATTTCTGCGAAAAAGCAGAAATCTGATTATCAGTTCACCATGCCGACTGGACGGTTACTCGCTGGAACTAGGGCTGGCACGCCTTCCCAAGCATCGCGAATTTCGCGCATCAAACCATGAATCTCATCTAACGCGGCCAAATCATTGTGTGCGTTGACGTGAAACAAACGACGGGTCACATAGCTGTACAACTCGTTTAAGTTGTTGGCCAGATCGCCACCTTTTTCAAAATCCAAGGCACCTTGCAAACCAATCACGATGCGACTAGCGCGAGCAATGGCTTTGGATTTCTCTGTGATATTTTTATGTTGGATGTGACCACGAGCTGTTGCCAAACTCTCCAACAAGCCATCAAACAACATTTGAATCAATTGCACATTGTTAGCAGAGGCAACGCCACTGCTGACTTTGACTTCGCCATAACTTTGGATGGCTCGTGAATTGGCTCGCATTTGAATCACTCCTGTGTTTTTCTACGTTACACAGGCAGTATCGGAAGAGGTGAAACAAACTTGAGCTGCATCAAAACAATTAAGCCGCGGGTTGAGGTTGTGGCTGTGGTGCAGCCTCAGACTCCACCGTCACGGGCTCCAAAACCTCTGTCGCCTCTGGCGTTTCAGCATGTTCTGGTATCGGTTCGATGGGCGTCACAACCTCCACTGTTTCTGCGGCAATTTCTTGCCGCTGTTGATCTTCATAAGCTTGCACCGCCTCTTCAGGCGAGGGCTCAAATTCTTGGCTGTTCTCGAGGGCTTCAAAGCCATCTAGCGCCTGAGGCTGCATAGACTCATCGGTCAACATCAAGGTGTCTTCGGTGTCCGACGTATCTTCAGTCTCTTCAATTGGCACTTCTTCGAATAAGAATTCCGAGAACGGCACTTCGTTGGTAATGCTCACGCGTTGGTACAACATGTCCACCACGCTGTCCACGGTTTGCTTCAAACGCAACAGCACTTCAGGCTCTTGGTTTTTGGCATAACTGCCACCAAACTCCAACGCAGCACGATAGATGCTGCCCAAGTGTTGCGGGGGCAACCACGATTGAATGTGGCCACGCACTGTCGGAATTTTGCGAGTCGAGCTGGGCACTTTGTTTTCGTCTGCGTCCACCTCTTCAAGACCATCTTTAAAAGTGGCCGTGATGTGTTCGCGCAAGATGGGTTCGTAGTGCGGGCGCAAGGCATCAATTTGGCTGGCGTCAAAGCCTTCCACCTGCTTGCCATTCATCGCGTCCCACAATTTTTTGCCCTCTAACCCGGCAAACAACAAGTCGCTGGGTAGTTCAGGTTCGGGCAACAAAGGCATGGCGGGCTTGGGAGCCTCATACATTTTGGTGAGCTGGTTGATCTTGTCGATCAAATACAGCGTCAAGATGACAAGCAGCAACAAGACCCAGGAGATCATGTTCATCATGAAGTTACTCATGCTCGTCTCCTTGACTCAACTTTCTCGGTCTCTACCGCGCTATCCACCTTGAGGGTGCCACGAAGTTTCTTGACGACCGAGGAAAGAATTTGACTCACTCTCGACTCACTCACACCAAGGGTTTCGCCAATCTCTTTGAGGTTGAACTCTTCCACGTAGTACAACTGCATGACCAACTGCTCGCGCTCAGGCAATGCGGCAATCGCATCGGTCACCGCGTCCATGAACTCGGCCTCCTCCACAATCACTTCGGGCTGTTGCGAGGTGTCGTCGGCAATGCTCATCACCTCTTCGGTGACGACTTCCATGGAATACGTCTCGAAGCGTTTGGCTTTGCCGCGCTCTCTGTGAAAGTCTTCCAAGTCTTTGCCCATGTGATCGGCAATTTCGGCTTGCGTAGGTGTGCGTCCTAGCTCTGCAGCCAAGGCATGCACCGTCGTGTTGTGCTCTTTGTTAAAGGCCACTGCCGAACGAGGCAAGAAAGACAAGCGTCGCACTTCGTCGAGCATCGCACCGCGTACTCGACTGTGTGCAAAGTTTTCGAATTCGATGCCCTTAGAGGGGTCAAAGGCACGCGACGCTTCAAGCAGACCAATCATGCCAACTTGAACCAATTCATCGAGCTCCATAAAAGCTGGAATGCGTGCTTTCAAATGCAAGGCCACGCGTTTGACCAAGCCCAAATGGGCCATGACCAAATCCTCGCCTTTGGGCTTGCAGGATTCGTACATTTGTACGGGTGATAGTGTTTTCATGTTTCAGACGAACTGTTTTGCATCAGTCGCTCCATGAAGAATTGCAACCCCCCAGAAGGATGGTCGATTGGTCGCAAATGGGTACACGCCTCAGCTAAGCGCATGTAATCACGAGCGGCGGCGGTACCCGGTGCCATTTCAATCACCGATTGGTATTTTTTAAGCGCACGCAACACCATCTCATCGCTCTCAATCGAGGTGAGGTAGTGCACAGATTCACCCAAGAAACGCACACAGACGTCATTGAGTTTTTTATAAAGTTTCCAACCCTCAGATTGGCTAGCCACCATGTTGGGGACCAAATAAATTTCGTCCAGCTCCATCTCTTTGCTCAAGATTTTGATGGTGCCGTAAGCATCGGCAATTGACGAGGGATCGTCTTTCACCACAATGAAACGACGCTGACACGCAGCTAAGAAAGACAACACCGAAGGCGAAATGCCCGCTGCAACGTCAACGATTAAATAGTCCACGTCTTCAGACAAAACACCAAACGATTGAACAATGCTGGCGGCTTGAATATCGCTCAACGCTGCGAGTTCTTGCATGCCCGAAGCACCCGGAATGAGCTTCACCCCTTGACGGGTGGTGACCATAATTTCTTGCAGCGATTTTTGTCCCGACAAGAAATGTCCCAAGTTGTATTCAGCTCTTGCGCCCAGCGCAATTTGTGCGTTGGCTAACCCGAGGTCGGCGTCAAACAACATCACGCTGTGACCCATTTGTGTCAACGCAACGGCAAGGTTGATTGAGGTCGTGGTTTTACCCACACCTCCTTTGCCGCTGGCGATGCCGATGACTTCTGTTTTACGTGTATCACTCATGGGTCAAGCCTGTGGTTTGTGATTTAGATTGCGCCGCAATTTGCGACAGTTTGGAAGCGGCCAATTGGCTCAGCGCTGTATCACGAGCGCTTTGCTCAGGTTGGGGGTTCGTCTCTGGCAATGGCAAGTTGTCTAAAGCGCATTGCACCAAGCCAGCCAGCGAAACGTCTTGCACGAGGTCGGCGGTGTTCTCACCGCGGCTGGCGACGGAAACGGTCAACGATTTATCAGTCAAGAACTGCAACAGCGCCCAAGGTTGGGTGGACTCGTCGAGTTTGCTGAGCATCAAAGAAGCCCATACGTTGTCGGTGTTTTCAAACACGCGACGAATGTTGGCGGCAGAGGCGTCGGCTGGAATCACAGCGTGGCATTGCACGTTGAGTTTCATCGCGCGAATTTCAGCCAAGCGTTCGTTCATTTGAACGCCGGGGGTGTCAATCAAAATCAATTGACGTGCGCTGTGCTCTTCTAATAAAAGTTTGAGCGTGGCAGCGTTGGTCGCGCGATACGAGTCCACGCCCGATTGCGCACACAACAATTGCGTTTGGTTCCATGCGCCAGCACGTTGATCGTGAAAGCTGATGACCATCACTTTTTCGCTGCCGTGTTGCAACGCGGCACTTTGTGCCAAACGCGCAATCATCATGGACTTACCCGCGCCCGAGGGACCCGCTAGCGCATGAATGCCAGAAACAGGTGTCACGGCTTGTTCTTGCTCAACGGCATGGCTGAGTTGTCGGCTCAATGCGCCCATGGCATCTGCCATGTTGTCGTGATCTTTGATGCTGTCGATCAACAAAGCACGCAAAGCCACTGGAATGGGCGCATCGTTCAATGCGTCGCGCAAGGGTGACAAAGCCGGTGGCAAAGGCATGCCGCCTTGCCACGCCGCCATTTGTTGGCCGAGCTTGAATTCGCGACGCAGCGAGGCTAGTTCTTCACGAACCAAGGCCACGATTTCGCGACCACGCAAGGTGTCGTGTTCTTGGGCATTGCGTTGTTCAACATCATCCATCGCTGCGGCTTGCGTTTGCTTGGCTGCCGTTTTGGCGGGTGCTTTCGCTTTCACAGGCGCCACCTCAACAATTGGTTTGGCCACTTGAGTGGCTTGACGCTCACGCGCGTTGCGTTTGTTTTGATCGATGGTTTGACCTAATAAGACGTCGAATTTTCCGCTTGGACGTGCAGACTGTGCGAACTCGGGCTTGACGTGCGGATCTGCCTCTTCGGGAGGAAGAGGTGCAAGGTCAATGGCCACGATCAGCTCGGTCAAACCGTTGACTTGGCTACTGGAGATCACGAGAACGTCGGGGCCGTATTGGGCCACGGCCTTCTCGTTGGCAGTGCGGATGTCGCGGGCGAGGATGCGTTTGAGTTCCATAGTCAGCTCACTCTGTCTTAAAAATCATGATGGGTTTCTTCTTATCGGGCTTTGGCGTCCACGGTGTGGATCACTTTGACGGCCTGATCGTCCGG
>CAZEAQ010000134.1:0-3008 GCA_964510145.1 uncultured Bordetella sp.
CCCCCCGCACTTATTAAAGGCTATTTGCGATTGGGTGCAAAAGTATTAGGAGCTCCAGCTTGGGATCCTGACTTTAATACGGCAGATTTACCCATGATGATGAAGCTGCAAGACATGCCTGCTCGTTACCGAAAGCATTTTTTAGGCGTAACCAACTAAGCAGCTTTTTTGTCACAAGCTTGTCACGAATGCAATTCAAACTCGTATAAATGACGAGGATGAATTCATGGCTACAGAATGGCTAGACAGAGATTTAAGTCTGCTTGCATTTAATGCAAGAGTCTTAGACTGGGCAAAACGAGATGATGTACCGTTGCTAGAGCGGCTGCGGTACTTGTGCATAGTTTCCTCAAACTTAGATGAATTCTTTGAGGTTAGAGCTGCGTTACACGTAACGTCTGGAGTTTTGCAGGCGGCACAAAACGCATCAACGCACAATGTTTTAGAGGCAATCAGTCATAAGGCACATGCTTTAGTTGAAGAGCAATACGACCTCTATAACAACGTCTTAATGCCTGCCTTTGCAAAAGAGGGCGTTCGCATCTTGTCACATGGTGAGCGCACGTTAGCGCAGCATAAATGGGTGAAGTTATTTTTTGAAAAAGAAGTGCGCCCACTTTTGCTGCCTGTTGGCTTGGATCCCGCGCATCCATTTCCGCAAGTTGCCAATAAATCTTTAAATTTCATTGTTCGTCTTTCTGGGAAAGACGCTTTTGGCCGAGATAACGAGATAGCCATCGTTAAAGTGCCCAGAAGTTTGCCCCGTCTAATCCCCTTGCCTGAAAAGCTTTCGGGTAAGCGACAGCTATTCGTTTCTATTTCTAGTGTTATTCGTGCTCACTTAAAAGACTTATTTCCAGGTCGAGAGGTGGGTCAGTTCTCGCAATTTAGGGTGACTAGGCATTCTGATTTATCAGTCGATGAAGAAGACGTTAAAAACCTACGAACAGCATTACGTAAAGGACTGGTGCATCGCAACTACGGGCAGGCCATTCGGTTAGAGGTGTCATCTGGATGTTCAGAGTATTTGTCGAACTTCTTATTGCAACAGTTCCAGCTACCAGAGCGCTCGTTGTATCGTGTGCATGGCCCAGTGAACCTAGTTCGGTTAAGTCAACTCATTGATTTAGTCGATAACCCTAAATGGCTGTTTTCAAAATACACGCCAAGCTATCCCAAGCAGTTGGCTAATAGCAACTCAATTTTTGACCGCCTGAAAGAAGGTGATGTCTTAATTCATCAGCCGTATGAGAGCTTCGATGGCGTGCTCGCACTATTGCGCGAGGCAGCGCACGACCCGAATGTGTTGGCTATCAAGCAAACCATCTACAGAACGGGTGCAGATTCGGTGTTGATGGATTTGTTGCGTGAAGCGGTGCAACGAGGCAAAGAAGTGACAGTTGTTGTTGAATTGAAAGCGCGCTTCGATGAAGAGGCCAACATCAATTGGGCAGAAAAGCTGGAGCACATTGGCGCGCAAGTGGTTTATGGCGTCGTTGGCTTAAAAACCCATGCCAAGATGCTGCTTGTAACACGCAGAGAAGGAAGATCCATTCAGCGGTATGCGCATTTATCTACCGGCAACTACAACCCTAAAACAGCCAAGCTATACACAGATATCAGTCACATTACGTGTGATGCTAAGTTGACGCAAGATGTAGAAAACGTATTTAATTTATTAGCCAATCAAAGCAAGATACCGCGATTAAGCAAGCTGCTACTTGCACCATTTCAATTGCAGCGCAGCTTGATTGAGAAAATTGAAAAAACAGCTCTAGCAGCGAGTAAAGGTATTTCTAGCCGCATCATTTTGAAAATGAATTCATTGACAGATGAAAAGTTGATGGACGCTTTGCTCAAAGCGGGTAAGGCCGGCGTGCAAATAGATTTAATTATTCGCGGAGCATGTATGTTGCCCGCACAGCGTGATGGCGTTGCTGAAAATATTCGTGTTCGCTCCATCATCGGCAGATTCTTGGAGCATTCGCGGGTTTTCTATTTTCGAGCCGGTAATGATGAATCGTTGTATTTATCAAGTGCCGATTGGATGAACCGCAATATGCTGCGCCGCATTGAGCTAGCGTGGCCTATAGAAGATGCAGCACTACGGCAACGCATCGTTGATGAGTGTTTAGTCGCTTATTTGCATGACAACGTAGATGCTTGGACGTTGAATGCAGATGGACATTACAGCCGGGTGCTACTCCAGCCCAAGAAGAAAGGTGACACGGCCAAACATGGTGCCCAAGAGGCGCTAATGAATCTGTATGCGAGTCGTGTTTAAGGCAACCATAAAAGCGACTGGCACGATATGGATTTAATTTTATGGCGTCATGCAGAAGCAGAGAATGCTGCAGAGGGTGCTGATGATTTGTCGCGCTGCCTGACACCTAAGGGTGAAAGACAAGCTGCGCGTATGGCTTCATGGTTAGATCGTCACCTACCGGAAGGCGCCCGTATATTGGTAAGCCCTGCTGAACGTACACAACAAACGGTGGCGCCGTTAGGTCGCAAATTTAAGTTGCGCGATGAGCTAGTGCCCGATACATCTCTTGCGGATGTATTGGCTTTATTAAAGTGGGATCCGCAGACTGGACCACAGTTAAAAGGTCCGGTTTTGCTTGTTGGACATCAGCCTTATCTAGGTGAACTGATTTCTCACCTATTGGGAATGAACGAACAAGCTTGTGCTGTGCGAAAAGGTTCAGTTTGGTGGCTAAGAACAAGAGTGCGCGACGGCAAAGCACAAACTGTATTGCTAACCGTGGCGTGCCCGGAACTTATTTCGAGGACTTGGGACGGCCAGTCTTGATGCTCTGAACCTTATTGGCGGCAGTTTTAAATTGGGCGTCGCTCATGGCCGCGAGTGCCTTAATGCCTGCACGGAGCAACTCGCTCTTTTTCATGGGGTGAGCCAGCTTTTCAGCACGAGCTTTAAGGCTATCAATGACTAAATATTCATCTTTTGGAATCGTAAAACTATCGCGTATCAGCTTGGGTTTTTTAAC
>CAZEAQ010000134.1:3108-4590 GCA_964510145.1 uncultured Bordetella sp.
ATTCCAATAGTCATATTCGTCACAGTCTTGTCATGCTTTTGTCACAAACTCAAACGACCAAGGTGTTTTTTGCCAAGCGGCAGATTCTTGCCTTAGTAAATGAGCTGATTGGGGATAAGTGTTTGCCCAATCATTGGGTGCATAAAGTGTGAATCGTTGCTTAGGTTCATTGCAGTCAAAAGTTAATGTTTCAAAATTAGGTGCTTTACGTGCATGGCACAAAATTAAGCTTAAGCGCAATGAGATCAACATTTTTGCAAAATCTGCATCGTCAATTTCGCTCTCAAGTTTTTTCAATTTACCTCGCTGACCCAAAACTAACAAACTGAGGCGGTGTAATTCCTGCATTGAGAAGCCAACCATGTCAGCGTTATCCAAGATGTAGGCGCCGTGTTTGTGAAAGTCGCTATGCGATACCGCAACGCCAATCTCATGAACTTGTGAAGCCCATCCTAATTTTCGACGCAGTCGTTGCATACCTGCTTGATTGGATATTTCTTCATTAAGAATAAGTTTTAAGAAATGATCGGCGACCAGTTTTACGCGTTCGCTTTGTTGAAGGTCTACTGCGAACTTGTGGGCCAAACGGTTGATTGATAAATCGCGTGTATCACTGTGATGGTCTTCGCGCTCCACCATTTCAAATAGAACGCCGTGACGCAATGCGCCCTGAGCTACTTTTAGTGTGTCAATCTTTAGTAAATTCATGAGCGCACGCAATATGCTCACGCCCCCGCCAATAACTGGGCGTCGATCGTCTTTAAGTCCTTCCAATTGGACATGGGATGCGTTGCCAGAGCGAATTAAACATTTAACCAACCAGTTCAGGCCTTCTAAGCTAATTTCTCCGGCTGGCCAACCTGATAGCGACAGTATGTCGGCGACAGCTCCAACCGTGCCAGATGCGCCGTAAGCGGTGTGCCATCGATCAGCGGGGTAGTTATCTAATGCCTCTTCGAGCACAGCCTGTGCAGCAATCTCGGCTTTGTAAAAACTTTGCTCAGTAAATTCGCCTTTAGGAAAATACTTCATCGACCAAGCCACACTTCCGACGCGAAATGACGCCGTTTCGGTAGCCGTGGTTTTGTGCCCAAGCACTAACTCTGTAGAACGTCCTCCGATATCAATAACCAAGCGTCTTTCATCACTGCTAGGAAGCAAGTGTGCAACACCTTGATAAATTAAACGAGCTTCTTCAGTGCCAGCTATTACTTCAATTGGGAAACCAAGTATGAGAGAGCCTCGCTTTAAAAACTCATCGCGATTTCTAGCTTCACGCAATGTTTGTGTCGCGACTGCGCGAACCTGATGTTTTTTAAAGTCTGACAGCCGCTCAGCAAATCTTGCCAAACATTCCCAGCCGCGCTCCATTGCCTCTTGCGACAAATTTCGATCAGCATCAAAGCCGTTGCCTTGACGAACTGTTTCCTTTAGGTAAGCCACGCGCTGAATTTGTCCGTGGTCATATCGACCAATCTCAAG
>CAZEAQ010000135.1:0-4540 GCA_964510145.1 uncultured Bordetella sp.
ATGACCGTTCGTGAAATCTTAAAAATGGGTGACCCTCGGCTTTTGCGTCAAGCAAAGCCTGTCACCGCCTTTCAAACACCCGAGTTGCGTGCGTTGCTGCAAGATTTAGACGACACCATGTTGGCTGCGAACGGCGCAGGTTTGGCGGCACCACAAATAGGTGTTGACTTACAAGTCGTGGTGTTTGGCTCGGGTGACTTCAACCCCCGTTATCCAGATGCACCGGTGGTGCCCCGCACCGTTTTAATCAATCCTGTTTTAACGCCATTGAGTGATGAGCTTGAAGACGGTTGGGAAGGGTGTTTGTCTGTGCCCGGCCTTCGCGCTGTCGTGCCACGTTTTAAGCAACTGCGTTATCAAGGTTTTGATGAGTTTGGAAAAGTGATTGATCGAACTGTCGATGGTTTTCATGCTCGAGTGGTGCAACACGAGTGCGATCACTTGATCGGTGTTTTGTATCCCATGCGGGTTCGCGATTTTTCGAAATTTGGCTTCACCGAAGTTCTATTTCCGGGCCTTGATGCTGCCGACGATTGATCTTCGTCAAAGCATTAAAGAGATCAACATGCGATGCTGAGGCTCATATAGGAGTCTCATATGTCCAAAGAAATTAACACTCAGCAACCGTTGATGAACTTCTCCAACTGTCACGTTGGAATCGTGTCTCAGTTGAATCGTTTGGGTGAGTTGCCCGCCTTGTTAGCCCCCGCAGATTTGGCCCGCAAAGTAGCCAAAGACGTACTAGAGTTTTTTCCGAAAGTGGTTTTCGAGCACCACGCGGAAGAAGAGAAAGAGTTGTTTCCTGCCGTAATGGCTAGTGCGCGAAAGGGTGAGGAGCGTATTCGTGCAGAAATGTTAATTCGTGATCTGACTGATCAACATCGCCACTTAGAAAAAATTTGGGCCGCCCTCGAGCCCGAGTTAAAGCATGTGGCTCAAGGCAAAGCACATCAATTGAATGTGGATCAGTTGAACCAGTTGGTGAAGTCGTATCACGCGCATGCCAACTTTGAAGAGACTGAGTTCTTACCGCTTTCAGAAGAAATTTTGGGTCGCAATAGCAATCACATAGCGGCTTTAGGGCTGTCTCTCCACTTGCGACATGCGCCCTACATCTCGGCGCACATTTAACTCAAGACTGCAAAGCAGCCAATAGCTCGGTTTCTATTTCGAGTTGTGCGCGGTTGTGTTGCAGCGCTGCGCCATCAACCAAAAATGTATCTTCTACGCGCTCGCCCAACGTGCTAATTTTGGCGAGCAATAGGTTGACTTTGTGATTGGCCAATACGCGTGCCACGCTATAGAGCAGTCCTACGCGGTCGCTTGCAGAAATGCTGAGCAACCATTTTTGCGCCCGTTCATCTGGCTGCAACGACACACGCGGCGCAATCGGAAAGCTCTTAACGCGACGTGACATTCGGCCTTTGCCCACGGCAGGCAGAGGCTTGGCTTGGGTGATGGTTTCGGTTAGTCCCGTCTCCACCATGTTGATTAAATTTCGGTAGTGCTCTTCAAAATGCGAGCTCACCACTTGGAAGGTATCCAGCGCATAACCGTTGCTGGCGGTGTGTACCTTGGCATCCCAAATACTAAAACCAGCTTGATCAAAGTAGCCACAAATGCGTGCAAATAAGTCTTGCTGATCGGGTGAATACACCATCACCTGCAAGCCTTCGCCGACCGGTGACAAACGGGCACGCACGATCACGCCGATGGGTTTGTCTTGGGTTTTTGCAATCGATAAATTACGCGACAGTTGACGCGTGTGCCAAGCAATGTCGCTGGCATCGTGGCGCATGAAATAACCAACGTCTAACGTTTCCCATAAATCTTTGTGCGCTTCAAAAGGCAAGGCATACAACGCCAGCATGGTGAGCGCTTCACGTTTGCGCGATTCCACTTCGGCATCTGCATCGGGCGCTCGGCCACCTAATGCTCGCAGCGTGTATCGGTAAAGGTCTTCTAACAACTTGCCTTTCCAAGCGTTCCACACCTTGGGGCTTGTGCCGCGAATATCGGCAACGGTTAACAAATACAGCGCCGTTAAATTGCGCTCGTTCTTCACGCGTTTGGCAAAGGCTTGAATAATGTCTGGGTCGCTTAAGTCTTGCTTTTGCGCAATGTGGCTCATGCTCAAGTGCTCGGCCACCAAAAACTCAATCAGCTGAGCATCTTCTTTGTCCACACCATGATCGCGACAAAATTTACGCACTTCGCCACGCCCGAGTTGTGAATGATCTCCACCACGGCCCTTCGCGATGTCATGAAACAGTGCGCCCGCAAATAAGATCCAAGGCTTGTCCCAACCCGCTGCGAGTTGCGAGCAAAACGGATACTCGTGTGCGTGTTCGGCCATAAAAAATCGACGCACATTTCGCAGCACCATCAAGATGTGTTGATCGACGGTGTAAACATGAAACAAGTCATGCTGCATTTGTCCCACGATGCGACGAAACGGCCACAAATATCGACCGAGCACCGAGGTCTGGTTCATCAAACGCATGGCGTGTGTGATACCGCGTGGCGCTTGCAATATGCGCAAAAACATTTCGCGATTGGCTGGGTCGGTTCTGAACTTTCTGTCCATCAAAGTGCGTGCGTTGTAAAGCGCTCGAAGCGTTCGCGCTGACAAACCTTTGATGCCAACCGTCGATTCATACAACCAAAATGTTTCAAGAATGGCGTGAGGTTCGCGAATGTAAACATCGTCACTCGTCACCTCCAACATGCCCGCCTTGTCGGCAAAGCGCTCGTTGATGGGAATGAGCGCTTGGTTAGATCCGTTCAGTCGCTCTTCGATGTTGAGCAACAAAATTTGGTTCAACTGCGTGACCGCTTTGGCCGCCCAGTAATAGCGCTTCATCAGGGCTTCGCTGGCGAGTCGTGCATTGAGCGAGCCGTCTTCATCTAGCCCTAAGCCCATGCTTTGCGCGACGGCGTGTTGCAAGTCAAACAGCAACCGATCTTCACGCCGTTTGGCAGCCAAGTGCAAGCGAGTGCGAATGAGTGCCAAGGTGGCTTCATTGCGTTTGAGTTGTTTGGCCTCAAAGGCTGTCGCCAAACCTTTTCGCTCTAAGGTTTCCCAGCTATTGCCAAGCCCCGCCGCTTTAGCAACCCATAAAACCACTTGTAAATCGCGAAAGCCGCCGGGCGATTCTTTGCAATTGGGTTCGAGCGAATAGGGCGTGTTTTCAAACTTGGTGTGACGTTGGCGCATTTCTAATGTCTTGGCGACAAAGAAAGCTTTGGGGTCCATGGCTTGTGCGTAGCTTTTTTGGAAGCTTTTAAACAGCTTCACATTGCCAATGATTAAGCGAGATTCCAGCAACGAGGTTTGTACCGTGATGTCCGCCGAGGACTCTTGAATGCATTCATCCACCGTGCGAACGCTCGAGCCAATTTCTAGACCTGTGTCCCAACAGTTGCCGATAAAACTTTCAATTTTTGCTTTGAGGGCTTCATCGTTTTCGGGTGATGTGCCATCGGGCAATAACAACAACACGTCGACGTCCGAATAGGGATAAAGCTCGCCGCGTCCAAAGCCGCCAACGGCCACCAAACACAAGCTGTCATCGAACGCTGTGTTTTGCCAAATTTGACGCAATGATTCGTCGGTCAGAGCGCTCAAACGCGTTAATAAACTGCGCACATTGCGAATAGACGCAGGGCGGTTTGAGGCTTCGAGCAGCAATGCCGCCTTGTCCTTGCGATAAACATTGGCCAAAGCGTTCATGGTGTGGTCAGCAGCAGGTGGTGGAGACGAAGTCGGGCAGTGCGGGGCTGCCCTCAGAAAGAGTCAATACCTCGTAGCCCGTTTCGGTGACGAGAATGGTGTGCTCCCATTGCGCCGAGAGCGAATGATCGCGCGTGACGATCGTCCAACCATCGCCCAACTCTTTGATCTCTTTTTTGCCCGCATTAATCATGGGCTCAATGGTGAAGGTCATGCCCGCTTTGAGCTCTTCACCGGTGCCCGGTTTGCCGTAATGAAGCACTTGCGGTTCTTCATGAAAAACCTGTCCAATGCCATGGCCGCAAAATTCGCGCACCACCGAAAAACCATTGCTTTCTGCAAAGCGTTGAATCGCAAAACCAATATCGCCTAAACGTGCGCCAGGTTTAACTTTGACGATGCCGTGCCACATGGCGTCGTAGGTTAATTTACACAAACGTTTGGCTGCAATTGAGCCTTCGCCCACGATAAACATACGGCTGGTGTCGCCATGCCAGCCGTCTTTGATGACCGTGATGTCGATGTTCACGATGTCACCCTTTTTCAAAGGCTTGTCGTTGGGTATGCCGTGGCAAACCTGATGGTTAATGGAGGTGCAAATGGACTTGGGATAGGGGTTGTGTCCCGAGGGGTCGTAGTTCAGTGGCGCAGGAATCGCTTGCTGAACTTGTGTGATGTAGTCGTAGCAGAGCTTGTCGAGCTCGTTGGTCGTTACGCCGGCCACCACATGCGGGGTCAGAAAGTCGAGCACCTCAGAGGCCAGCTTGCCCGCGATGCGCATGCCTTGTGCGCCTTGGGCGTCTTTGA
>CAZEAQ010000136.1:0-4483 GCA_964510145.1 uncultured Bordetella sp.
CGAGTGCAACACATCGCCCACGATGGCCACGGTGAGATTGGTGAAATCTTTTTTGAAGTGCCGAATGGTGTACATGTCCAGCAACCCTTGCGTGGGGTGTGCGTGCCGCCCATCGCCCGCATTGATGACATGCACATGGGGCGCCACATGCTCTGCAATTAAATAAGGCGCACCCGACTCGCCATGGCGCACCACAAAAATATCGGCAGCCATAGCACTGAGGTTGGCAATGGTGTCGAGTAACGACTCGCCCTTGGCGGCAGAGGATCGTGCAATGTCTAAATTAAAAACATCAGCCGATAAACGCGTGGCTGCAATCTCGAACGTCGTGCGCGTGCGTGTGCTGTTTTCGAAGAACAAGTTAAACACGCTCTTACCGCGCAGCAGCGGAACTTTTTTAACTTCGCGGTCGTTGACTGACACAAAGTTGCCGGCCGTGTCCAAGATGTGCGTCAAGATGTCGCGCGACAAACCTTCGGTCGAAAGCAGGTGAATCAGCTCGCCGTTTTTGTTGAGTTGTGGATTGCGTTTGTAGAGCATGTCAGCCCTTTACAGAAAAATTAAATTGACCACTCTCGCTCTTAGCCAATGTGAGCGATTGGCTTTGGGGTAACGACACGCGAGCCGCGGCAAAGTCGGCTTGGATGGGCAACTCGCGACCGCCACGATCCACCAAAACGGCCAACTGCACATGCGCAGGTCGCCCGTAGTCAAACAACTCGTTGAGCACCGCACGAATCGTGCGACCGGTGTAGAGCACATCGTCCAACACGATCAAGTGCGCGCCATTCACCTCAAAAGGTAATTTGGTTTGCCCACCGTCCGACAGTCCACGCTGGGCAAAATCGTCTCGATGCATCGCTGACGAAATGCTGCCCGCTTCGCCTTCAAGGTTTAAATCTTTTTGTAAACGCGCTGCCAACCACGCCCCCCCCGAGGTGATACCCACTAAGCGTGTGTTGGTCGTCAGCAAACTGCGCACCCCTTTGAGCAGCTCGCTGTAGAGGCTCTCGGCGTCCAACATAAGGTTTCCGTGCGTCATAAATATTCTCGAAAAAACTGATTAAGGATGATGCAGGCCGATGCAGCGTCTGCGTCTTTGGCACCTTGCGAATGTGCTTCGGTAGTGCTGTAGCGCTCATCCACTTCGAACACCGGCAAGTTGAAACGTCCGTTCAATTGACGTGCAAATTTCTTGGCCTTGGCGGTGTTTTCGTGCGCCGCACCATCAGGATGAAAAGGCACACCCACCACCAATGCATCGGGTTGCCACTCTTGTATGCGCTGCGCAATTTGCGACCACCGCGCATCGCCCTCTGCATTGACTGTCGCTTGGGGCTGCGCGTCTTTTAACAATCGACTTCCATACGCAACACCCGTGCGCTTGGTGCCAAAGTCAAACGCCATGAACGACTGCAGATGGTCCTTAACGTTCGCAGCTTCGACCGACTTTGTCTCACTCATGAGTGGCCCGCCTCTGAGGACAACATCCACGACTGCAAGCCCAATAACCCCATCGCACGCTCGTAGCGTTGCTCAATCGGCGTGTCAAAAATAACTTCCACATCAGCGCCAACCGTGAGCCAACTGTTTTCGGCCAACTCGGACTCCAACTGCCCCTCACCCCAAGCGGAGTAACCCAACGAAATAAGCACGCGTTTGGGACCAGCGCCAATTGACAGCGCCTCGAGCACGTCTTTGGAGGTGGTCATTTCGAGCCCCCCCGAAATAGTCATGGTCGAGGCATAAATGGATTCGTCAGAGGGAGTGTCAGCGTCGATCAACATCGCGTCGTGCAGCACAAAACCTCGCTCGGTATGCACTGGGCCACCTTGTAGAACGGGGGAATTCACTAAGTCTTGCCTGTGTAGAGGAAGGTCTACTTTTTCAAACAACCCGGTCATTGATAAGTCGCTGGGTTTGTTGATGACCAAGCCAAGAGCGCCTCGCTCGCTGTGTTCGCACACGTAGACCACACTTTTGGAAAAAGCCGCATCTTCCAAACCGGGCATTGCAATCAAAAAATGATGCGTCAGGTTGATGGAGGCAGAATCGGCGGTCATGCAGCAATTTTAAAGGGTGAACATGCCAAGCTCTTCACGCCATTTACCCCACGTTGCCAGTGGGCTGATGTGGTTTCGTCGCGATCTTCGCGCGTTTGATAACGCCGCGCTGTATCACGCGCTGAAAAGCTGTCATCAAGTGCATTGCGTGTTTGTTTTCGACCGAGCGATTCTGGACGCGCTGCCCAAGCAAGACCGTCGGGTCGAATTTATTCGCGAATCGCTCGTAGCGCTCGACGCAGAGCTTCACGCTGTGGCCGGTCAAGCGGGCGCGGGACTCATCGTGCGGCATGCAGTCGCGGCTGAGGAAATACCGCGATTAGCCAAAGAGCTGAGCGTGCAAGAAGTGTTTGCCAACCATGATGACGAGCCCGACGCCTTGGCCCGCGATGCCTCTATTCGCGGCGCGTTGGCCAACATGGGCATTGGGTTTCAAACTTTCAAAGACCATGTCATTTTTGAGCGCAGCGAAGTGCTGACACAAATGGGCAAACCCTACGGCGTTTTCACGCCCTACAAAAACGCCTGGCTACAAAAAATAAACGACTTTTATTTGCGCAGTTACCCCGTGGGCAAATACGTGAAGGCCTTGGCCGCTAGGCCCAAGGCTTATCAAACCGCAGTGCCCACCTTGGCCGAAATTGGCTTTGAGCCCACTAACCTCAGTCGCTTGCATGTCCCCACGGGGAGCCCGGGCGGGCTTGCTTTATTTGAAGATTTCTTTGATCGCATGGACCGTTACGACGAAACACGCAACTTTCCGGCCGTCAAAGGCCCCAGCTACTTAGGCGTGCATTTGCGTTTCGGCACGGTGTCCATTCGACAACTGGCCTCCACCGCTTATCAACGCAAATTGGCTGGGTCTGCAGGCGCTGAGGTGTGGTTGTCTGAGTTAATTTGGCGCGATTTTTATCACCAAATCTTGCACCATCACCCACGCGTGGTAAGCGCAGCCTTCAAGCCTGAATACGACGCCATCAAGTGGGAGCATCACAAACAAGCCAAGGCGTTGTTTAACGCTTGGTGTGAGGGGCGAACGGGCTATCCGATAGTCGATGCAGCGATGGCGCAAATTAACCAAACCGGCTACATGCACAACCGTTTACGCATGGTGGTGGCAAGCTTTTTGGTCAAAGACTTAGGCATCGACTGGCGCTGGGGCGAGCGCTATTTTGCTGAGCACTTGAACGACTTTGATCTTGCCGCCAACAACGGAGGCTGGCAGTGGGCAAGCTCTAGTGGGTGCGACGCGCAACCTTACTTTCGTATCTTTAACCCCACCAGTCAAAGTCAAAAATTTGACCCCGAGGGCAAGTTCATCCGACGCTACGTTCCCGCATTGTCCAAGCTAAGCAACACCGCCATTCATGCGCCTTGGTTAGCCAAGCCTTTGGAGTTAGAAGAGGCGGGCTTGGTGCTGGGGCGAGATTACCCAACTCCTATCGTCGACCACGCCGAAGCGCGCGCGCGCACATTAGAGAGATACGCCGTGGTGAAGAAATCTATTGCGGCTTGATCACTCGCCACGCAAGGCGGCAAGCACTTTTGCCTCGGGCTCACGCACATTACCCACAGCGAAATGTTGCAACAAACGACTCACTTCTTTGGCGCCCTGCAAGCTGGTTTTAATGTCGTCCACCACTCGCGTGGTGCGAAGCCGCGCCAGCTGCGAAGCCAATGAGTTCGCCACTTGTTGCACCGCCGTGAGCTCGACGTCTTGTGCGAGTTGCGCCATGCTTTTGGCGTCAAACTGCACTTCGTCCAACACATGCGCTTCTTCTTCGGGCGACTCCGACCAATCGTGCAACAAATTCACCAGCCGCTGAGAAAGCGCATCGGCTTGTTCTAAAAAAAGCACATGATTGATGGTTTGCAAATGGTCTTCGTCAACTGGGTTTGAGTCGGCAGGTTTTTCCAAATGTGGTTTGTTGAACTGATCGCGCAGTTGCAACCCGCTGAGAACTTGCGAAGCTGCGTTAGCCTCCGCCTCGCCAAAGCTGCGATTCGGGGCCACGCGCAAGCCCTCAAAGAAATGACCCGCCAAGGACCAAAAAGTCCGCCAGCCCGCTATCGGTTCGGTTTGAAATTGTTTTTGGCACAAGATTTCGAGTTGTTCAACCGAATCTTGATGAATCGTTGGACGGTGGCGCAGCAAAGCCAAGACATGGCTTTCAAACTGTGCGCGAATGTCCATTTCTAAACCTCAAATTTGAACCATCTCAAAGTCTTCTTTGCGAGCGCCGCACTCTGGGCAAGTCCAATTCATGGGGACATCGGCCCATGCCGTTCCAGCGGCAATGCCGTGGTCTGGGGCACCGGCCTCCTCGTCATAAATCCATCCACAAATGAGACACATCCAAGTATTTGCCACAGTATTTCTTTCGTCAACGCATAGAATGAAAAGCATTGTATCGACCGGC
>CAZEAQ010000137.1:0-4408 GCA_964510145.1 uncultured Bordetella sp.
ATCAGCATGGATCACTGTGGCCGAGGGGATTCGGACCAATTGGCGGGCGACAAGGGCTATTGCATGTCCGTTTATCTCGAGGACACCTTGGAGTTTTTGCGACAAGAGGTGATTGGCATTCACAACGTTGCACCTCAAATAGAACTGGTTGGCACCAGCATGGGCGGCATCTTGGCTATGTATTTGGCAAGCGAGAAAAACAACCATATTTCTGGGTTGTTCTTAAATGACATCGGACTGAGTTTGAATTGGATGTCTATTTACGGGTTGTATGACGGCATGAAAAAAGCAGGCCGTTTACCCGAGCCTGTTGACTTAGCTGCAGAACTAAATGTAAGTGTTGGCGCTGTGATGGCCGTGAGTTCACCATCTCATTTTGATTTGCCGTATCGCAAGGATTGGAAGGGTATGCAGTTTGGTCATCTGCTTAACAACTTCAATGGGCTTGTCCGCTTAGTGCATGGTTCCGAGTCAGGGGTTTGCTTAAGTGAACAAGTGAAGTCTCTCAAGCGCGAATTTACAAATGCCAAGGTGTTTGAGGTGACTGGCGCAGCGCATCCTGTTCCGTTCAACGATGAGGTCAATCAATTCATCGTGCATGAACTCAAACTGCCCGATGAGGCGGTGACCGTTGAGTTAACCGAAGCGCCAACTGCACATGCCTCAGAGCCAGTTACCCAACAGCAACGGCCCTCGCTTTTGGGGTGGATTAAGCAGAGATTGCAAGGCGCCATAAAGAAGTAGTTTCAGCGGCTCTAGCGGAGTGCAATGGGTCCGTTGTATCTGTCACTTTGCTATGACGGGGTTTGATGTCGAGCCGGTCGATCACTTTTAATCCACACTCACTAATCCACGAAAGAAGCGTCTCACGGGAGCGAAGTTCAAGGTGTTCTGCTAAGTCAGACAAGATCAGCCAACCTTCGCCCTCTGGTGTGAGATGGGTTCGTAACCCTGATAAAAATCCGCGAAGCATCTGGCTGTTTTCATCGTACACCGCGTGCTCTATCGCAGAGCTAGGACGGGTAGGAACCCAGGGAGGGTTGCATACGATGAGCGGCGCTTGTCCTTCTGGAAATAAATGAGTTTGAATAAGTTCTACTTTATTCAGAAGCCGCAAGCGATCTAAATTTTCTTTCGCACATGCAATGGCGCGTGCATCTTGATCGGTGGCCACGATGCGCTGAACGCCACGTTTGGCCAGCACGGCAGACAACACACCTGTTCCCACGCCAATGTCAAAAGCCAAATTTTTATGTGCGATGGGTGCTTGAGAAACTAAGTCGATATATTCGCCTCGCACAGGAGAAAAAACACCGTAGTGAGGATAGATGCGATTATTTGGAGGCGGTCCAAGCGCAGAAATTTCAACTCCTTTTTTGCGCCATTCATGCGCCCCTACTAGACCTAATAGTTCGCGCAGGGGAACCATAAAGGCTTCGCCTGTCGGTGCGCCCCAAGCTTCAAAACAAGCGGTTCGCCAGTCAGGCGCTCTGCGCAATGGAATGCTGTAGTCACCTTTTAAAGGAATCAGCAACATCGCTAAGGTGCGGGCTCGTTGGCCAGTTGCTTGACGGTGCAAATGAAAAGCGTGTGCAACTTCAGTGGGTTCAATAGATGTGCGCTTTTTCTTTGGTTTTTTGTCTGCACGCCGAGCCATGGCTTGTAATAAATGTCGTGCATTTTGAAAATCACCTTGCCATAAAAGTCCGTTGCCTTCGCAGGCAAGTCGGTAAGCGGTATCGGCGGGTAGCGTGTCATCTGCCGCGAAAATTCGGCGCGGTGCAGAGGTGCTGCTTTCACTTCGCCATGAGGGCAAGTTTTCTAAAATTTCTGACATAACAGCATCATAGGTTGAGGCACACTTCAAGGTAGAAACTTGGCTTGAGTATGAAAACCTTCAAAGTTGCAACTTACAACATACACAAAGGCGTGCAAGGCGTTGGCCCGGCTCGCAGATTAGAGATTCATAACCTCGGGCATGCGGTGGAGCAATTTGATGCTGACATTATTTGTTTGCAAGAAGTGCGGGCTTTTAATCGTCAACAAGCTCGCAGATTTAAGCATTGGCCCGAGCTAGGCCAAGCTGATTTTTTGGCGCCAGAAGGATACACACCAATTTATCGCACCAACGCCATAACAAAACATGGCGAGCATGGCAATGCGTTGTTAAGTCGCTGGCCAGTGCTGGAGCATCGCCACGAAGATATGTCAGATCATCGGTTGGAGCAGCGCGGTTTATTGCATGTCACATTAAAAGTTCAAGAGCGTGAAGTGCATGCCATCGTGGTGCATTTGGGGCTATTGCCCGGAAGTCGTTTACGACAAACGCGGCAACTACATGACTTTATCGAGAGAGAAGTTCCAGCCCATGCGCCTTTGATCGTTGCGGGTGATTTCAACGATTGGGGCAACGCTGTAGTGCGAATGATGAGCAGTGTCGGATTACAGACGAACACGGGTAAAAAATATCCCACCTATCCATCGCGTTTGCCCATCACGCAGTTAGATCATGTTTACGCAAGAGGTTTTAGGCGAATAGAAACCCATGTGCCGCGCGGCGGCGTATGGGGGCGAATGTCAGATCACTTGCCACTTTTGGTGGAATTTGCGTGGGACTCGGGGCCATGATGAATCCGTATCAGAACGACCGACTTCGGCTTTTGTGTGGGGGAGTGGATTTATTTCCGGCCATGATCGAAGCCGTCGATGCAGCGCAGCATGAGGTGCGTTTAGAAACCTACATCTTTGAGTTCACGGGGGCTGCGGAAGAGGTGGCACAGTCTTTAATGCGTGCAGCTTTGAGGGGCGTCAAAGTTTTTGTGGTTGTAGATGGTGTGGGCACGCCATACATTCCCAATGATTGGTCGAAGAGGTTCGAGGCAGCGGGTGTGCAACTCCGCGTGTTTTCACCCGTCAATATTTTGGGTGTTTTTATGCCAAGCCGATGGCGACGTTTGCATCGCAAGCTCTGCGTCATTGATAAAGAAGTGGCCTTCTGTGGCGGTATCAACATGATGGACGATTATTTAGATCCACATGTGCAAGGGCGTCTGTCACATCCGCGATTGGACTATGCAGTTTGTGTGCGAGGTTCGTTAGCTTTGCAAATCCATGAAACGATGACACAACTGTGGTCACGCATAGAAGCGTTGCGCGAATTGCGAAGTCAAGAGTTTGGTGCTGCCTTAGAAGTGCTTCATAGCGTTGAAAGAGCAAAAAGTGCGAACACGCCAAACAAATCTGTGAAATTAATATTGCGTGACAACGTGCGGCATCGCTCGCATATTGAACGTGCTTATCGCAAAGCGATCGGCGCGGCGAAGCGTGAAGTAGTCGTTGCGAGTGCCTATTTTTTCCCGGCGCTGAGACTTCGACGTGCGCTGATACTTGCTGCGCAACGCGGTGTTCGCGTGCGCTTGCTCTTGCAGGGGCGTTACGAATACTGGGTTCCTTACCGAGCTACGCAAAAACTGTATGACCAATTACTGGCGGCTGGTATAGAAATTTACGAATATCAAGCCAGTTTTTTGCATGCCAAAGTGGCGGTGGTGGATGACGCATGGGCGACGGTGGGGTCTTCCAACTTAGACCCGCTGAGTTTGCTGTTGGCGCGTGAAGCCAACGTGGTGACGAATCAGGCTGAGTTCGTGCAAACATTGCGCCAAGATTTAGAAAAAGCCATCGCGCAAGGTGCCACTCGCGTTGACCCCCAAACTTATTTAAATAGAAGCTGGATGCAACGAAGTGCTGATGCCCTAGCTTCAGCAGTTTTGCGTTTGGGCGTATTTCTGACAGGTATGCGTTATTAGTACTAGGGCGATTTATAGGGGCATGGCTACGACTTTAAGTTCGCTGATACCATCGTTGTCATGAATGAGAAAGACACTTTTCAGGGTACCCCCGTCTCCGTAAAAATTCGTGAGCGTCTGGCGGCTTCGCGCAAACGTTTTCACTCCAACGACAACATTGCTGACTTCATCCAACCCGGTGAACTAGAAGCTTTGTTGGACGAGGTGGAAGTCAAAATGCAAGGCGTACTCGACAGCTTGGTGATCGATACCGAGAACGACCACAACACCGGCGAAACCGCTCGTCGAGTCGCCAAGATGTATTTGCAAGAGGTCTTCAAAGGGCGCTACGTCAAAGCCCCGGCAATCACTGAGTTTCCAAATGCCGAGCACCTGAATGAGCTCATGATTGTTGGCCCTATTACGGTTCGAAGCGCTTGTAGCCATCATTTCTGCCCTGTCATTGGCAAAATTTGGATTGGCGTGTTGCCCAATGAGCGCACCAATGTCATTGGCTTGTCTAAATATGCACGCTTGGCTGAATGGGTTATGGGCCGCCCCCAAATTCAAGAAGAGGCCGTGGTTCAACTGGCTGATTTGATTCAAGAAAAAACCCAGCC
>CAZEAQ010000138.1:0-4406 GCA_964510145.1 uncultured Bordetella sp.
AGTAAGCCTGCCTTGTGCAGGCTTACTTTATGGGGTTTTGTATGAACCAAGCATCCGTAAAGATCTGCAAAAAATAGACGCTCTTCTCACGATTCGCTTTGATGGCCATGTCTAAGGCATTAAGGCCAGAGCGATTTCGCAAAGTCGGATCAGCGCCTTCCTCAAGTAATAGCTTGACCGATAAAGGCGTTCCTTCAGTGGCCGCGAGCATCAATGGTGTGGTGCCATTTTCAGATTCCGCATCGATGTAAGCGCTGTTATCTATGAGCAAACGCATCAAGGCCGTGTTACCGCGTGTGGATGCATAGTGCAATGGCGTCCAGCCTTTGCGATTGATATCAGCACCTTTTTCTATCAAGAGCGTGGCTAATTCAAGTTGATTATTTAACGCGGCAAACATCAATGGCGTTTCACCAAGTTTGTTTTGATACTCAACCTTGATCTTGGGTTGCTTGGCTAGCAGTAAGGCAACTTTGATTGAATTTTGCTGAACGGCCAACATAATGCCCGGGACGCCGTTTTCGTCTGGGGTATTGGGGTCAAATCCTCTGATTAACAGCTGCTCAATTTCTTGCGCTTGATCGAACCGTATGTAGCGAAAGAAATCGTCATAAGATCCAGCTTTGGATAAAGAAAATCCAATTAAAACATATAGATATAGAAAATATTTAAAGTATTTTCTCACTTTAAAACGCCATTAAAAAGTTGATCAAAATTACGAGAGGTAGTCTCCGCAACAGCCTCCACGGTCAGCCCTTTGATCTCTGCAATCTGCTTAGCCACAAATGGCACATACGAAGGATTATTGGTTTTGCCTCGGTGCGGTGCCGGTGCTAAATAAGGGCTATCTGTTTCAATCAATATGCGATCCATCGGAACAAAGGAGGCAACTTCACGGAGGTCTTGTGCATTTTTGAAAGTCAAGATACCTGAAAAAGAGATGTAAAACCCGAGCTCAAGTCCAGCTTTAGCCACTTCCGCCGTTTCTGTGAAGCAATGAAACACTCCACCTGCGCTACCTTCTGATCCATCTTCGCCCTGCTCTTTAAGTATGCCAATCGTATCGGTCGAGGAGCTTCGCGTGTGAATGACCAGTGGTAATTTAGTTTGTTGTGCCGCCTGAATATGAACGCGGAACCGATTGCGCTGCCACTCCATATCTGCCAAAGACCGCTCGCCAAGTCGGTAGTAGTCAAGCCCGGTCTCACCAATACCGACAACTTTGGGCAGTTTGGCGCGATCCACTAAATCGCTCACCGTGGGTTCTTGTACGCCCTCGTTGTCTGGGTGAACACCCACTGTGGCCCAAAAATTAGCGTAAGTCGTTGCCAAGCTGTGAACCTCAGGAAAGCGTTCAAGCGTTGTGCTGATAACGAGGGCACGGGTAACTTGCGCTGTCTCCATGTCCGCGCGAATGTTGGCCATGTTTTCGGCTAACTCGGGGAAATTGAGATGGCAATGAGAGTCGGTAAACATGCGATTGGGAATAGTTACTTTATTTGCCACGCAAAGCGGTCTGTGCACGAGCCACTAAGGCCTCGAACATGAGGCCCGCGTTGAAGGGGTGCTCGGCTGTGCGGGCATCGGACATTAAATCCTTTGACCATTGAGTCAGCGATGCAACTGTGCCACTGGAGGGGCCTATTGCCTTTAGATCGGCATGCATAAAAAATCGCGGTTCACCGCCAGTTTTCATGGCCAATAAATCATGGCAAAGCTTTTGAAGCATGGCGACCGCTTGGGCGGGTGTCGACTCAGAAACGGCGCTGACGTCGCCGCGGATCACAGCTTTCGGTAATGCTGCCCAGTGAGATGCTTTGAGTCCATCATTGGCAAGATTGAGCGCATCCTCGGGGCGACCTCCGGCAGCTCTCAGCAGCACCCGAGCTTCTGACTCGGCAAGCCCCTGTTCGCCCAACCAAAGAAGCGCGTCTGGCTCCAATGGCCAACTGAGCGTGTGCGTTTGACAACGACTTCGAATGGTCGGTAGCAACATATGCGCGGCCTCGCTGGCCAGAACAAATCGGCATTCGCCTGGGGGTTCTTCGAGCGTTTTAAGAATGGTGTTCGCTGTCACATGGTTCATGCGCTCAGCGGGATAAATAAACACGACTTTGGTCGATCCGCCAGATCGTGTGTATTGCGAAAAAGACACCATTTCGCGTGCGGCCTCCACCCGAATTTCTTTACTCGGTTTACGCTTTTTGTCGTCTAGTTCTTTTTGTGTTTTTTCATCCAAAGGCCAACTCAGCTCTAGCATCAGGGTCTCGGGCATGAGTGTGCAAAGGTCTGGATGTGTGCGTACATCTACCGAGTGGCAGCTTCGGCATTGATGGCATGCCCCCTCAGGCGTTGGTTGCTCGCAAAGCCACGTTCTCGCTAGCTCTAGCCCCAGTGCGTATTGCCCTAAGCCCGATGGACCCTGTAGCAACCAAGCGTGGCCTCGTCGTTCTAGTAGGGTTTTTAGTTGGCTTTGAAGCCACGGGCTCAACACGTTAGCCACCCGCGTTGAAGAAAGTTTTGATGCAGTTGTTGCCATACCGCATCGCGGGTTTGCGCTGCGTCTAAGCGAACAAATCGGTTGGCATCTGCCTGGGCACGGGCTGCGTACCCGTCAGAGACTTTCTGAAAAAAAGTCACTGGTTGCGACTCAAACCTGTCTGGCACTCGGGCGCTCGCCAATCGCTCGGCGGCCACCTTTGGATCGAGTTCGAACCAAACGGTGACGTCAGGCTGCCTGAGCCCGGCAGGGCTGCTTTGCACCCAATTTTCGAGTTGTTCAAGCACGCTCAAATCAAAACCACGACCGCTGCCTTGGTAAGCAAAAGTCGCATCGGTAAAGCGGTCGCACAACACGACTTTCCCCTGCTCTAGCGCAGGTTCAATGACTTGCGTGAGGTGATCGCGACGCGCCGCAAAAATCAGCAAAGACTCGGTCAACGAATCCATAGCGTCATGCAGGACCAACTCACGCAGCTTTTCGGCCAAAGCGGTTCCACCGGGCTCACGCGTCAGCGTGACTTCTCGACCTTGCGCTTTAAAAGCGCTGGCCAAACCTTCGATGTGGGTGGACTTACCCGCCCCGTCAATGCCTTCGAAGCTAATAAACAGACCTTTGTTTTGCATAGCCCGCTATTTTGCCTCTGAAGCACTTGCACCTTGGCGGCGTTGGTATCTATTGACGGCGGCGTTGTGCGCCTCAAGGGTGGCGCTGAATTGGCTGCTTCCATCCCCGCGAGCAACAAAATAGAGCGCATCGCTGTCAGCGGGTTGCACAGCGGCTTTCAGTGCATTACGTCCGGGCATTGCGATGGGTGTTGGTGGCAAACCTTTGCGGGTGTAAGTGTTCCAAGGATGGTCGGTGTGCAAATCTGCGCGACGAAGATTGCCGTCGAATGAAGCGCCCAAACCATAAATGACGGTGGGGTCGGTTTGCAAAGGCATGTCGATGGCTAGCCGATTGTGAAAAACGCGGCTGATGGTGGTGCGATCGCTTTCGCGTCCTGTTTCTTTTTCGACGATGCTGGCCAAAATTAATGCGTCATCGGGCGTTCGAATCTGAATGTTTGAATCACGCTGAGCCCAAGCCGCAGCCAATTGGGCCTTCATTGCTTTGGCGGCTCGTTGCAAAAGGCGTAGTTCAGAGGATCCTTTGCCGTAGGTGTAGGTATCTGGAAAGAAGCGCCCTTCTGCGGGAACGCCGTCCATGCCAAGTTTGGTCATGATCTCTTCATCAGACAAATTCTTGGTGTCGTGCTTGAGTCCTTCAGCCTTGGCTAGTGCAGCCCTGAATTGACGAAAAGTCCACCCATCAATCAAGTTCACCGCCTTCAAACTTTCTTCACCACGGCTGAGTTTTCGCAGCAAATCGAGTGGGGAATTACCTTGGTTAATCTCGTAACTGCCCGCTCGCAGTTTTCGCGATTCGCCGCTTAATCGAAAAAACACATACAAAAGCGTCGGGTTGACTTCTACGCCCGCGTCGGCCACCAATTGGGCGATATTTTTGACTGATGTCTGCGGCTCTATCGACAAATCGACCACGGCACTCGTCGATTCACTGGGCAACGTCAAAGGGCTTTGCACCCACCAAACTGCCGAGGCGCTAAGCAAAAGTGCCAAACCCAGCAATGCCCAAACGATCTGTTTGATGAGCCGCATTTCTCAACCTTATCTAAATCACGTTTATAGAGCGGGCATGATAATTCACCCATGTCTACGTCAGCTTTTACCCCCTCCTCTGCTTTTGTCGGTGTCAGTGTTTTGCCTCATTTGGGCGTTATTCGTGCAAACGGCACAGACGCCGCTAATTTTTTGCATAACCAACTGACCAATGATGTATTACTGATGAAAGAAGGTCAAAGTTGTTTGGCCGCTTTTTGTAACGCCAAAGGCAGAATGCAAGC
>CAZEAQ010000139.1:0-1425 GCA_964510145.1 uncultured Bordetella sp.
AATATCACGCCTAAACGCGGCTTAAAGTGACTCAAAAAACGTCTCACAGAACTCACCGTGTCCCAAGGTTGCCAAACTTGAATATCACCTTCGCGCAGCAGCGAGACACCCTGTTCGCGGCCAGTTGCCGTTCCATGCGTCAACAAAATGCGTATTTCCGGATGGGCTAATCTCAGTGCTTGCAACAAGACGGCTGCAGCTCGCGTTTCCCCCAAAGAAACGGCATGAATCCAAACAAAGCCATCCCCCGCAGGCTGGTCGTAATACCCAAAACGTTCTTCGACTGACAATAAATACCCAGCCTCGTTTTGGCCACGATGTTTAAGTTTTCGACGAAGAAACGGCTGCAATGCCAACATTACCCAGTTGTAAAAAATAAGGGTCATGCCATGCAGCCTTGCCACGCATTCCAAATCGCATCCACTGAAGGCGTTGGAAAATCAACCACACTGCATTGACGTCTAGCACCTTCAGGGCCGGTGCGCCAAGCTGTGTCAAAGTTGTAAATTTGTACATGGGGTAAATCTAGCGCTACTGCAATATGACTTAAGCCACTGTCTACGCCAATCACACCTGAGCATTGCGCCATTTCGGTAGTGAGTTCATCCAACGACGCACGCGGCCATATTTGTGCACTGGGCAACATTTCTGCTAACGCCTCACATCGCAAAAGCTCTGCCTCATTGCCATGCGGCAACGCAATACTAAAACCGCTTTCCTCTAGACGCTTTCCTAGTTCGTACCAGTGCGATAACGGCCATTCTTTATCTGCACGAGATGTGCCATGCACTAAAACGACAACTCGCTTTTTTTCCAACGCAGCATGGCCAAGACCATAATTTAAAGAGTTAGGCACCTCATAACTTAGCGCAGCAGCGCACAGCTGACGACTTCGCGTCATGGCGTGAATGTGCGGCGTGATGGGCAATGCAATATCAGCCACCCATCTGGTGGGGCGTTCATAACCCGATCCATCCGTTTGATTTGCCATGGCATAGCGTTTGCCATTTTTTGATGTGCGGGCAAGCCAAGCTATTAACGCTGACTTGGTGAGTCCTTGTAAATCAATGACTGCGTCATACTGTTCTCGTTGCAAGTCAGATTTAAAAGCAAACCACTCGCGCCATGTTTCCTGACGAGTCTGTGAATTTAAAAAAGACTTTCGCCAACGCCTCAACTCACACGGAATGACACGATTCACCGCAACACATCTAGCCGCCAAAGGTGCGAAAGATTTCTCGACCACCCAATCAATTTGAGCATCCGGAAATACCGCCTTCAAATCCATCACCGCTGGCATGGCGTGCACCACATCGCCCAATGATGACAACTTAACAATCAATATCCGAAAGCTCAATGCGCGGCCTCTTGAAAAGCGGCATCTGGCTTGACCTTTCTGAGTAAGGTCAACATATCGTGTTCGAT
>CAZEAQ010000139.1:1525-4405 GCA_964510145.1 uncultured Bordetella sp.
GGGGTTGAAAAACTTGTAGGTAACGCATTTAGCACCGCATTGGCATCTGGGCTTCGACTCACAATTTCTAACAATCGACACCCAGCGTAAGTGCCATCGTCAAAGCCAAACCAACGTTCTTTAAAAAAGATGTGACCACTCATTTCTCCACCCAAGGGAGAGTCAACCTCTTTCATCTTGGCTTTAATCAATGAATGTCCCGTTTTGAACATCAAGGCTTCTCCGCCTGCTGCGCGAATCGCGGGAGCTAGACGCTGTGAACACTTCACATCGAAAACAATCGTTCCACCGGGTACTCGTGAAAGTACATCTTGCGCAAAAAGCGTCATTTGCCGATCTGGATAAATAGTTTGCCCGTCCTTGGTCACAATGCCTAAACGGTCTCCATCGCCATCAAATGCCAAGCCTAGTTCAGCACCAGTTGTCTCAAGTGCTGCGATCAAATCTCTCAAATTTTCTGGCTTACTTGGGTCTGGATGATGATTTGGAAAATTTCCATTCACCTCGCTAAATAACTCCACAACCTCGCATCCAAGCGCCCGAAAAATATCTGGTGCAGTGGCGCCCGCAATACCGTTTCCACAATCAACCACGATCTTGATGGGGCGCGTCAAATGAATATCTCCGACGATGCGAGCGCGGTAGTCACTCGTAACGTCAATTTTTTTAACACTCCCACCCGGTTTTAATTCCCAGTGGTCGGACTGCATGCGTTTTTTTAAACCCTGAATCTCATCGCCATAGATTGCGCGACCACCCAGCACCATCTTGAATCCGTTGTAATCCTTAGGGTTATGACTCCCCGTCACCTGTATACCGCTTCGGCACAAGGTGCTTGCTGCGAAATACAACATTGGAGTGGTAACCGCCCCCACATCTATCACTTGAATACCAGCGGAAACCAGTCCTCTAATCAACGCTTCGACAAGCGATGGACCACTCAACCTCCCATCGCGGCCCACAGCGACCACAGATTCGCCGCTAGCAATTGCGTGCGATCCAAAAGCGCGACCTAACGCCTCTGCCACATCTGTATTGAGAGTTGTAGGAACGACACCACGAATGTCGTAAGCCTTAAAAATTGAATCATTAACTTGCATAAAGATAGATTGTAGATAGCCAACTATGATCGTCCAATGACAGCAGATACCCCAAAAGTACCATGGCGCGAATGGGTTCCAGAGTTTCTACTTTTGGCGCTGCTTTGGGGCTCCTCATTTTTATTCATGCGAGAAGGAGCCCACGCTTTTGGACCATTCCCAACAGCGTGGGTGCGTATTACTTTAGCGGCCATCATGTTGACGCCAGTGCTATTTTGGCGAAAACAAAGCCGTGCGCTGCTTGAGAATTGGAAACTCACCTTTTCTGCTGGGCTATTAAATGCAGGCATCCCCTTCGCCTGTTACGCCTACGCATTGCTCTCAATCAGCACAGGTTTGTCATCTATCTTGAATGCCACCACACCTCTTTTTGGCGCGCTGATTGCGTGGCTTTGGTTGGATGACAAACTCAATGCATCGCGCACCTTAGGGCTTGCCTTAGGCTTTACTGGCGTCGTTTTGTTAGCGAGTGATGTTCCGGGTGGGGTCACATTCAAGCCAGGCGGATCAGGCTACGCTGTCATTGCTTGCCTAATCGCCACATTTTGTTACGGTGTTGCAGGTAGCTTTACTAAACGCTACTTACAAAACGTACCCTCGTTAGTGACAACGACAGGAAGCATGTGGGGTGCCAGCTTAGGCTTGAGTTTGCCAGCTCTCATCTCATGGCCGACAGAAGCACCCTCTGTTCAGGCATGGCTAGCCATGGGCATCGCTGGCTTACTTTGCACTGCACTCGCCTATGTGATTTATTTTCGACTGATGACCAAAACAGGCCCGGCTCGGGCGATGACGGTGACCTACTTAATTCCAGTTTTCGCCAATCTTTTGGGTCTGATCTTTTTAGATGAAATAGTCACAACTTGGATGCTTGGCTGCGCAGCAGTCATCGTAATTGGAACGGCATTAGCCTCTGGACTCATCGCACCCAAATTGCCGCGCTAATTTATTACAAACTTCGGCTGTTAGAATGTATGCTCGCATTAGTCGACTTTAAGCGCACCGCATACAACGAGCGCGATTCCCTCAGCAGAGGGACTTAAGTAATTTCCCACTTCTTACGCGTATTTCAAATGACCTCATCGGTCTATTTCGTTTTGTTTTTTAAAAGTTATCCATGATTTCAGCTACACACATTAATCACCATTCCATCGTATTTGGTAAATATCGAATTGCAGCTTCTCCACGCGCTTTACCAAGCGGTCGGTTCACAGCCCATGTCGCTGTCGCCAGCGGACAAGGTAGCGCAAGCACAGCCCGCATCATGAGCTTTGCGGATGATTTTGCAACGCATGACGCCGCCGCCAGTTTCGCCTTATCCAAAGGGTTAGATTGGGTTCAAAGTGCGCGCAAAGCAACGCAACAAGACCTTATAAATTAGTCTTTGCCTCTGACCGATTTAAAGCTGCGATCAATCACTTCGGCTTTAGGTTTCTCTTTCACGCAAAGTGGCTCACCATCCACCCATCTGCTAATTTCGCAGTCCTCACCCACCGCATTGCTTAGCGCGTGTTCAGCGGGGCTTTTACCCGTAGTTCCCCAAACACCGGCGCTTGCGGATGTGATTGGGTACTCCGCAACCAAGGCGCAACCGCTTGACAAAACCGACCCAGCGATGAGGACTGAAAGAGTTGAGTATTGACACTTAGTCATCAACCAATTTTTCATCAAATTAAGCGGTGTTTTACAAAAGAAAAATGCGCCCGAAGGCGCATTTTTACTTGCTTTTGGCGGAGTGGACGGGGCTCGAACCCGCGACCCCCGGCGTGACAGGCCGGTA
>CAZEAQ010000140.1:0-2576 GCA_964510145.1 uncultured Bordetella sp.
TACACCGTGAGGCCGCGGCGGGCGCGAGAAGAAAAGCCTAAAGTCAGCGCTTTTTTGAGCGCCAAAATCGACAAAATTTTGGCGCTTGAACCCGATTGCGTTTTTGGTTTTTCTGACTTGCAGGCTGATATTGCTTCCGCTCTTATTCGCGCTGGCGTTCAGGTGACTATTTTTAATCAACGCAGCGTAGATGAAATTTTTTCGATGCTCTATCAAGTTGCTGCCATGGTTGGCCAAGCAGAGCAGGGGCAGCAGCAGCTTTTAAAAATTAAGCAGCAGATAGAGGCTATTCAAAAGACAGCGAGCACTTTTAAAAGGCGACCCAAAATCTATTTTGAAGAGTGGGACTCGCCCCACATTAGCGCAATTAAGTGGGTTTCGGAGTTGATTCACATAGCGGGAGGTGAGGACTGCTTTCCGGAGTTGGCTCAAATGTCGATGGGTAAAGACCGAATTATTGCCAGCGATATGTCGATCATCGAGCGTGCGCCTGACATCATCATTGGGTCACTGTGTGGAAAAAAATTCCGTCCCGAAAATGTTTTAAATCGCGCCGGTTGGCAGAACATTCCTGCCTTGCAAACCCAGCAAATTTTCGAAATTAAATCGGCTGATATTTTGCAGCCAGGCCCTGCGGCACTCACAGATGGTGTCAACCATTTGCATCGCATTGTTCAGCAATGGCAGGCGCAATATGGTTAATGGCATCCAGCTTTTTGCACTTGGCGTTGTCGTGGCCGCTCTTGCTTTGCCATCGCAAGCGGTGGTGGTCAAAGATGACCGTCATTTTGAAGTCACGATTCAGCAAGTGCCAAAGCGCATCGTGAGTTTGTTGCCATCTCTAACTGAAACAGTGTGTGCCTTAGACCAATGTCAAAAATTGGTGGGGGTAGACAGGTATTCCAATTGGCCGGAGTCCGTTCAGTCGTTACCTAAGTTGGGTGGCGGCATCGACCCAAATATTGAAAGTGTGGTCGCACTCAAACCTGACCTGGTGTTGATGGCAACTTCAGCTCGCGGAGCCGATCGTTTGCGTGCATTGGGCGTGACAGTTTTGGTGTTGGAGCCAAGCTCTCATGCAGACGTGTTGCGTGTCATGCGCACGATCGCGCTAGCCCTTGATGTGCCACAGACAAAAGCGAATCTCGTTTGGCAAACTATCGATGCATCGGTCACCAAAATTGCGCAGTCTTTGCCTCAAGAGGTCAGAGGGCGGCGTATTTATTTTGAGGTCAGCCCTGTGCCTTACGGCGCAGGTGAGACATCGTTCATTGGCGAAACACTGTCGCGTTTGGGAGTTAAAAATATTTTGCCTGCATCGATGGGCTCGTTCCCAAAAGTTAATTCGGAGTGGGTTGTGCGCGAACAACCTGATGTCATCATGATGAGTGAGGGCAGTGCAACTGCCATGTCAGACAGGCCAGGATGGGGTGCTTTAAATGCCATTCGTCGCCAAAACATTTGTGTCTTTACGCCTCAAGAAGGCGACGTTTTAGTGCGACCAGGGCCGCGCATGGCAGAGGCTGCGCAGTTGATGGCCAAGTGCCTTCGGAGCAAACCATGAAGTCGGCTAAGGCTTGGGTGTTGATCGCGCTATTGATCACATTGGCTGGTCTTGGTATGGCGCTAGGTGCATGCATTGGTAGCACTGGTTTTGAGAGCGTTACCAATGCTTGGACCGATGCTGTGGCATGGCAAATAGTTTGGGACATTCGCCTTCCCCGATCGATCGGTGCGTGGGTAGGTGGTGCTTTGCTGGGTTTGTCTGGCGCCATTGCGCAGGGCTTATTTCGTAACCCTTTAGCGGACCCATATTTGCTGGGTAGCGCATCGGGTTCTGCCCTGGGTGTTGCGCTTGTTTTAGTGGGCATAGATGGGCAGTTGTTTGCTTCTGAATGGGTGACACGCATCGGGTTGACCGGAGGCGCTTTTGTGGGTGGCGTCTTGGCTGTTATGTTGACGCTGCTTTTGGCAAAAGGTGTTCAACACACTTTGCGCTTGTTGTTGGCGGGCGTGATTGTGGGCGTGGTTTTGGGGGCGATGACGTCGCTCGTTTCTTACCTTCGTCCGGATGTGCTGCAAGTCATGCAGGGCTTTATGTTGGGGTCAACCGGCTTTGTGGGATGGCAAGCGTGTGGATTGATGGCGCTTGCATTGTTCATTTGTGTGGGTATTTCATTGGCGCTCAGTCGAGTGCTTGATGCGTTGACTTTGGGCGAGTCCACTGCATTGAGTTTGGGCGTGCCGTTGGCTCCGCTGCGCTTGATCTTGGTGTGCGTGCTTGCGCTCGCCACGGGCGCCGCCGTGGCTCAAATTGGATTGATTGCATTTGTCGGCTTAGCTGCGCCGCATTTAGTGCGCTCGTTGGTGAAGACAGCCTACAGTTTCAACGTTTTACTCTCTGCATTAATGGGCGGCACTTTGCTGTTGTTTGCCGATTTACTAGCCAGAGCGCTCGTGGCTCCACAAGAGTTGCCCGTCGGTGTTTTGACAGCCGTTTTGGGCGGAAGTTATTTGTTGTGGCTGATGTACAAAAGTCAATTGAACTCATCTCTTCGTGGAGGAGAAAAATGACG
>CAZEAQ010000140.1:2676-4404 GCA_964510145.1 uncultured Bordetella sp.
CGTTTGCCGCATCAAGACTGGATGGCTTCGCCCACCGAACATGACCGCTTGGTTGTTGAGCAAGCGTTGCTCGCAACGCAAGCGTGGGCATGGCGCGACAGAACGCTGGCGCAACTCTCTGCAGGTGAGCGTCAACGGGTTTTATTAGCGCGAGCGATGGCGGTACAAGCGCAAGTGATGCTGATGGATGAACCCTTGACCAATTTAGACCCGCCACACCAAGTGGACTGGCTAGAGCAAATGCAGTGTTTGCTGTCGCAGGGGCAAACGATCGTCAGTGTTTTGCATGAAATTGGCATGGCCTTACACGCCCACGATGTCGTGGTGATGCAAGCAGGGCGTGTGGTGCATCAGGGTGCAGCAGCCGACTTGGCAACCCATCAAGCGATAGAGCAAGTGTTTGACAAACGCATTGTGATTCGTGAGGTCGATCAGCAATGGGTGGCCATCCCGCGCGTGTGACGCTTAAGGCCGTGGCGTCTTCGGTTTAAAACTGCAATAAGCCGATACGCCGCATTCCCAGCACAGAGGCTTTCTGGCTTGGCAAACATAACGGCCGTGCAAGATAAGCCAATGGTGCGCATCGACCAGAAACTCGCTGGGGATGCGTTTGAGTAGTTTCATTTCGACGGCGAGTGGCGTTTTTCCGGGGGCCAAACCAGTGCGGTTTCCCACTCTGAAAATGTGTGTGTCTACCGCCATGGTGGGTTCGCCAAATGCGACATTCAAAACTACATTGGCGGTTTTTCGTCCAACACCGGGCAATGCCTCTAACGCCTCACGCGTGCGGGGCACTTGTCCGTTGTGCTGAGTCACCAAGAGGTGGCAAGTCTCCATCAAATGCTTCGCTTTGCTGTGATAAAGCCCAATTGTTTTGATGTAACTTTCTAAACCTGCAAGTCCTAAATCAAGTATTTTTTGCGGCGTGTTTGCGACTGCAAATAGCTTGCGTGTGGCCTTGTTCACACCCACGTCGGTCGCTTGTGCACTTAACAATACAGCGGCGAGTAATTCGAACACGCTGGTATATTCCAACTCGGTATTGGGCTGTGGGTTGGCTGCTTTTAGCGTCGAAAAAAAAGGCTCAATGTGCTGTGTTTTCATAAGCTGATTATTTACTATGCAATTTGCTGATCGCCTCAACAACGTAGAAACCTCTGCCATTCGTGAACTGTTTAAGTTGCTTGGCAAACCGGGCATTATTAGTTTCGCTGGTGGTTTTCCAGACAGTGCCATGTTTGATGTTGAGGGTATTCAAGAAGCCAGCGCCCGTGCGCTCACAGAAGAACCCGGCGCTGCCCTGCAATACGGTGCAACTGAGGGCTACAACCCTTTGCGTGAACAACTGGCTGCATTCATGGCCAGCAAAGGTGTGAAACATCTCAATCCGGAGGGGTTGATCGTGACCACCGGCAGTCAGCAAGCACTCGATCTGATCGCCAAAACTTTGCTTAATCCAAACGATGTGGTGTTGGTGGAAGGGCCTACGTTTTTAGCCACCATTCAGTGCTTTCGTTTGTACGGTCCACAAGTGGTGGGCGTGCCCATTGATGCACAAGGCGTGCAGGTAGACAAGCTGGAAGAAATGATGGTTCAACACAAACCCAAGCTTGTGTATCTCATTCCCACGTTTGGAAATCCGAGTGGTGCCACCTTGAGTCTTGAACGACGCTTGCGTGTGCTTGAACTCGCTGTGAAATACAAAACCGTGGTGGTCGAAGACGACCC
>CAZEAQ010000141.1:0-4379 GCA_964510145.1 uncultured Bordetella sp.
AGGTGTGGTCATCATGCAGATGGATGCGGGGTTAGACACGGGCGATATGTTGTTGACAGAGTCGCTAGACATCGCTGCCAACGACACCACGGCCTCCTTGCATGACCGACTGGCTGAAATGGGCGGTGCTCTGGTGGTGCGTGCATTGGCTGACGCACAAGCGGGTCGGTTGCAACCGGTGAAGCAACCAGAGGCTGGGGTGACTTACGCGCACAAAATTGAAAAAGCCGAGGCCGCTATAGATTGGACGTTGTCTGCCGAGGTGATCTGCCGTCGTGTTCGGGCCTTCAATCCTTTTCCTGCGGCTTCAGCGCAAATAGGCGCAGACACCATTAAGTTTTGGCAGGCCAATGTTGAAGCTTCGAACAATTTGTTGAACCCAACTGCGCCCGGCACTGTATTGAGTGCCAACGCAAACGGCATTCGCGTTGCTTGTGGCGAGGGTGTTTTGTGCGTCACTGAATTGCAGCGTGCCGGCGGCAAGCGTTTGCAAGCGGCGGATTTTTTGCGTGGATTTCCGCTCGCTGCGGGGCAGCGATTTGAGTCGCATGCAGGGGCGCAAACCTAAATGTTTTGGCAACGCAGACTCTTCATACATCCTGAGTACAAGCTGGGCATGCAGCATCACGCGCCGCAGGTGCTGGGTCAAGCCGCGTGGGGTTTGATGACGGGTGTGGCCATGGTCAAGTCGGGCATGTCAGCGCTCTCAGCCGTGGTGATGACGCTGCTGGTTTTTGCTGGTAGCTCGCAGTTGGCCGCGTTGCCACTGATCGTGGCGGGTGCGCCGGCGTGGGTTATTTTGGCAACTGGTTTTTGCGTGAATTTGCGCTTCGTTGTGTTTAGCTTGCACCTGCGCCCTTACTTCATTCACATGGCGCGCGCACGTCGGTTGGCAACGGGATATTTCATCACCGACATTAGCTACGTGTTGTTTACCAAACGCTTTCATACGCCTGCTGAGACGGATGAAGGTCGACTGGCGCAAGAGGCTTACATGGCGGGCAGCAGTTTTTTAAATTGGAGTGGATGGATGCTCTCAAGCTTGGTGGGTGTGGCGTTGGCCAACATCATTCCACCGTCTTGGGGGCTTGGGTTTGCCGGCATTTTGTGTTTGTTGGGCATTCAATGCTCGTTGGCAAGTTCGCGCTTGCGAATGCTGGCTTCTGCGGTGGCTGGTGTGGCGGCCGTTCTTGCTTATGCGCTACCTTTAAAGCTGAACATTGTGTTTGCCATTGCAGTGGCAGTCATCGTTTGTATGCTGGCTGAAAACTTCAAGCCTGACCCCAATCAGCAAACGCATGGAGGTCAGGCATGACGGATATAGATGCTTGGACCTTCGGTGTCATTGTCGGTTTGGCGGTGATTACCGTGGTCTCGCGCAGCTTCTTCTTTATGTCGAATAGTGAATGGCATTTGCCGCATTGGGCGCAACGCGGTTTGCAATACGCACCTATCGCTGCGCTATCCGCGGTGGTGATTCCAGAGGTGGTGATGACGCAAGGCGTGCTCATTGGCACTTGGCAAGACGCACGCATATTTGCGGCGTTAGTTGGCGTGCTGGTTTACTTTGCCAAGCGCAATGTGTTGTTCACTATTTTGGCGGGCATGGCCGTCTATTTACCGCTGCACTTGAGCTTAGGTTGGTAAGTCGCGCACAAAGAGCGTGACCAACTCATGCGGGCCAACTTGTCGGCTCCAATGACCATGAACTTTGGCGTCGAATGTTGCGCCTGTGGGCAACACATCGGCTGAATAAAAGTGTTCGCCAGGGCCAAAGATGCGCGACGTGCCGTCTTGCAAACCGATCTCCATTTGACCTTCTAAAACAAAAAGCCACTGCGGGTTTTCAGTGCAATGAAACTCGCTGCGAAACCCCACAGGGCTGCGGCGTAACTGAAAACCACCGCTGGCCATGAGTGGCGATAAACGTGCTTGTGGTTTGCCTTCGGTCAGCGCCAATGTTTGTTCGCGAAAACGGGCAAAGCCATCGGTGTCGGTGAAGAGAATGACTTGGTTGAATGTGCTCATGATTTTTGGGTTGTGAAAGGTGTCCGATGAATGACAGATAGAGGCGCATTCATCCCGTGCGCTACTTTATCGCGTTGCACAATTTACAGTTCAGCATTCGTTTTTAAAACAAGGGGACTTCATGAGCAAAGTAGCACTCGTCACCGGCGCAAGTTCAGGTATTGGCAAAGCTTGTGCTTTGGCTTTGTTGGCTGAGGGTTGGCAAGTGGTGTTGGTGGGGCGCAGAGCCGATGCGCTGAAAGCTACCGCGCAAGCCGCCGGTGCACATGCTGCGCATGCATGGGCGGTGCCTTGCGATGTGAGCCAAGAGCCTGAAGTTGCAAAGCTGTTTAAAGACGTGCAAAACAAATATGGCCGACTCGATTTGCTGTTCAACAACGCCGGTATCTTTTTGCCCGCTTCTACGCCGGGCGATTTGTCGGGCGAAGACTGGCGTCGCTCGGTGGATGTCAATTTCAACGGCGCGTTTTATTGCTTATCGCATGCGTTTAAGTTGATGCAGTCGCAAAGCCCTCAAGGCGGGCGAATTATCAACAACGGCTCTATTTCGGCGCATGCTCCGCGCCCCGGCTCCATCGCCTACACGGCCACCAAACACGCTATCACCGGCATGACCAAAGCGGCCTCTTTAGATGGCCGTGCGTTTGATATTGCCGTCGGACAAATAGACATTGGCAACGTTGCCAGTGACATGACCGAAAAAATGGCCGCCGGTATCTTGCAAGCCGACGGCAGTGTGCGCCCCGAAGCCCGCATGGATATGCAAGGCGTGGTGGATACCTTCATGGCAATGGTGCGTTTGCCGCTCACCGCGAACGTGTTGTTTATGACCGTCATGGCCACCAAGATGCCGTTTGTTGGGCGTGGGTAAAAAAAAGCCCGCAGGATGCGGGCTTTGAAATTCAACTTAGCGCGGTAATTCGCATTTTTGTTGAGTCATGATGTTTAGCAAGTGTACTTTTCGGTTTTCAGTTGCCGAAATAGCTTCATTCGCGTTCATATATGTGCCAATAATTGCAGGCCAAAATAAAAGCCGTAGCGTGTTGCCGCCAGTTACACCTTTTTCACCCTCAGCTTCTTTCTTTAAACGATCTGTGTCTGAGTATTCGTTAAGTAATTGTGAGCAGCTAAGCCCTGAGTCTCCGGCTTTTGTTACCTGAGTAACGGTGGGTGTTGCACAAGCTGAAAGTAATGTGACTAACGTTAATACGTAAAAATATTTCGACATAAGGCCTTTTAGATTTTTTGATAATTGCTGTTTTAGAAAGGACGTCTTCTGAAGTCCTTGTTATGAGAAGTTGAGACTTCAGAAAACCGTCCTTACCGGTTCTCTCTTCAACTTGATGAAGCGAGTTTCTGGCTTTCAAAATGCCTATTTGCATCTCTTGCCACACGTAATAATTTTTCCCTTCTGTCAAAGTAATAGTTAATTCAGATCGGTTTTCTGTCTTAGCGGTGATGACATAGGCGCCAGAATTGAGGTTGAGTCAAAAGAAAATCTTTGATCCTGTTTCCTCAATATCCAAACCATTCACTTTTATTGGCGTGACAAACGAGTGGCCTAGCGTCTCGTTTCTAAATATGAATAGCGCTGAATTCAAAAGTGCATTGATGGATTTAAGCAGGCGAACTAGATGATGTTTAAGAACTACTTTAATTTTAATATATTAAATAATTAATACTCATTCGATAAAGAAAATCTCCGCTCCATATTTCTATTTGACAGACAAGAGACGAGAGTTTCACGAATCCAATAATTGAAATCGTTAATCAGTCTTGTGCCAACTTAGTGCAAGCCCCAACTTCTAAAATCCCCGCAGTTTTAACTTTTCTTTCTTCATCATGAACGTCATTCGCTTCTCTGATTTGTGCGCCAACGGTTCGGCCAAAGGCAAACGAGTTTTCATTCGTGCCGACCTCAATGTGCCGCAAGACGACGCAGGCCACATCACCGAGGACACCCGCATTCGCGCCTCAGTGCCGTGCATCGAAATGGCGTTGGCTGCGGGTGCGGCCGTCATGGTCACCAGCCATTTGGGGCGCCCCACAGAGGGTGAGTTCAAGCCCGAAGACTCGTTGTCTCCGGTTGCCAAACGCTTGGGCGAATTGCTTGGGCGCGAGGTGCCACTCATTGCTAATTGGGTAGACGGCGTGCAAGTTGCCCCCGGTCAATTGGTGATGCTCGAGAACTGCCGCGTGAACAAGGGCGAGAAAAAGAACAACGAAGACTTGGCTCGCAAATTGGCTGCGTTGTGCGACCTCTTTGTTCACGATGCATTTGGCACAGCGCATCGTGCCGAGGGCACCACTTATGGCATTGCACAGTTTGCACCCGTGGCTTGCGCGGGTCC
>CAZEAQ010000142.1:0-4343 GCA_964510145.1 uncultured Bordetella sp.
CTTTGACGATGCCGACATCGACAGCGCCGTAGAAGGCGCCATGGCCAGCAAATACCGCAACGCGGGTCAAACGTGTGTGTGTGCCAACCGCATCTATGTGCAAGACGCTGTGTATGACGAATTTGTTCAAAAATTCTCAGCCAAAGTGAAAGCCATCAAAGTTGGCAACGGGTTTGACGAAGGTGTGGTGCAAGGCCCACTGATTGAAGATGCAGCGGTTGAAAAAGTGGCGCGCCATGTGCAAGACGCCATTGCCAAAGGCGGCAAATTGCTTGCAGGCGGGCACAAGATGAACGGTCAGTTTTTCGAGCCCACCGTTATTTCAGATGCCACGGCAGATATGCTGTGCGCGCGTGAAGAAACTTTCGGCCCCTTCGCTCCCATCTTCAGATTCCACAAAGATCAAGAGGCTATCGACGCCGCCAACAACACCGAATTTGGCCTAGCCAGCTATTTCTACAGCCGCGACGTGGGCCGCATTTACCGCGTCAGCGAAGCGCTGGAGTACGGCATGGTGGGAATCAACGTCGGCGTAATCGCTACGGAACATGTGCCTTTTGGGGGTGTCAAACAATCTGGGCTCGGGCGTGAAGGCTCCAGCCACGGCATGGATGAATACTTAGAAATGAAGTATTTGTGTATGGGCGACATCTTGAAATAATCCTTTTGTAAAGCCACGGATTTCGTGGCTTTACAGGGTTTCTCGACTTTTTCTGTATACAATTTCAAAGACCTTCCTAAGATGAAGGCCTCAGGGAGTCGACATGGAATCTAAAAACATTTATCTGCGTTTTCTAAACCTCATCCATGCGTTGGAGGGTCATGAAAACGCGCCCGTGATGGATTTAGATGCCAAAAGAATCTTAGAAATCATTGCAGTTCGCCACGCAGAAAATAAACCCCTGACCGTGACAGATGCAATGGCCATGCAACATGTCGCCTCGCCCGCCACGATTCACCGCAAGTTAGACCAACTGCGTGAGCTCGGCATGATCGAAACGCAGTACGAAGGCAAAAACCGCCGTACCAAATATTTAGTGCCCACCCAAACTGCTCACGACTATTTTGAGCAAGCAGGCAAAGCGATGGAGCACGCTGTCAAGCTTGCTCAATAAACTTAATGAATGCTGTTTTCACAGCGTTTTTTAATTTTGTCAGTTGTGATGCGACGGCAGTACTTGCGGTCGTTTTCTAGTTTTCCCAGACACAAATTAGACAAATCACCGTTTCCAATTTTTTTACAAAAAGATTTGTCATTGGTTGTGGTCGCTCGGCAATAGTTGGCTTTGTCTTTGTCCTTGATGTCTTCGCAGCTCTGCGAGAACGCCCAAAGTGGCATCAACAACGACAAGAAAAATAAAAAACTTCTCACTTTTTTCATCGCAGCCTCCTCTCAAATAGATTGCCTCATTCGCTAACTCTAGAGCAGCGATCGATACAATTCAAGCCGCATTTACACCAGTGCGCGGGTGTAGTTCAATGGCAGAACTTTTGCTTCCCAAGCAAATAGCGTGGGTTCGATTCCCATCACCCGCTCCAACAACATTCGTAAAAAAGCCACCTTAAAAGGTGGCTTTTTTGTTGTTGGCGTTATTGATTAAATCAAGGTGACGCCCGTTTTACTTTGCAAAAACTCACGGGTCACGCCGGGTGCGAGTTCAATCACTTTCAAACCTTCGGGCACAACATCCATCACAGCAAGATCAGTGATGATGCGATCCACCACGCCCACGCCGGTTAAAGGCAAGGTGCATTGGGGCAAGATTTTTAGGTCTTCAGTGCCATCTTTTTTCTTGGCGACATGCTCCATCAAAATGATGACGCGCTTGACGCCTGCCACCAAGTCCATCGCACCGCCCATGCCTTTGATCATCTTTCCTGGAATCATCCAGTTGGCCAAATCGCCTTTTTCGCTGACTTGCATCGCGCCCAAAATGGAAAGATTTATCTTGCCGCCGCGAATCATGGCGAACGATTGATCGCTTCCAAAAATTGCCGAGCCTTTGATGGTGGTCACGGTTTGTTTGCCCGCATTGATGAGGTCTGCATCGACTTCATCTTCATAGGGAAACGGGCCAATGCCCAACATGCCGTTCTCGCTCTGTAACCAAACTTCAACATGATCGGGAACGTGATTAGCCACGAGTGTTGGAATGCCGATGCCGAGGTTCACATAAAAACCGTCTTGCAGTTCGCTTGCCGCGCGTGCGGCCATTTCGTCTTGAGTCCAAGCCATTTGAATTCTCCTGATTAGACTTTGCGGTCGCGGGTGGTGCGCTTTTCAATGCGCTTCTCGGGCGTGGGGTTGTGCACGATGCGGTGCACATAAATGCCGGGCAAGTGAATGTCGTCAGGGGCCAATTCACCCGTGGCCACGATGCGCTCCACTTCCACCACGCAAATCTTGCCAGCGGTTGCAGCAGCGGGGTTGAAGTTGCGAGCCGTCATGTTGAATCGCAAGTTGCCAGAACGGTCAGCAACGTCTGCTTTGATGAGAGAAATCTCTGGCACCAATGAACGCTCCATGACATAGGTTTCGCCATCAAACTCGCGCAACTCTTTGCCTTCAGAAACCAAAGTGCCCACGCCCGTTTTGGTAAAGAACGCTGGAATGCCAGCGCCGCCTGCACGGAGTTTTTCAGCCAATGTGCCTTGCGGGGTGAATTCCAATTCGAGTTCACCAGCAAGGTATTGACGCTCAAACTCTTTGTTTTCGCCGACGTAGCTAGAGATCATTTTTTTGATTTGACGGGTTTCGAGTAACTTGCCCAATCCAAATCCGTCAACGCCAGCGTTGTTTGAAATCACCGTGAGGTCTTTGACACCCGAGTCACGAAGCGCATCAATCAGCGCTTCTGGGATGCCGCATAAGCCAAAGCCACCCACAGCCATCAATTGGCCGTCAGCCACGATGTCTTTGAGTGCTTCAGCAGCAGATGGAAAAACTTTGTTCAAGGGATGCTCCAAAAAGTGCAACAGAGTGCCGCTACGATACTACGTAACCAGATACGTAGTTTTTCGTAAGCACTGACCCCTGCCATGACCGTCGATTACCGCCAAGCTTTTGACCTCGCCCCCATCGGCTTGGTGCTGTCGCGCAACCGTGCCATGGTGGACTGCAACCAACGGTTGTGCGATATGTTTGGCGCCACACGGGAGCAACTGATTGGACAATCGTTTGCGGTGCTCTACCCCAGCACAGACGAATACGAAAGAACGGGCGCGCGCATTGAGTTGAGCTTGAATTCAAAAGGGCTGTATGCAGACGACCGCGTGATGAAACGCATTGACGGGCGCTTGAAGGGCGAACCGTTTTGGTGTCACGTTACCGGCCGCGCGCTCAACCTTGCAGCGCCACACGAGGCAGGCATTTGGAGCTTTGAAGATCTCAGCGCCACACGCCCCGTACGAACTGAACTGACCGCAAGGGAACGCGAAGTAGCTGCCTTTTTGATGGAGGGCATGACCTCTAAAGAAATTGGCAAGGTGCTCAAAATAAGCCATCGCACGGTGGAGATTTATCGCGCCAAACTGATGCGCAAATACAAAGCCTCAACCACGGCCGACTTGGTTCACAAGCTGCTGGTCGGTTAAGAAATAATTCATTCAAATCATCAATTTTGGAGACACCACATGAACCGCTACCCCCACCCCGAACTCAAAGATTTGCCCGAAGACATTCGCGCCAAAATTTTGGAGGTGCAAGAAAAAGCGGGATTTATTCCAAACGTGTTCTTAGGCTTTGCGAGGCGCCCCGCAGAATGGCGCGCTTTTTTTGCGTATCACGACGCGCTGATGGTCCCTGAATCTGTGGGCAGAGAGAGCAACCTGACCAAGGGCGACCGAGAAATGATTGTGACCACCACCAGTGCAGCCAACAATTGTTTGTATTGCGTTGTTGCGCACGGGGCAATTTTGCGTATTTACGAAAAGAAACCGCTAGTGGCAGACCAAGTGGCTGTGAATTACCGCAAGGCAGATATCACGCCGCGTCAACACGCGATGCTCGACTTCGCCATGAAAGTCTGCCAACACAGCGACCAGATTACCGATGCCGACTTTGCGCCACTCCATGCGCACGGGTTCAATGACGAAGATATTTGGGACATTGCTGCCATCACCGCGTTCTTTGGCCTGAGTAACCGCATGGCCAGCTTTAGCAACATGATGCCCAACCCCGAGTTCTACACCATGGGTCGTGTACCTAAGCAAAAATAAAAATAACGGTCAATCTGGCGTCACGATTTGCCGCAGCCAATCGGGTAAGTCAATCGCTTTTTGATTCGGAAAATCGACCCAAATAGTGGTGGCACCCCCGGCGGCATAAATCACACCGGGCTGGT
>CAZEAQ010000143.1:0-4209 GCA_964510145.1 uncultured Bordetella sp.
GATGCTGTTCAGGTTGCGGCAGCCACAAAGAGCCATCGTCATCTCTAGCTCATCTCGCAACAACCGTAAAACATGCGCGACACCTTGAGCCCCTGCAATGGCAAGGCCATACAAACAGGGTCGACCCACAAGAACGGCTTGTGCGCCTAACGCGATGGCTTTAAAGATATCGCTGCCACGACGTATTCCTCCGTCAACTAGCAATGCGGCGTCACCCTGCAACGCTTCGGCGATGAGAGGGAGTTGATGGGCTGTCGAAACTTGCGTGTCCAACACGCGGCCTCCATGGTTGCTCACGATCACGCCGTCAATGCCAAGCTTTGCGGCTTGTTGGGCGTCTAGAGGATGCGTTATTCCTTTCAGGAGCAACGGAAGTTGTGCTTCGGCTTGAAGCCACTGCACATCGTCCCATCGCCAAGCGTTTTCGACATGGCCGTTACATAAGCCTTTTTTTGATGGCGTGGCGTTACGCCAGTGAGGCGTGTTGAGGTGTGCGGGAATTCGAACGCCCAACTCGCGCATGCGGTCACGGCTGCCCTGCACAGGCGCATCCACACTGAGCACCAAGGATTCATAACCCGCATGGCGAATTTGCGTGATGAGTTCGCGTAAAAATCCTCGGTCGCAACCCTCCGCGATTTGAAACCAGAGAGGGCCGCGTTGCGTTTCTGGCAGCACCAAGTGGGCAATTTGCGCCAGGTGTGTATGGCTGTGTTGGCTCAAAACAAAACCACACCCGAGGCTACAAGCGGCAAGCGCAGTGGCTTGTTCGCCCAAGGCGTGTGCCCAAGCTTGATGGGCCATAGGCGCAATCAAAATCGGCGTCGACCATGAACGGTCCAGCAAACGACAACGGGTGTCGCCATGTCTTAAATCCTGTAACACGCGAGGTAGCAGCGACCAAGATTGCCACGCTTGAACATTCTTTGCGGCCGTTATTTCGTCAGCGGCTCCGCTATTGAAATAAGCCCAAGCCTCAGACGATAAAACCTCACGCGCGCGCGTGGCGTAAGCCGGCAAGCTTTGCGGCAGTGGGGTCGAATGGGTCATGCGTGCGCCCATTGCCGAAGCAGGTTGTGATAGATGCCCGTGAGTGCAATGGTCTCGGGTGTTTCGCCAAATTGCGCTCGAAGCTTGAGTAAATTTGTATCGAGTTCAAACAGGGTGCGACGCTGTTCATCGCTACGCACCATGCTTTCGATCCAAAAAAAGCTAGCGATACGCTCACCGCGCGTAACAGGCGTTACCTCGTGCACGCTGGTACCCGGATAAAGCACCGCGTCACCCGCTGCAAATTTGAAGCTGCGACTGCCAAAGGTGTCTTGTACACACAGCTCTCCACCGTCATAGTTGGTCGGGTCGCTGAGAAAAAGGGTGCAAGACACATCGCTGCGAACCCATTCTTGAGTGGCCTTTGAAAACAAGATAGCGCCGTCCACATGGGCGCCATAAGCGTTGTGATCGCCTTGATAGCGATTGAATAAGGGGTTAAAAATTTTGCGCGGCAATGCCGCTGAAAAAAATAACGCGTCACGCTTTAAAGCCTTCAAAACAATTGCCTGAAGCTGTTGTGCATGCGTGCTGTCTTGCAACAACTGTTGGTTATTTTTTTGAGGCGAAGCTTGTGCGCCTGCACTATTTCTGCCGTCTACCCAAGGTGCATGGTTGTTCAAAATGGTGTGAACCGCCACGAGTTCATCCGCGGTCAATAAACTTTTTAGATGTAACAACATAGGCGTTTGCTTTAAAACAGTGACTTCAAACTGAGCTCTATTCTTCGCGGTGCACCGGGGGTGTAAAAGCCCCGATAAAGAGCGTCGGCATAAAGTTTGTTGGTTAGGTTCGAGATGTTGAGCTTGACCAAGGCGCTGTCGGTCAAGGCCAATTCCGCCATGGCGTCGACGGTGGTGAAGGCGGGCGCGGTGACGTTGCGGTTTTGATCGGGTGTTTGTTCTCCCCTGTAGTTCAAGCCACCGCCTATGCGCCAAGTGGGCGACAGTCGATATGTGCTCCAAGCGCTGGCGCTGTGCTTAGGCGTCAATGCGGGTCGATCGCCTACTTGCTGTGACGCACCGCTCACGATGTTGCTGTTGTCGATGCGTGCACTAGGAATCCAGGTGTGGTTGTAAAAAACTTCCCAAGCGGGTGTGATGCGTCCCGCAAAGTTAATTTCCATGCCCGTCGCGTGCCGTTTGCCAGACAGCAACATTTGCGTTGCAGCAGTATCTGCGTCAGTATTTCGTTCGTTGTATTTCTCGGACCTAAAAAGAGCAACACCTAGCAACCCACGTTTGTCGAACACTTCGAATTTACTTCCGAGCTCAATGTTTCGACTTTTTTCTGGCGCAGTATTCGCCGTTTTCGCGTTAACGCTTCCTGCTGCGTAACTGCCTAGCGCGTATTGATAGGTGTCGCCAGATGTGTTGTAAGACGTGCCGTATGAGGCGTAGTAAGAGGCCGTGTCCGTGGGTTGCCAAAGTGCGCCTAGACGCGGGCTCCACAAGTTGTGACTCATGTCAAAGCGGTTGTTGTTGACGTCTTGATATTGCGCATTGAAATGGTCTAAACGAACGCCGGCAACAAGCTTGAATTGTTCGGTCAAACTCAACGTGTCTTGTGTGTAAAGCCCTAAGTTTTTGGTGCTGAAGTCATTCATTGCAACAGCCCTCGTGTCAACAATGGCCGCGCCATCGTTCGGCGTGCCAACCCAAGTGCCAATATTGGCGGGTAAGCCTGCCGTGGCGCTGTTGTTGCGCCGGGCTTGCTCGTGACCCATGTCCAACCCGCTAAGCACGCTGTGTTTTAAGCCCAACCATTGAAAGCTGTTGTTGAAGTCACTTTGCAGTTGCAACACATGACTCTCACCACGACGTGCTTTGAAACTGCGTGTGAGCGCGGTTTTGTCGCTTAACGCCGCCAGATCGGTGGCGACACTGAATCGAACTGCGCTCGCCAATAAATCGCGCTCATATCGCCCGTACCGCAACGTTGTTTTGAGTTCGCTCTCCTGATCAAATCTGTGCGTATGGCTGAGGGTTCCGTAACTCGTCGATGTGCGCAAGTAGTCGCTGGACAAGCCGTAGTAATTTTTTGCATCGAGTGTTGGCGAAATCATGCCCACACTGTTGTTGCTGGCAATCGTGTTGCCGTTATTGATTAACCAAGGGTGGTTGTAAAGAGGTTGCCCATTGGTTTCAAGGTGATACAGCCCGACGGTGTATTCATCTCGCTCTCCAATGTCCCATCGGTACGTAGGCGCCACGCCTTTTTTGTCGACCTTTGCCCCCCAGTTATCGGCTTGGTGAGTCATCACGTTCATGCGAAAAGCGGATGACGCGCTCGTTTGTAAGTTGAAATCACCGGTGATGCGACGCATTTGTCCACTGCCGAGCGTGACGTTAGTTTCGTGTTGGTCCATCAAAAACGGCTGCTTGTTAACTTGATTCACGATGCCGCCCGTAGACCCCCGACCAAACAGCATGGAGGCGGAACCTTTGAGAATTTCAACGCGATCTGTGTTGAATGTGTCGCGCTCAATTAAGGGTGCATCCCGCAAGCCATCTACATAAATGTCACCTGCTTGGCCAAGCGAAAAACCGCGCATACGCACATCTTCTTCCCCCGTTTCGCCCGCTTGAAATGTGATGCCAGCGGTTGCTTTTAAGACTTCGCGAAAGTCGTCGTAATTTCGATCGGCCAAAAGCTTCTCGGTCATCACTGTGACGGTTTGTGGAATATCTTTAATAGATTGATGGCCCTTCGCAATGCCCGTTTGTTTCACCAGCAAACTCTCTTTTGACCAATTAGGGTCTTGCGAATCTCTAACCGTCACGGTCTTCAGTGTTCGTTCGGTGTCGAGGTTTTCGATAGCCTGTGCATGCGCCAATTCCGTGATGCCAAAAGAACCCAACAGCATGAGCGCCGTTATAGGAATGAGTTTGTGATGGCTCAGGTCAGCTTCACAAGAAGCGTCGATTTCTTGCAAACGTGTTTGTGTAGGGCGCAGAGAAGCCGCCTTCGGTCGTGACATGTGAATTCCAACATTGAATGGTTGCAGGCGAAGTGCCTGATCAATGGCTGGCTATCTACAACCCGAGGGCGTGAGTGGCTGGCTGTTTTAAATGAACATCCGCATCGATCAATCGATGCGTGTTAGTTACTTGAACCCAACGCGGTCCAACATCTGTTGCACTTTGATTTGATTCATGC
>CAZEAQ010000144.1:0-4198 GCA_964510145.1 uncultured Bordetella sp.
GCCAAACTCAAAATTTGCTCACGCAAAGAATTCAGCTCGAGCCCAACGCTTTTACGGTCATCCGCACTCAAGGTGTCGTTGGCTGCTTGCACAGCTAACTCTTTGATACGAAACATCACATCGCTTGTATTTTTAAGCGCCGTTTCTTCAGCCGTTAACCGAACGTTCACCGCCTTCAAAATATCTTGATAGCCAGTTTGACGCGATAACTCCGACTCCAATCGTGTCACCAGCGAGGCTTTGTCTGGCGCGTCACTCGGTTTCACAATCTGCAAACCTGTCGACAGCTGTTCTTGCGTTTTGGCCAAATTACCTTGCACGTTACCCAGCTGCTGAGTCGCGCGGTCGAAATAAAGAGTCGTTGAAATTTTCATAGTAATGTCCCTTTATCAGCGAATCTGAACGATTGCATCAAACAACTGTCCAGACACTTGCAACGCTTTAGCGCAAGCTTGATAGGCTTGTTGATAGCGAATCAAAGCTGCTGCCTCATCGTCCAAATTCACGCCTGACACTTTGTCGCGCGCTGCAATCGCTTGGTCATTCACCACCGTCAACGCTTGTTGCGTGATGATGGCTTGTTGCGCCAAATTACCGACGTTGTTAATTTGATCGATATAGGTGTTCGCGATGGTCTTGCCGTTGGCCGTGGGCTTTTTATTCAAGTCCACCATGTCGAGCATGTTGACGTTGTTACCCAAGCCATCAAAGTTGCCGTCCACCTTATAGCTATCGCCCACAGAGGGTGCATGGCTCAATTTAATTTCTAAACCTTGAAAGTCAACAATGGGCTCGATCACAGAGGGGTCGTAATAACGATCGGCCAACTGCGTGCCTGTTTTGCTGTCGGTAATGGTGTAGCGGTCTGCTGCGGTGAACTTGATGGTCAATGACTGCGCACGCAGACTGTCGCGCATGTTGTCAGGCTTACCCTGAAAACCAACAGCCACATTCGCCGAGCCTTTGCCCGTGACAAATAACAGCAAATCATCCGGACAACCATTTTCAATATAAGCACCGGTGCGCAAACCTATCTTGGACAAGTCTGCTGGGTCTCCAAACTTAGCTGGATCACCATAGCTACCAAATGAGATACGAATATCCGATTGGAAATCAGGGTTCGTCAGATGACGCTTCAAGCGCTCTGTAGCGTCGTAGTCCATGGGCGGTAAACCCAAGGCGTTCGATGGGTAATTGCCTAGCGAATCTTTACCCGGTCCGATCGAAATACTGCGAATACCTTTTGCATCGGTTGTGCTGAGTTTCAAGTCGCCGTTCAAATCCATCTCAGCCACGACGCCTGTGTCTTGGCTTTTGCTGTTGATTCGTTTCACGAAATCATCGAGCGTTTTGATTTGTGTTTGTGGCGACAAAAACACATTGTCTGTTTTGACGGTGAAGGTGTTGTCAAGATCCGCATCAGTCACGCCACCATCGAGTGGACTGATGATGAGTCGTTGATCTTTCACCTTCACGTCATAGGACGCTGCAAATTTTTCATTGCTTCTTAATGCAGCGGCTAAATCTTCAACATTTGCTGCCGATACAGACTGTGGCGGATAGCCAAATGAAATTTCGTAGTCGCTTAAATGATCGACTGGAAAGTCGTAAGCGGCCTCACTGAGGCTAACTTGATTGAGCTGCAGTGGTTTCTCAAAATTCACATCTGTTGCCGCAATGCGCATATCGCGCACGACTTGAACCATGCGAACCTGTCCGCTGTAGGTGGTCGGCTGCAAATTGAGCGCATTGCCTTCGGGTGAACCGTTGATACGAATGGGGCTACCTAACGGATCGCTTAAAACAAACTCACCATTGCTACCGATACCTGCATGAACGCCCACATTAGAAGTGTTGATGGCTTCAATGAGTTGGTTGACGCTGTTGTAACCAGAAATTGCCTGGTTGTTGATCATCAGCGGTTTTGATAAATCAATTTGCGTGGTGGGCACACGAATTTCAGAGAACACCTCTGCGCGCATATTGGTCTGCGACACATTGCTGTTCACAATTTCAACCGTGCCCACATTCGCCAACGACGCAGGATCGGCCACTGTCAAAGAGAAATCTTTGAAGGCACGACCTTGCTGATCGGTAATTTTTAAATGCGTACCGTCCACCACCACACTGATATCAGCGCTTTTATCTTGTGCGCGGAATTGAGCTTGTAATTCAGCGGCCAAGCCGTCTAAGTCGGTTGCAGTCGTGGGTGTTAGTTCATATGACACACCACCAATGGTTGCGTTGAACTTTGAAAATCCAGGGTTTGGATCTAAGCCAAAACTCGGATTCACAATCGTGGCTTGCGAATTGCCATTCAACCAATTGGCGACTTGGGCAGCAGCAGAAAACACACGAACATTGCCCTCGCTCGCACCAAAGTCGGTCGACTGAGGAACCAGTTTTACACCACTGATATCGCGTCCCTTGCTATCGACAATGCGGATATCTGCTCCGTTATTGATGACCGACGCAAACATGCCCTGCCCTTGCAACGAGTTGTTCAAGGCTGTCGCAACCGATGCGAGATCTGAGGTGTCGGCCTCAGTCACCAAGGTGCTCACCATTTGTCCGCCCACCATTGCTTGAAAAGCAAAGGGAGTAGGAATGTCTCCCACTTTCGGTCCAGAAATAACAATTTCGGTGTCTGAAACGGGATTAAACGCTGACAAAGCAACGCCATTCACAACAATCGCACCGGCCGGTATTTTGGCGTCGCTGGATGAAATACGCGACGTTTCCATCGATGCAGGCAAAGGCTGTGGAATGCCCGCAGCGCCATAAGAATCAAAATTTTGCGTGTACAAAACTTCGGCCTTGGCACCATAGAACATATCAATCCCACGATAGGCTTTGCTACCGGATTGATTTAAATAGGTGTCGCTGTAATTTGCATTAGCCGCAAAGCCATTGACAGGCTTGAACAACTGAAATTTCTCAGTCTCCGTGAGTGCCTGACCTAGCAATTGACGACCATCGCGCGTCAACACTTGAAGCTGTTGTCCAGGCTCAGCTTGGTCCATGTAGAACGCTGCTTTGACGCCTGCAGACAAAGTTGTCACAGGGGTGTAGACGTTTGCGCCGTCCACCTTAAATGTCAGCCCCGCTGTGGCGTTGGGGTTGTTCACCAATTGCGAATTGCTCAGTGCAGTTTTCGCCGTGGTGTCCGTGAACTTCACGGTGGCACGCGTGGTGGTGATGTTGGTGTTGCCTTCGCTCACGCGGAACTGACCCGCCGTGGCCACACGCATTCCATCCCCGAGCAATAAACGAATGCCTGCAGCTTCGTTACTGGCGTCGGGCGCAAAGCCAAATAAATCTTGGCCCATTTGTCCGTAACCGTCGATACCGTTACGCTGAATCACATTGGTTTCGCTCGCGAAGGTTTGGGCCAATGCACTTAAGTTTTTCTGCGCAGGTTCTAAGACTTGGCTGGTAAAACTTTGATAGCCACCAATCGTGCCGCCACTGGCGCTCGCCAAAGATTCGGTTGAGCCATAGGGGTCGAGCACCAATTCAGCTTTGTCTTTGACCTCGGTGTTCACACCGATGGGTCGCGCTTTGTTGCCGTCCACCACCACGCCTTGCGTCAGCGTGGCGCCCAAGCTCACTTTCACAATGCCGTTGGCGCTGAAGCTGGTTTTAATGCGAACTAAATCGGAGAGTTGGCGAAGCGTTAAATCGCGACGGTCTAACAACTCAGCCGGTTGACCTTCTAACGTGGGTGACTTTGTCAAACCTTGGTTAATCAAAGCCAACTGACTGGTCAATGTGTTGACTTGCGATGCGGCACTGGAGAGACCTTCGCGGGTTTCAGTCGCAATCAACTCAAGTTGTTTAGACAACTCGCCAAAGCGAGAAGCCACGCCATCGGCACTTCTTAAAAAGCTCGTGCGTTGCACCGTCGATGCAGGGTCTGCAGACAAAGCACCTGCAGCGGCAAAAAAGTCATCAAACGCGGAGCTCAAACCCACGCTCTTGTCACCCATGATGTCCATCACGCGCTTGGCGTATTCAACCATTGGCTTTTGGGTCGACAAATCGCTCGCGCTGTTGCGCAAATTTGATTCAGCAAATGCGTCGTATTGACGTTTGATGTTTTGCAGCAATACGCCTGTACCGACGTACATGCTCGCCATTTGTTTAGGCGCTGAGTCTTTCAACACCACGTCTTGACGCGAGTAACCCTCGGTGTTGA
>CAZEAQ010000145.1:0-4173 GCA_964510145.1 uncultured Bordetella sp.
TGGACCGCATCTTCATCTTGCACGCAGACCACGAGCAAAACGCGTCGACATCGACTGTGCGTTTGTGCGGTTCGTCAGGCACCAACCCCTTCGCAGCCATTGCAGCTGGTGTGGCTTGTTTGTGGGGCCCTGCTCACGGCGGTGCCAACGAAGCATGCTTGAACATGTTGGAAGAAATTCAAGCCATGGGCGGCGTCTCAAAAGTGGGCGAGTTCATGGAGAAAGTGAAAGACAAAAACTCTGGCGTCAAGCTGATGGGTTTTGGTCACCGCGTTTACAAAAACTACGACCCACGCGCCAAGTTGATGCAAGAAACTTGCGACGAAGTCTTGAAAGAACTCGGCTTAGAAAACGACCCACTCTTCAAGTTGGCCAAAGCTTTGGAAAAGATTGCTTTAGAAGACGAATACTTCGTCAGCCGCAAGCTCTACCCCAACGTCGACTTTTACTCTGGCATCGTGCAACGCGCGATTGGCATTCCAGTGAACTTGTTCACCGGTATCTTTGCCTTGGCTCGCACTGTCGGCTGGATTGCTCAATTGAACGAAATGATCAGCGACCCAGAATACAAAATTGGTCGTCCACGCCAGTTGTTCACCGGCAATGCACATCGCAATGTCGAGCCATTGGCCAAGCGCAAGTAATTGACGCTCACGCACTTCAAAGCCCCGCCAAGCGGGGCTTTTTCATCTATGAACGCAACACCATTTATTGACAACGCAACAAGCCTTCGCAAGTTAGCCGATCAGCCTTCAAGTGCTTGCGAATGCGCCCTGCAGCGATGTGCAGGCTGGGAAAGCGTGACCGATACCGAATGGCCTGAGCAGCAAATGACGCTTGCTGCAACGCTGCGGCACCCAGATGTTAGTGAACCCACGTTTGAAGAGCATCACCCCAACGGCACCCGTTACGACTCGCCAGATGCGCCGGTCGCTTTAAAGTTTTTTCCGTACAACCGATGCGATGTGCTGGCATGTGAGCGCTGTAAACAACACGTACTGCGTTACACCGAATTCGGTGGCTATTACGTGGATAAGCGGGCCAGACGTCTCGCCGTCGACTTGATCGTTGAAAACGAAAACCTCTAAAGTCCATGAGACTTTAAAAACGCATCGATCTGCGTATACATGGCCTCTGTGTATTGATCGTTTCGGCACATGGTGAATACTCCACTGCCTGATTTTTGGCATTCACCATCTATTGCTTTTTTACCCACGCCGCGATTTGGCAAGTCCCAAGCGTGCGTTGCATCTGCAAACTCAATCCACTTAAAGACCTCTTTAGTCACCTTTGGCTCGCAATCATTCGCAGGCCTGTCTGCATCTTTGCCTCCAGAGAAAAGAATAACTGGGCTGTGATACGGCGCCAGATTTGGCATTTCAATTTCTGTTGCGCCTTGACGCTTGAACCAAGACTGACAAACCGGATAAACAGCTATCCCAGCCCTGACCAACGGCTTGACCATCTCTTTAATTTCAAGCTCATCCGTCAACGCTCTCAAGATGGCCCATCCACCCTGACTGCCACCAATCAAATAGGTTCTTTGCGGATCAGTGCCTTGATGAATTAGCCAACGTCCAGCAGCCACTACATCAAACATTCGCGTATTTGCACCTAGCCCTTTGCCAAAACGATTCCAATTATTTAGCTCGCCTCGCGACGCATAGCTATCTAGCACCAAGATATTGGCAGAATATTTTTGACGCAGAAGACGAGCTGTCTCAAAATCCCAAGAGCCCCATCCATGCCCGCCATGCAACACCACAAAAGTTGGGCTTTGACGCACGTTAGGCTGCGGAGTCCAACTCGCGTAGAGCCGTCCTTTGCCATCTAGCCCTGGAATCTGTGCCTGCGGCTGCCCAAGTCCAGCATCTCTTGCCATTCTTAAGACTTCTTCAGTCAATGGAATTGGATTGGCAATCGGCGCAGAAATTTTTGAATAATTGTTTTCCGTAGGCCGCAAGCTCTCACAGCCTGTCATCAAAAAGCACGCAAGAGAGATAAACAATTTCAGAATTAAACGCATTGGCAAAATCTTTTCCTCCAGCTCACGAGCGTCCATATAGATTCCTCTCCTAATTATGCGTATGCTCTTGTTAGCTCAATCGATCAGGAGTTCGCATGCGCACTTTGTTGACTGTATTTCTTTGTGTCTTGTTACACATCACAAATGTTGTTTGGGCCGACAGCAAAGTTGATTGCTTGCCCAGTGAGCGCGGTACTGTTGAGCTGGTGAGCTTACGGGCTAATTTCTTCACGATCAATGGACGACTTGGCGGTTTTGACCCTTGCGAGCCACAAGTTAAATTTCGAATTCCAGCAGGCGCAAAAAAACCACCCCTCATGATTAGCGTGCATGGTGGCGGCGGCATTGGCGATGTACTGGCTTCTGACGAAGCTTTTTTTCGTCACGGCATGGCAACACTAACTTTCGACGCTTACGCCATGCAAGGTCTGAGTGGACGCACATCACTTTTTTGGGCACGCTCGGTTACCAACGAAGCACGTCAACGAATGATTTACACCACCGCATTAGCAGCCTATCGCTGGGCAGCCAAGCGCGACGATATTGACAACAGCAAGATCTATCTATTTGGCATTTCGAATGGCGCAAGCGTGGTGGCCAACTTAGCGGGGGTTGTCGATCCGGCTCATGTCAAAGGCATCATCTCAGAGGGCGTGACGCCAATTGGCTTGGGATTACCCAACGAAATTAAAGTACCCGTTCAATTGGCGTTCGGCAAACTCGACGACTTTGGCAACGCCGACCCGAACGGCAAACGCTGGACATTGAGTGACGATTGCCGACTGAATATTGTGTTCGAAGGCGTCCCCAAAGGGAGCGCAAATGAATGCAACACACAAACCCCAGGCAAACGCATTCCCACCGCATTGGACTGGGTAGAAACCGTCAAGAAAAATGGAGGAAATATCGAAGTTATTTACTTTGATGACATGGCACACAGTGCTTTTTTTGGACCACTCGTCAGACGTCAAGCCACTTGGGGCAGCGGACAAACATTAGGTGCATCACTAGGCGCAAGTGAAGCGGCAAGAAATTCGTTTTTCAACGCCATGCTCGACTTCATATCGCGTCATCCATAGCGTTGTATTTAAAAATCGTTAAGATCAATCAGGCAAATTAGCCCAATCTCGATACAACCAATACAAATCGTCCATGTAGTTTTCTACATTTGAAAATGCAATCAACATGCGTTGGTTTCTGTGATTCCACGCAATACGTTGCCCACCATATCCAGACGCCCAATAACTGTCTTTTAAACGATTATTTTCTGTCCAAGTTAGGTAGCCATAACCATCAAACGATTTTCCTTCTCGTTTAATCGAATTGACTATTTGTGTGCGAGAAGCCTGTCTTACAAAATCTGCGAAACAGCCTGTTTCGTTTTCATGTCGCTTCACCCACCAAGCAAAGCGCGCCCAGTCTTCTAAAGTCATTCGCACGTTGCCGTCAGACATGCCGTAACCAAAATGGTCTTGTCCAATGATGGCTACGCTCGCTATGCCCGCGGGGATTAACACCTCTTTCTCCACCCATTTCACATAAGGCATACCCGTCGCTCGATTAAGCATGACGCCTAAAAGCATCGGATCTGTGCTGTGATAGTCAAACGATTCGCCAGGTTTTCGTTTACTCCCGAAGAACCCCTTTTCTGCATCGCTAACTCTAGGTGTCTTCAAAATATCGAGCAAACTAATTTTGCCAAGTCGCATGTCTTGCTCTTGCTCTCTGGACATGACAGAAGTGTCTCGATTAATCGCTGGCGTACCTGAACTCATCGCCATCAGTTGGTGAACATTTGCCAGACCTAAATCAGTCCCCCTCAGTTCAGGCACAAGCGACTCAGCCGTGGTATTCAAAGATAGCTTGCCTGAACAAATTGCCCTTCCTACTGCCATCGCCGTTACAGTTTTCCCCACACTGAAGCTCAGAAAAACGGAACGTGAATTCGCAGGCTCGTTGTAACCCGCCCAAACTATTTCGCCCCCCTTCATCAAGGCTATTGCTTTAGCGGAGGAGTATTTCAATAGCGCCTTAGCTTTTTCGACGACAGAAACTTCGTCTGTTACGGGCTCTCTGAAAGTTAGTTTCTGCACCTCTTTGGCCGTTTCTGTTCGGTAGTGCCAGCGTTGACCAACCCCCAATAACCA